>CAZOLR010000005.1:0-54371 GCA_964580905.1 uncultured Hyphomicrobiales bacterium | reverse complement strand
GCCGGTCCGAAGCCGTTTCCTCCGAAGACCCGTCTCCCCGCCTTCTGATCATTCAGCCGATGGTCGGGATTGGTGATATGGTCTGGCACAAGCCCTGGCTTGATGCTGTCATGGAAAGCCGTATGTTCAGAGCTGTGCTGATGGCCAAACCTTCTGCGCAGGCAGAAATGGTGCTGGCGGAGCATGGCGGGCTTGAAATTGTCCCGTTGTTTCGCTCCCAGCGGGGAAAAAAGGGGAGGCATGACGGTATTTTCGGGTTCTTCCGGATGGTGTGGGCACTTGTCTCCGTTGAAGCCGATGAAGTCTGGATCCTGCACCGGAGCTGGCGTTACGCGGCCGCGGCCTGGCTTGCGGGCATACCGTCAAGATCCGGATACGGATTAGGCAAACAAAGCTGGTTTCTCAACACAGGCGCGGGCCTTGAGGCATCATATCGGCGGGCGCATCCCCGTGATGCCGCATCGGCATTCTTCACCCGGAAAGGGATTGTGCCTCAGGATACCCATCCCCGGCTTGTTCCTTCTGATACGGCACGCGCAGGTGCCGCCGGTCTCCTCAAGAACGCCGGACCACTGGTCATTTTTGGTGTCGGTGCGGCGGATGCCCCGCGTCGCTGGTCGCCGCAACACTTCGCCTCTCTTGCAGATCAGATCAGCGCACGGTTTCCTCAACTGACAATTGCGCTTTGCGGCAGTCCTGCGGAAAGCGAAATAGGTGAGGAAATATTGAGATTACTATCCCCTGAAACACCGAAACCGATGCTGATCTTTGATCAGTCGGTTGCAACGGTGATCGCGCTTCATGCCGCGGCGAGGCTCTATATCGGCAACGATACCAGCCTGATCAATATCGCCGCCGCGGTGGGGACACCGGCGGTGCGGATATTTGCCAGCACTCTTGCTGTGCTGGACTCACCCCTGATCAAAACAGTCCTCCCGGCCGATAAAACGAGGCTTGATATTCCCGGCAGTATAGATGACATCCGGCCGGATGAGGTGATGGCCGAAGCGGTGCGTGAACTGAAAGCGGCAGGGCTCAGCCCGTCTGCGCGATTGTCGAAATCGGAAAAACGGCGTAAAACAGGCGAATGACAACCGCATCACATCCAGAAGCTCCCGCCGGAACCCGTGCCGTTCTGTCCCGTCTGTGGCGGGAATGGGTCAGGCAACACGCCAGGGCACTTGGGGTGGCACTGGTGCTTATGGCAATAGTGTCCGGGGCCGCATCGGCCTATCCGGCGCTGATCCGGCATGTTTTTGACAGCCTTGGCGCTGCTGATCCGGACCTGATCTGGCAGATCCCCCCGCTTATTATCGTGATCACCCTGATCAAGGGGCTGGCTATGTATTTTCAGGTCCGTCAGGTAACGCGACTGGCGCTCCGGATAACGACATCCATCCAGAAGAAAATGGCGGCACATCTGATCGGTGCTGATCTTGCCCTGATACAGGCGGCACCTGCGGGGGAATATGTCAGCCGGGTGATGAACGATATTCTGGTCATCCGCGAAGCCCTGACGCGGCTCGCGAATAATCTGGTCCGGGATACGCTGATGATAGTGGCCATGGTCGGGATGATGATCTGGTTTGACTGGCTGCTGACCGCGGTGGTGCTGGTGGTGTATCCTCTCGCCATGCAGCCGATCCTTGCCATTGGCCGTCGCCAGCGGAAAGAGACAGGCGCCTTGCAGGAACATATGGCTGATGTCACGGCGCTGATGAACGAAACCCTGCAGGGCGGGCGGATGGTCCGGGCCTACTCGCTGGAAGATCACGAAGAACGCCGGACGTCTCTTGCCTTTGACCGTCTCTTTGAAAAACTGTTCCGGCTGGCGCTCGGGCGGGCGCGGATTGATCCTATCCTTGAAGTGCTGGGCGGTGTCGCTGTTGCCGGGGTGATAGCGCTTGCCGGCTGGCGGGTTGCAAACGGCGATATGCAGGTCGGTGATGTGGCGGGATTTATCACGGCGCTCCTGATGCTGGTTCAGCCCATCAGGGGGCTGGGCACGCTCAACGCCGTGGTGCAGGAAGCGGTGGCGGCGGCGAGCCGCATTTTCGGCCTGCTTGATATCCGGCCTGAAATTTCAAGCCCTGAAGGGGCCGTTGCGCTGACTGAAATCAGGGGCGAGATCACTTTTGACAAGGTGTCTTTTCACTACGGGGATACGCCCGCTGTCCGGGACGTGAGCTTCACGGCCCGACCCGGTGAGGTGGTGGCACTGGTGGGGCCGAGCGGGGCAGGCAAAACAACCATCATCAATCTCTTGCCCCGTTTCTATGACGGCTCAGCAGGAAAGATTACGATGGACGGCCAGCCTGTTGCCGGGATGCGACTTGAAGATGTAAGGGCGGCTGTTGCCCTGGTTAGTCAGGATCAGGTTCTGTTCAACGACACGATCCGCAACAATATACGTCTTGGCCGTCTGGATGCCGATGATGCGGCGATTGAGGCGGCGGCCCGGATGGCGGCGGCTGATACCTTTATTCTTGCCCAGCCCGAAGGGTATGAAACGGTGGTGGGTGAGGGGGGCGGCCGTCTTTCCGGTGGCCAGCGTCAGCGGATCGCCATTGCCCGTGCCATCCTGAAAGATGCGCCCATCCTGCTTCTGGATGAGGCGACCAGCGCCCTTGATGCCGAAGCCGAAAGCCAGATACAGGACGCGCTGGATCAACTGGCCAGGGGGCGGACAACCCTTGTCGTTGCGCATCGCCTTTCCACGGTGCAGAAAGCCGACACAATCCTTGTCATGGATAAGGGCCGGATAGTGGAAACAGGCACCCATGCTGATCTGATCCGGCAGAACGGGCTTTACGCACGGCTCTGCGCGCTTCAGCATTTTGCCGAATGATCACTCCCGCCTGAGCACGGTATCCACCAGACGTTCCGCCCAGGACGTGGAATGAAAATCCGCGGCGATGGCATCGGGGTCAAGCTCGTTTCTCGCCCAGTCGATGAAAGAGGTTCCTCTGCCGGCGGCCGGGGCATAGGCTTCGATAAATGCGTCGAGCAGGCCGGTCTTGGCCTGGCGGACATGAAGATATTTCAGCGACAGCATTTCCGCCGCATCCGAAGGCTTTCCGTTGTCCATCAGCAGAATATAAAGGGCCGACATGATGCCGGCGCGATCCGCCCCGGATTTGCAATGCATCAGGACCGGGTATTCAACCGACTGAAACAGCTTCTCAGCGGCAAGAACAACATCCCGGTCCGGCACGGCACGTGACCGGATGGTGAAATCGACAAGCGAGATACCGGCGGCATCACAGGCTTCTTTTTCGAGCCGCCAGCCGCCATCGTCACGAGGCCCCCTGAGGTTGATGATCGTCCTGATCCCCCGGGTCGCCGCGTCATGAACCCGCCCCGGGCTGGGTTGGTTGCTTCGCCATACCCCCGGGCGGATTTCATCGAGGTTATGCCACCACAGCCGCAGAAAACCATGATCTTTCAGCATCAGGTCCATCCAGTCCCGGAATCCGCGGCGTGGATGGTGGGGTGTCATGGGCTCAGGCTCCTGCCACGGTCATGCCGTCGATACGAAGACTTGGCGCGGCAGTGGATTTGGTCAGGTCCAGATCATCGGCAAGGGTGATATGCATCAGCATATCCTTGAGGTTTCCGGCAATGGTCGCCTCCGTGACCGGGTGGCTGATCTTGCCATCCCTGATCCAGAAACCGGCCGCGCCCCTGCTGTAATCCCCGGTGATCAGGCTGACCGAAGAGCCGATCATTTCCGTGACCAGAAACCCTTCCTCAACCCCGGCGATAAGTTCATCCCGGGTCAGTTGCCCCGGTTCCATGATCCAGTTGGACGGGCCGGCAGAAGGCGGACCACCCACCCCGCGTCCGGCATTTCCTGTAGGGTCAAGCCCGAGTTGACGCGCTGAGGCCAGATCAAGAAACCAGCCCTTGAGCACGCCGTCTTCCACCATGATCCGGCGACGCCGGGGCAGGCCTTCCCCGTCAAAAGGTGAGGATCCCATGCCGCGGGGCCGCAGCGGATCATCGACAAGGGAAATGCCGTCCGCGGCTATTTTCTGGTCCATCTTGTCTTTAAGAAAGCTTGTCCCGCGGGCGATGGCACTGCCATTGATGGCTGAGGCAACATGGCCGGCGATGGAACGTGATATCCGGGCATCGTAAATCACCGGATAACTGCCGGTGGGCGGGCGTGTTGCGCCAAGGCGGCTGAGGGTGCGTTCGGCGGCGCGGCGGCCGATATCGGCCGGTTTTTCGAGATCAGACCGCCAGACAGCAGAAGTGTAATCGTAATCCCGTTCCATCACGCCGTTTTTTTCAGCCAGGACCATGGCGGAAATACCGCTTGAGCTGCGCTGATAACGGCCGGAAAATCCGGCTGAGGTTGCGATCATGACATCAACCATGCCATGGGATGAACTGCCGCCTTCGGAATTGGAGATGCCGGGCATCGACCTTGCGGCGTCTTCCGCTTCCATCGCTTCGGCCTTCAGTGTTTCGGCATCCGGCTCATCCGGGTCACAGATATCGAGATCAGGGATATCGGTGGCCAGCAATGCTGTGTCAGCAAGGCCGGCGAACGGGTCTTCGGGCGCGCATCTGGCCATGGCAACAGCACGTTCAGCCAGTTCAGCGATACTGTCCTCATCAAGGCGGCTGGTGGAGATGCTGGCATTGCGCTTGCCGACAAAAACCCTGAGGCCGATATCATGATCTTCGGAACGTTCTATCGATTCCACCTCACCAAGCCGGACCGAGACAGAATGACCAAAGCCGCCCGCAACCACCGCATCAGCCGCATCAGCGCCAGCCTTCTGCGCCCGGTCGAGCAGCATATCCATTAATTTTGGCAACATATCAGACATGGCTTTCACATAGCGTTTTGAGCGGCAAAGTACAACCTCAACCCAAAGAAAAGATGGGCCCGGGATAAAAAAACTGTTTGCCCGTTGCCTTGGCGCGGGAGTAAAACCCCAAGAATGACCTATCACGTATTCATTGATGGCGAGGCTGGCACGACAGGATTGCAGGTTCACGCCAGGCTTCAGCAACGCGATGAGATCAGCCTCATCCGTCTTGATGATTCCCGTCGCAAAGACAGATCCGCCCGCCGTGAGGCGATGGCGGCATCGGATGCGGTGATACTCTGCCTGCCTGATGACGCCGCGGTTGAGGCGGTCGGTCTCGCCGACGGGCTCGATTGCACCATCATTGATGCATCCACCGCGCATCGTGTTGCGGATGGCTGGGTCTACGGCTTTCCTGAACTTGCACCGGGCCAGCGTGACCGAATCAGATCCGCAAAACGGATTGCCAATGTGGGCTGTTATGCCACCGCCATGATTGCGCTCATCCGGCCTCTTGTCGATGCCGGCCTGCTTGATCCGGAACAGGTGCTGACCATTCCGGCGATCAGCGGGTATACCGGCGGCGGCAAGGCCCTGATTGAATATATGGAAACAGATGCCGGGCCGAAACATTTCGGTTACGCGCTTGATCTTGCCCATAAGCATATTCCCGAAGTGATGCACCATACCGGGCTTTCCCGCAAACCTCTTTTCATGCCGATGGTGGGGAATTTCCCCTGCGGGATGCTGGTTGAACTTCCGCTCATCCCGGATCAGTTGAAGGGCGGGGCGAGTGCCGCTGATCTCCACGCTGTCTATTCCCGGCATTATCAGGGCGAGATATTTATCAATGTCCATGCGCCGTTTTCCCCGCAGGGCCTGACCGGCAAGGGATATCTCGCCGCCGACGCGCTCCGCGGAACAAATATGCTGGAGATTTTCATCCTCGGCCATGAAGGGACAAAAGGGGATGCGGGCCAGTATCTCTGTGTTGCCCGGCTGGATAATCTCGGCAAGGGCGCGTCGGGTGCGGCGGTGCAGAATCTCAATCTCTGTCTCGGTCTTGATGAAGCGGCTGGTCTTACCGCTGAGCCGGAGGCCTGATCGTGCTGCCACCGCGCTGGTTCCCGGACCATGTTGATGGCGTCATTGCGCCATTGTCTCAGGCCAAACTCTACCCCTACCCGGCACCGGAAGGTGATTTTTTCATGCGCGATGGCCTGCCTCATCTGGTGGAAGAGGGGATTCCGGCCAGTGACCTTAAAGGCCGCCTGCCGGTTCTTTCCGTCGGATCAAACCGGGCGCCACTTCAGTTGCGCCGTAAATTCGGGACGGACGCACTCGTTCCGGTGACCTCATGTGTCCTGAAGGACTGTGATATTGTTTTTGCCGCCGCGCTTTCCTATTACGGGGCGGTGCCTGCCACCGCCTGTCCTTCACCCGGGACCATGGTCCGGCTCAATATAGCATGGCTTGATCCGGCCCAGCTCCGTCATATGCATGATACCGAAGCCCTTGGCATCGCCTATGATTTCATCTGCCTTGAAGAGGGGCAGGTGGACCATGGACCGCGGCCGGATGCGGATGATGCGGTCTTTGCCGCCCCGGTTTACGGGTATCAGTCACGGGCAGGGCTTGTCCGGGGGCAGTCCGGGCCGGTAGCCCATGCCGATATTCCGGCCACCGGCCGCAGGTTTCAAGCCATGAGTGAAGAAACCATGCTGAAAGAAGTCATGAAACTCGATGGCGCAGAAGGTGATCTTGATGCGTGGATATTGCGCCTGTCAGCCGAGCGTACGGCCCGGGAAGACGCGGCACGCAAACTGGCAAGGACATCACTCAACGTGCCGGAAGGGCCATGGCAACAGGTGGAAGCGGTGGCGGAAAACGCCGAAACTTACCTCTAGGCGCTGAAGATCCTATAGCATTGTTTTTTCGAAATAAAAGGCCATCGCAGCGCCGGTAAGGATCAGCCCGGTATCCCGGTTTGACCGGAAAATTCGTCCGGCAAGTGCAGGGTTTTCAGGATCAAGCCGGGTTATCTGCCAGCGGCAGTGAAGCGCGGCTGCGGCAACCCCTGCGATCCATCCCCATCCGGCACCGATCACCCCCCCAAGCGCCAGCAGAATAAGGATCATGACCGCATATACAAACGCGACGGTCGGCCTGACCTTCCCGCCAAGGGTGAGGGCAGATGAACCTATCCCCAGTTTCGCGTCATCGGCCATATCCTGCACCGCGTAGATCGTATCGTAGCCGAAAACCCATAAGGCCGCGGCAATGTAAAGCAGGCAGGCCTCAAGGCCGGGCCAGACCCCGACGGCGGCCCAGCCAAGCAGGGCGCCCCAGCTGAAAGTAAGGCTGAGAATCAGTTGCGGCAGTCCCATCACCCGTTTGGCCAGTGGATAGACCACAATGAGCGGCAGCGACAGAAGGCCGGTGACAATCGCCGTGAGGGGAAGAAGCCAGAGCACAACGGCCCCGGTCAATCCAAGGACGAGGAGAAATATCAGCGCGCCGTGCACCGTTACCTGCCCGGAGGCAAGGGGGCGGTTGCGGGTCCGTTCCACGGATTTGTCCAGCTCACGGTCCCATAAATCATTGATCACGCATCCCGCCGCCCGCATGACCACGGCACCGATGAGGAACAGCAGCATCAGGTGTATAATCCGTAAAAGGCTGATCTGGTGCATCGTGCCCGCAAGCACAATAGCCTGCCATCCCGGCAGCAGAAGCAGCCACCAGCCGACAGAACGATCAAGCCTGGCCAGGGTGATGTATGGGTGCCAGCGTGACGGCAGGGCAGCCCAGAAACCATCAAGGCCGATGTCATCAAGATCGGATTTGCGCGTCTTTGCCATGCCCAAGCGATACCGTGTTGCCCGGCCGCGTGCAAGTCCCTTGGCCTCTGTCAATTTCGCTGATCGGGGCGGTTTTCGGGTTTTACCTTGCGAAGGATGATCCCGGGGAGTATGGAGAATGAATGAATACCCGTGCCCGCCATCGCCTTTTTGTTCCCGATGATCTGAATTCAGGTGCCGCGCTGTCTCTTTCCCCGGAACAGGCGCATTACCTCGTGAATGTTCTGCGGCTCACATCTGGTGATACGGTGCTTCTTTTCAACGGACGTGACGGGGAATGGCAGGCCGAAATTGCCGAAACCGGCCGCAAGCGGGCGGTTCTCAGTGTCGGGGCGCTTTCGCGGGAGCAGGATAATCAGCCTGATCTGATGCTGGCATTTGCCCCGATAAAAAAGGCACGCATCGATTATCTTGCTGAAAAGGCGGCAGAACTCGGCGTCGGGATTTTACAGCCCGTGATTACAAACTACACCCAGGTGACCCGGGTCAACAGCCATCGGCTAAAGGCAAACACGATTGAGGCCGCCGAACAGACCGGGCGGACAACACTGGTGGATGTGCGTGAGCCGGTGCCGTTCAACAGATTGCTTGATGAATGGCCCGGGATGCGTCATATCATTTTCTGTGACGAAAGCTGTGCCGGCCTTCCCGGTTATGCCATCACCGAACGAGTGGCAGAGCTTAAGGGACCGGCGGCGATCTTCATTGGCCCTGAAGGGGGTTTCTCGCCGGCTGAGCGGGATCGTCTTCTCGGCATGCCCGGGGCCGTTGCTGTTTCGCTCGGCCCGAATGTGTTGCGGGCGGATACCGCAATGGTGGCGGCACTGGCTGTATGGCAGGCCGTGGCCGGTGAATGGAAAGGAATTCAGGATGGCGCATGATCACTCCCCGATGATCAACGGCAAGGAAGATCTGGTCGCCTGGTTTGAAGCCGGTGAGACACCGGCAGATCAATGGCGTATCGGCACGGAACACGAAAAGCTCCTTTTCGCGCAGAAAACCCACCAGCGCCCCTCCTATGAGGAAGAGCACGGTGTCGGCGCTCTCTTGAAAGGGCTTGCCGAAAGCCACCACTGGACCCCGATTACCGAAGGTGAGTTCATTATCGGCCTGAAAGACAGCCATGGCGGTTCGATCACCCTTGAGCCCGGTGGCCAGTTCGAGCTTTCCGGGGCGCCGCTGGAAAACCTGCACCAGACCTGTCAGGAAACCAACCGGCATCTCAAAGATATGCGTAAAGCCACCAGCGAGATTGGGCTGGGCATGCTGGGGGTCGGGTTTGATCCGGTCTGGCGGCGTGAAGATATCCCCTGGATGCCAAAAGGCCGCTACGCCATCATGCGCCGCCACATGCCCAAAGTCGGCAGTCTTGGCCTTGATATGATGCAGCGGACCACCACTATTCAGGTCAATCTCGATTATGCCTCCGAACGTGACATGGCGCGCAAGTTCCGTGTTTCGCTGGCGCTTCAGCCTGTTGCGACGGCGCTTTTCGCCAATTCCCCTTTCCGGGAGGGCAGGCCGACAGGGCTCCTTTCCACGAGGGCCGAGGCATGGACCGACACCGATGATGCCAGATGCGGTATTCCGGCCTGCGTCTTTGATCCGGATTTCGGCTATGAGCAATGGGTGGATTACATTCTTGATGTGCCGATGTATTTCCTCCACCGCGGTGAAAGCTATATTGATGTGGCCGGTTTGTCTTTCCGGGATTTCATGGCAGGCCGTCTCCCCGGGCATGAGGGTGAGCTCCCCGCCATGTCGGACTGGGAAGATCATGTCACGACCGCCTTTCCTGAAGTCCGGCTCAAACAATATCTGGAAATGCGCGGCGCCGATGGCGGGCCATGGAACATGATCTGTGCCCTGCCGGCCTTATGGACAGGTCTTCTCTATGATGCCGATGCGCTTGAAGCGGCAGAGGAGCTTGCCGCTGATCTCGGGGCTGAAGATATAGCTGCGGCGCGGATGTCGGTTGCCCGGCACGGGCTGAAAGGCAGGCTTGGCGACAGGGATGTCGGCGATATTGCAAGATCCATGGTGGATATCGCGCGCCGTGGTCTGCATCGCCGCCAGATAACAGACAGCGCGGGAAATGATGAAACCGGCTTCCTTGACCCGCTTCATGCCATTGCCGAAAGCGGAACCACCCGGGCAGAAACCCTGCTTGAATTGTTTCATGGCAAATGGGATGAAGATATTCATCGGATTTACACCGAATTTCAGTTTTAACTTGTTCTTTTGTCAGGATCCCGGATGAAGGGCCTACTTTTAGTTGTTTTCGTGAATTTTGTCGGTGTCGGCGCCCTGATCCCTGTCCTGCCTTATGCGGTGATTGATGAAGCAGGCGGCAGCGAATTCAGCATGGCCATGCTGATGGCATCCTTCGCGCTGGCCATGTTCATAGGCTCACCCGTCCTTGGCAGCCTGTCAGACCGGATCGGCCGCAAGAAAGTGCTGATCACGTCGATCCTGATCACCACCCTTGGGTATCTTGTTTTCGCGCTCACCACAAATCTTGCCCTGATGTTTGTCTCCCGGATCGTCTCCGGTCTTGCCTCGGGAAATATCAGCGTTGTCCATGCGATTATCACGGACAACACCAAACCCGATCAGCGCGCCCGGTGGATGGGGCTCATGGGGGCATGCGTCGGGCTCGGATTTGTCGCAGGACCGGCCCTCGGAGGGCTCCTTTCCGGGCTGGGCGGCGCGGTGCATATGGCGCCATTTCTGGTTGCGGCGACGCTTTCCTTCCTCGGCATGGTGCTCTGCCAGTTTTTTGTTGATGAGAGCATCAGGCCGGATCCGAAGATGCGTCTTCCCTTCAAGGAAAGATGGGGCGACTTTATGGCGAGCGGGCTCGGCGGCTTTGCCGTGGCGGTCTTTCTGCTCAACCTTGCTTTTGCTCAGGTGGAGGTCTCCTTTGTACTGGTCATGAAGGACGTGCTCGGCTTTACCAGCATGAACACCGGCTGGGTCTTCACCTGGATCGGGGTGCTGATCGTCATTGTCCAGGGCGGGCTCATCGGCCCCATAACCGGCCGGATCGGGGATATGGGCGCGGCACTGGCAGGTTCGGTTTTTCTCGGTGCCGGCCAGCTGATGACCATGTTCCTCATCCCCTTCGGGTTTATGGTGGCGGGGTCATCGGTTGCCGGTGTTATTCTCTCGACAACCTTTGTCTGTGTCGGTTTTGCGCTGACAAACCCGACGCTGGCCTCGGCCTCCAGCAAGCGGGCACGGACGGGCAAGATAGGCGGCAGTATAGGCCTTGTGCAGGGTTTCGGCTCCCTCGGCCAGGTCAGCGGGCTGATCCTTGCCGGGCCTCTCTACCAATTCGGAGGGGGCGGGCTGACCTTCGGGACAGGTGGGGTGATCTGTTTTGGCCTGGCGCTCACCAACCTTTGGATTATCATGCGGGCAAAAACCACCCGTCCGGACCGGTGATCACGCGAAAAGTTTCAGGCAAAAGGATGAGATATTTGTCTCATCGATGAAACTATATAATTAGAATTTAGTAATATAATATCCAGTCAGTTCTGATTGCCGGTCCCGGGAGATGTGTCATGTTAAGGTTTTGCGTCGTGCTTGCAGGCGTGATTTTGCTTTTTTCCCGAAACGAACCCATTGCGGGTGAAACATATCTTCTTGTCAGCGAACAAATTCGCATCGTGGATGGTGATACGATAGCTCTTGATGGCCGGAAGATCAGGCTGCTCGGGATTGACGCGCCTGAATTAAAGCAGCTCTGTGAAGACGATAAGGGCAATCCCTGGCATTGCGGGGCACGATCACGTGATATCCTTCTCGGCATGCTGGCCGCGGCCCCATCACCGGTGTCCTGCCGGATTACGGGACAGGACCGGTATAAACGTCTTCTTGGCCGGTGCTTTGCCGGCAGCGAAGATGCCGGTCTTGATGTTCAGCGGGCGCTGGTGCGTTCAGGTCTTGCGGTCGCGGAATATACCGATGACTATCTCATCGAAGAAGATCTGGCCCGGGCAGCCACTCTCGGTCTCTGGGCCGGCAGGTTTGACCGGCCGAAAGACTGGCGCAGGCAAAAGCGTGTGAACAAGACCAGCGGCAATTAGGCTGTTCAGGCCGCTTCGGTGCCGCCTATGGTGATGCCGCCCATTTTCAGGGTTGGCTGGCCGACCCCCACCGGCACGCCCTGGCCTGCCTTGCCGCAGGTGCCGATGCCGTTATCGAGCGCCAGGTCATCTCCGATCATGGTGATCTTGCCCATGGCATCGGGGCCGTTTCCGATCAGTGTGGCGCCTTTGACCGGCGCGCCGAGACGTCCGTTTTCGACCATATAGGCTTCGGAGGCGGAAAAGACAAACTTGCCGCTGGTGATATCCACCTGCCCGCCACCGAAATTGACGGCATAGATGCCCTTCTTGACGCTGGCCAGAATTTCTTCGTTGCTGTAGGAGCCGTTGAGCATGAACGTGTTGGTCATCCTCGGCATTGGTGTATGGGCATAGGATTCTCGGCGGCCGTTCCCGGTGGGATCAACACCCATCAGACGGGCGTTCTGCCGGTCCTGCATATAGCCCTTGAGAATACCGTCTTCGATCAGCACATTTCGCAGTGATGGCGTGCCTTCATCATCGATGGTGATGGATCCCCGCCGGTCATCCATGGTCCCGTCATCGACCACGGTAACGCCTTTTGCCGCAACCTGCTCACCGACCTGTCCTGAAAACAATGAGGTTCCCTTGCGGTTGAAATCACCTTCAAGGCCGTGGCCCACCGCTTCGTGGAGCATGACCCCCGGCCATCCCGGGCCGAGCACAACCTCAAGCTCGCCGGCAGGAGCCGGGATTGACTCGAGATTGACGCGGGCAACCCGGATCGCCTCGATGACTTCAGCCTTCCAGATTTGCGGATCAAGCCATTTATCGAGCATCACCCGCCCGCCGGCACCGCTGGACCCGGATTCCATCCGTCCGTCCTTTTCCATCACAACAGAAACATTTAGACGCACAAGAGGCCGGATATCGGCAACCTGATAGCCGTCAGGACGCATGATATGGATGGCCTGCCAGGATGCCGCCAGCGACACGCTGACCTGTGCGACGGCGGGATCAGCTGCCCTCGCATAGGCATCGATTTCCTGCATCAGCGTCACTTTATCGGCAAAAGCGGTGGCTTCAAGCGGATTGGCAGAGGTATAGAGCGCCCTGTTGTTGCCGGCGCTTGGCGGGAGTGCAAGGCTCCCGTTATGCCCTGATGTGACCGCACGAACAGTATTGCCGGCGCGGCGGATGGCATCAATGCTCAGCTCACCGGAATGGGCGTAACCATGGGCTTCACCGGCAATCGCACGCAGACCGAAACCGCTGGAATTATCATAACTTGCGGATTTCATGCGGCCATCGTCGAAAACCATCATCTCGCTGTGGCGTTCTTCCAGATACAGCTCGCCATCATCGCTTCCGGCAAGGGAATCGCTGATGGTGGATAAGACCGTGTCTTCATCAAGACCGGTCCGGGCGAAGAAAAGATCGCGGGTGATATCCAGTGGATCCGACATGGGCTTGCTCCGAAGGGTATATGACATTGCTGGTGGATGTTTCCTATAAGACATGGCATAGCAAGCCCGTGACTTCAAGCCCGTGACGTCCACGTTATCGCGCAATATGGAAATATCGGCGCCATGTTCCTGCGACCACCTGCCGCAAGATTTGCCCAAGAGGTCTGGTTCAGGTCTCAGATCTTTGTGGTATAAGGAATATGCAGTGATTCTGCGTAAAGTTTGCTTAGCCCCGGAGGTTCAGCCCTGGGGGGAAGCCAAATCGACTCTTTAAGGGGGAGTTATTTATGAAGTCGTCCCGACTGGCCGATAAAGCCTACAGACTCTTTGCCGCCCTGGGAATTTCCACATTTGGATCCCTGCCTCTTCTGGCCTGGGTGAACACCGCTTCTGCCGCTGAGCCTGCTCCCTGGCAGATGGGATTACAGCCTGCAGCCGGCACCATTGCAGAAAAAGCAACGGATCTGCACAATCTTCTGCTGGTGATCATTACCGCGATCTCACTTTTTGTGCTGGCGCTGCTGATCTACACCTGCATCCGGTTCCGCGCATCGCGCAACCCCAACCCGTCACGGACAACACACAACACCATCATTGAGGTGCTGTGGACAGTTATTCCGGTGGTTATTCTGGTGGTTATCGCCGTGCCTTCCTTCAAACTGCTCTATTACATGGACCGCACCGACGACACCGACATGGTGATCAAGGTGACCGGTGCCCAGTGGTACTGGAGCTATGAATATCCCGACGAAGAGATCGCGTTCGACAGTTACATGATAGCAACGGAAGATCTGCAGCCCGGCCAGAAGCGCCTGCTCGATGTCGATAATCCGCTGGTCGTGCCGGAAGGCACCCGGATCAAATTGCTGGTTCAGGCCAATGATGTGATGCATTCTTTCTTCATCCCGTCGCTGGCCGTGCAGATTTACACGGTTGCCGGGCGCACCAACGAAGCCTGGATTGACGTGCCTGAAGGTGAGCAGACCTATTATGGCCAGTGCAACCAGATCTGCGGGATCAACCATTCCTTTATGCCGATTGTCATCAAGGCGGTATCAAAGGAAAATTATCAAGAATGGCTGAAAACTGCGCGTGAGAATTTTGCCAGTGCAGACCAGCCGCAATCCATCAAGCTGGCGCAAGCACAGTAAGCCTAAGTCAATACGTGAGGAGCGATAAGATGTCGGCACAAGCAACGGATCATCACGATCACCACGGCGCCCCCAGCGGGTTTGTCAAACGGTGGCTGTATTCGACCAACCATAAGGACATTGGTACGATGTACCTTGTCTTTGCTATTCTTGCGGCGTTCATTGGTGGCGGCATGTCCGTCTTCATGCGCATGGAATTGATGGAGCCCGGCGTTCAGTATATGGCTGACGGGCATGTCTGGAACGTGTTCACCACCGCCCATGGCCTTATCATGGTCTTCTTCGTGGTGATGCCGGGGCTTATCGGCGGGTTTGGCAACTGGTTTGTCCCGATTATGATCGGTGCACCGGATATGGCGTTCCCGCGGATGAACAATATCAGTTTCTGGCTCCTGCCTCCGGCGTTTCTCCTGCTTTTGCTGTCTGCTGTATCTGATGGCGGCGCCGGTGTCGGCTGGACGATTTACCCGCCGCTATCCGGCAAGGAAGGCACACCGGGTATGTCCATGGATCTGGCTATTTTCTCGCTTCACCTCGCAGGTGTCTCCTCCATCCTCGGGGCGGCGAATTTCATCACCACGATCTTCAATATGCGGACCCCTGGCATGACCTTGCATAAAATGCCGCTTTTTGCCTGGGCTATGCTGATTACGGCATTCCTTCTGCTTCTGGCTGTGCCGGTTCTTGCCGGTGCGATCACCATGCTTCTGACGGACCGTAATTTTGACACCGCCTTCTTTGTTGCGGCTGAGGGCGGAGACCCGATCCTCTTCCTGCATCTGTTCTGGTTCTTCGGACATCCGGAAGTGTATATCATGATCCTCCCGGCCTTCGGCATTGTCAGCCACATCATCTCCACCTTCAGCCGGAAGCCGATCTTCGGTTATCTCGGGATGGTTTATGCGATGGTGGCGATCGGTTTCGTCGGCTTTATCGTCTGGGCGCACCATATGTACACCGTCGGTATGGACGTCGATACGCGTGCGTATTTCACCGCGGCCACCATGGTTATTGCCGTTCCGACCGGGGTGAAGATCTTCTCCTGGATCGCCACCATGTGGGGCGGCTCCATCAGGTTTGAAGTGCCGATGCTCTGGGCGATCGGGTTCATCTTCCTCTTCACCGTCGGGGGCGTGACCGGGGTTGTTCTTTCAAATGCCGGGCTTGATCAGGTTCTGCACAACACCTATTACGTGATTGCGCATTTCCATTACGTGCTCTCACTTGGTGCGGTCTTCGGTCTTTTTGCCGGTTTCTACTACTGGTTCTCCAAAATGACCGGATTTGAATATAACCGCGGTCTGGCCTATCTGCATTTCTGGATCACCTTCATCGGCGTCAACCTGACTTTCTTCCCGATGCATTTCCTTGGTCTTGCGGGTATGCCGCGCCGTTACATCGACTATCCGGATGCTTTTGCCGGCTGGAACATGGTCGCGTCGATTGGCTCCTATATCGGTGCTCTCGGTGCGGTGCTGTTCCTCGTTGTGATCCTTGAAGCGTTCATTGCCCGTCGTCGTGCGGCCATGAACCCCTGGGGTGAAGGCGCGAATACCCTGGAATGGACAGTGGCCTCACCGCCTCCGTACCATACGTTTGAAGAACTGCCCAAAGTCAAGCTTTAGGCCGTTGGAAGGGGTGCAAAACTGATGGCTCAGACACTGGTGACATCACCGCCGATGGCGGCGCCGGGAGATTTTATCGCCCTGATGAAACCACGTGTCATGAGTCTGGTGATTTTCACCAGTCTGATCGGCATGGCGTTGGTTCCAACCCCGCCCCATCCTCTTCTGGCCATGATAGCGCTGATCGCCATCGCGGCCGGCGCCGGGGCTTCCGGTGCGATCAACCAGTGGTATGACCGTGATATCGACGCGGTGATGAAAAGAACCGCTGACCGGCCAATTCCCGCCGGCAAGGTACTTGCCGAAGAGGCGCTCAGCCTTGGTGTGGTGATTTCCGTCCTGTCGGTGCTGGTGCTGTGGTTTGCGGGGGGGATGCAAGCCGCGTTGCTGCTCGCGTTCACGATTTTCTTCTATGCCGTGATCTACACCATCTGGCTCAAGCGCTCGACACCGCAGAATATCGTGATCGGCGGTGCGGCCGGGGCATTTCCCCCGGCAATAGGCTGGCTTGCCGCCGGCGGTAGCCTGACGATCGAGCCAATGTTACTTTTCGCGATTATCTTCATGTGGACCCCGCCGCATTTCTGGGCGCTGGCTCTGGTCAAGAACAAGGACTACACCAAAGCAGGCGTCCCGATGCTCCCCGTTGTGGCTGGCCGTACTTCCACCCGCAATCAGATCCTTGTCTATAGTGTCCTGCTTGCCCCTCTGGGCGTTGTGCCCGGTCTTATCGGGATGGCAAGCCCTGTTTATGCCTTTGTTGCAGGTGTTCTCGGCCTGATCTTTGTTCGCTATGCCTTTTGTTTATGGCGCGACGACAGCGACGCTACAGCCATGCAGTTGTTCCGCTACTCGATCCTCTATCTGTTTCTGATCTTCCTTGCCCTCGGGCTGGATGCGCTGGCCGGACCTTTCCTGGCATCGATGGGGGCGGGCTGATGGCACAGGATAACAACAAGACCGAACAGCCAACGCCTGAGCAGTTCATCGCCCTGAGGCGGAGCCGTAATTTTGCTGTCTTTGGCGGAATTGTGCTCTTGTGCGTGATCTTCTATCTCATCACTATCATCCGGCTGGGAGGCGCATCATGAGCACCGCCCCTCAGATGATGGATGTGTCTCTTGGTCAGAAAAACCGTCGCGTTGGTCTGGTGGCGGCGCTGGTTGTCGCTGGTATGGTCGGGCTTGCCTATGCTTCAGTGCCGCTCTATCAGCTTTTCTGTCAGGTCACAGGGTTTGGCGGGACGACACAGGTAAGTGAAGCTGCCCCGGGGGCTGCCCCCGGTGCGAGTGCAAGGGAAGTGCGCTTCAACGGGCATGTGGTGCCCGGCCTTGACTGGAAATTCTCACCTCCGGCAAAGCCGGTGGAAATTCGTCCTGGTGAAGAGGTTCGAGTGGTCTATACCGCCACCAATCTGTCGGATAAACCCACCACCGGTACATCAAGTTTCAATGTGACGCCGAATAAGATCGGCCCGTATTTCATGAAAATCGACTGTTTCTGCTTTGTTGAGCAGACACTGGAGCCCGGGCAGACCGTGGAGATGCCTGTGCTGTTTTATCTTGATCCGGAGATTGACGAAGACATTAACACAAGGGCAACGCCGGAAATCACGTTGTCCTACACATTTTTCCCCGTTAATACAAATGGGGGATAAGACGGCCGATACCCTCGGCCTACCGGATGGGAGATCAGGGAGAAGATTATGAGTGGGGAACAAAAACATCCGTTTCATCTCGTTGAGCCAAGCCCTTGGCCAGCCTTGGGTTCGCTGAGTGCCTTTGTGCTGACCGTCGGCGCGGTTCTTTTTATGCACGATCATCAGTATGGAAGCGCATCCATGATGGTGGGGCTCACCCTTGTGCTTGTGACCATGTTTTTCTGGTGGCGTGATGTTATTCGCGAAGCCGAATATCAGGGCCATCATACACCGGTCGTCCAGATCGGCATGCGCTACGGGATGATGCTTTTCATCAGTTCGGAAGTCATGTTCTTTGTGGCGTTCTTCTGGGCTTTCTTTGACCGGGCACTCTTTCCGGCTGGTGGTATCTGGCCGCCTGAAGGCATAGTGACCTTCAACCCGTTTGATCTGCCCTTGATCAACACGCTTGTTCTGCTGCTTTCCGGTTGTACCGTGACCTGGGCACACCACGCGCTTGTGCATGGTAATCGCCGTGATTTCATGCTTGGTCTCGCGATCACCATCGGGCTTGGGGCGCTGTTTACCGTATTGCAGGCGATTGAATACAGCCACGCACCTTTCGGGTTCACCGATGGCATTTACCCTTCGGTTTTCTTCATGGCAACAGGCTTCCATGGCTTCCATGTGATCATCGGAACCTTGTTCCTGACGGTTTGCCTGTGGCGCGGATCAAAGGGTCACTTCACCCCGCAGCAGCATTTCGGTTTTGAAGCCGCCGCGTGGTACTGGCATTTTGTTGACGTTGTCTGGCTGTTCCTTTTTGTCGCCGTCTATATCTGGGGGCGTTAAAAGAATATGGGGCCATCCCGGTCAGAACCCGGCCCGCTCAGGCGTGCCTTGAATAACACTTGCCCTGGCTGCGGTCAGGGCAAGCTTTTTCGGGACCGGATTGCGCTGGTGCCGGAATGTGAGCATTGCGGCCTTGATGTCGGCCGGTACAATGCAGGTGACGGCCCCGCTACTCTCCTGATCTTTGTCTATGGGGCGTTGATTGTCCCCATGGCTTTTGTTTTTGAATCGTTTTTATCGCCGCCTTTATGGGTCCATGCTGTTTTATGGGGGCTTGTCATGCTGGGGGCGACCTTGCTATCACTCAGGCCAGCAAAGGCGGTCATGGTGGCACTGCAATATCGCTTCCAGACACCAGAAATCTGATCACGGCCACGCAAATTATAGGAAAAGAAAATGACGTTTCGCCCGGCTTTATGGATGACAGTTGCAGCTGTTCCGGCGCTCTGCATTCTTTTGTGGCTTGGGACATGGCAGGTGATGCGTATGCAGTGGAAAGATGCGCTGATCGCAGATTTCACGTCCCGCGCCATGGCTGAGGCGATAGCACCGCCCGGGGGTGAATCGGCGGCGTCACATCAGTTCCGGCGTATCGTTGCACAAGGAAACTGGATGCATGACGCCGAAGTTCAGCTCATCGGCCGGACGTTCGAGGGAACCGCAGGGTATCATGTCATCACACCTATGCAGTTACGCGATGGCCGTATCCTCCTGATCAACAGAGGTTGGGTCGCTGAAGATTACCGCACCCCCTCGTCGCGTCCGTCAACGCTGACCGAAGGGGAAGTCAGGGTTGAGGCGATACTTCGCCTGCCGGTGCAAAAAGGCCGTTTTGTGCCGGATAATGCACCGGAAAAAGATGACTGGTTCACGCTTTCCATTCCGGATATCGCGGCGCACCATCAGCTTGGTGATACACTGATCACCACCTATACAGCTGATGCGCTGCGTCCCGATGGCCCCTATGTGTTGCCTATCGGTGCGGCGGTTGAAATCAATATCCCCAACGATCACTGGCATTATGCCCTGACCTGGTATGGTCTTGCTTTGGGGTTGATCGGGGTTTATGCCTCCTGGCATCATCAGGCTGGCCGTCTCAGGTTCGGCGCGGGACGTGAAGGGGATGTGTCATGAAATATATCAGCACCCGGGGCAAGGATGGCCCCATCGGTTTTGAGGATGCCCTTCTTTCCGGTTTGGCGCGGGATGGCGGGCTTTATCTCCCCGTGGACTGGCCCCGACTTGATGACGACGAATGGCGGCAGTTGAAGGGCAGGCCCTATGCCGAGGTTGCCGCTCGCATCATGTCGGTATTCACCGACGGTGAAATTACGCTTGAGGAAATGACTTCGCTGGCGCGGGACACCTATGCAGATTTTGCCCATCCGGATGTGGCACCGCTGGTTGAGATTGAAGACAATATCCATGTCTGTGAGCTGTTTCACGGCCCGACCATCGCGTTTAAGGATTACGCCATGCAGTTCCTGTCCCGGGCGTTTGACCGCGCTCTGGAGGCGAGAGGCAAACGTGCCGTTATTCTGGGCGCGACCAGTGGCGATACGGGATCAGCTGCCCTTGAAGCCTTTCAGGGCAGGGATTTCGTTGATATCTTCATTCTTTTCCCTGAAGGTCGTGTGTCCCCGATCCAGCAGCGCCAGATGACCTCGGTCATTGCCGACGGTGCGCATGCCATCGCTGTTGATGGTGATTTCGATGCGTGTCAGGACGCGGTCAAGGCTCTGTTTCGTGATCTTGAATTCCGGGACAGGATGGGGTTGTCGGCGATCAATTCGATCAACTGGGCAAGGTTGATGCCGCAGATTGTATATTACGCTACGAGCGCGCTTGCGTTGGGTGCGCCGGAACGTGAAGTCGCGTTCTCGGTTCCTACGGGGAATTTCGGCAATATCTTTGCCGGATACGTGGCCCGAAAAATGGGCTTGCCCATAAAAACACTTATCTGCGCGTCCAATCGCAACGATATCCTCACCCGTTTTTTCACCTCTGGCCGGATGGAGCGGCGCCGGGTCGAGCCGTCATTCAGCCCGTCCATGGATATCCAGATCTCAAGTAATTTTGAACGTCTTCTCTTTGAATTGCTTGATCGTGATGGCGAGGCGGTGCGATCCCAGATGCAGAAGTTCAGCGAAACGGGGGAGTTTGACGTCAGCCCCGATATTCTTGACCGGGCCCGTGTGTTGTTCCAACCCTTCCGGCTTGATGATGCAGGTACAGTTGAGGAAATCAAACACAGCTACGCCTCAGCCGGGATTACACTTGATCCGCATTCCGCCATCGGTGTTGCGGCGGCGCGCAACGCCCGAGCCGAAGGAAGCATTGAGGCGAGCGTGCCCATTGTGGCACTGGCCTGTGCGCATCCGGCCAAATTCCCGTCAGTGGTTGAAAAAGCCATTGGCATAGCGCCGGCATTACCGCCGCATCTCAGTGATCTCATGGAACGTGAAGAGCGGATGCACCATTGCACAAGCCAGCCTGAGGCCATCGCGGCACTCCTTGAAGCGGAGCGACGTCAGTAAGCCATGGCAGGCCCTCTCATCCAGCAGACAGACCTGCCCGGAGGACTCCGGGTTGTTTCAGCACAGATGCCGGGGGTGGAAAGCGTCTCTGTCGGCACGTGGGTCAATGCCGGTGCAAGGGATGAACTCGCCCGTGAGCACGGCATGGCGCATATGCTTGAACATATGGCCTTCAAGGGCACAACCACACGGACTGCGGCGGATATCGCGCGTGAAGTGGAAGATATAGGCGGCTATATCAATGCCCATACAAGCTCAGAAGAAACCGCTTATTATCTGCGCATTCTGCCTGAAGATCTTGCTTTTGGTGTTGAGTTGCTGGCGGATATCGTGATCCGCTCAACCTTCCCTGACGAAGAGATTGCGCGTGAGAAAGGTGTCATTATTCAGGAAATCGGCCAGGCCAACGACACGCCGGATGACATTGTGTTTGATCTTTCACGTGAGGTCAGTTTTCCGGATCATACACTGGGCCGGCCAATTCTCGGGACAGTGGACAGCGTCAACAGTTTTGAGCAGGCTGATATTCATGGCTTCCGAAAAAGGCACTATCACAAGCCGAATATCATCATTTCCGCGGCTGGTGCGCTTGATCATGAACAGCTTGTCCGGAAGATTGAAGCGAATTTTTCTGATCTTGGTGATGCACCTCAATCCTGCCCGCGCGAAAAGCCGTCCTGGCCGGTTTCTTCAAAAGCACGGTGCCGGACGATTACACGTGATCTTGAGCAGACTCACCTTGTCATCGGTTTTGCCGGATTACCTGCCGCCCATGAGGATATGCATATCCTCTCGGCCTTGTCCGTGCTCTATGGCGGGGGCATGTCGTCACGTCTTTTTCAGGAGGCACGTGAAAAACAGGGGCTCTGCTACAGTGTCTTTTCTTTTCCGCAGGGGTTCAGCGACAGCGGCTATTTCGGTATCTATGCTGGCACGTCCCGGCAAGACGCCGCGCGGATGGTACGGCTTGCCGGTGATCAGCTGAACGCCGTGGCGGATGGTGCAACGGATGATGAAACACATCGTGCTATTGCCCAGATCAGCGCAAATCTGCGTATGCGGCAGGAAAGTGTGGTGGCCGTGGGTGAAATACTGCCAAGGCATCTTCGGCTTTATGGCGAGGTGAGGTCAACATCCTCAATTCTTGAGCAGATACAGCGGATTTCATCAGCCGATATTCGCCATATGGCAAGAACGCTGTTGCAACAACCACCAACGCTTGCGGCGATAGGGCCGGATGGTGTTGCTGAACTCGAAGACCCGGCGTTGCTGGATCAGGCTTTCGGCGGATGATTTAATGGGACACAGGCCTGATGACTGTCAGGCATGGCCGGCGGTGGTGGATATATGTGCCGCCGAAATGCCGAGACGTGAAAAACAACTGTCCCAGACCGTATCGATGGACTCGCTGAACACAAGGTCTTTCTGAAACGGCATCGTGAGCCAGACATTGCTGCGGATTTCACGTTCCAGCTGTCCGGCTGACCAGCTGGCATGGCCTAGCGTGACAATATATTCGCCCGGGCCATACCCATTGGCAATTTCGGTGATGATCTTGATATTTGATGTCATGGCCATGGAATGGGTGATGGAAATACTGTCGGGGAGCATATGTTCGGAGGAATGGACCACCATCCCGCGGGATTGTTCCATCGGCCCGCCATTATAAACAGGCGTATTGCCGGCAAATAGCGGTGTTCCTATGCCGATTTGTTCAGCAAGCCCTTCAAGGCAGAGGTTTTCAACAGGTTGATTGACAATCACGCCCATGGCCGCTTCGCTGTCATGACTGCATATCAGAATGACGGTATTACGGAACCGTTTATCATCCATTTGCGGCATTGCGATGAGCAACTGGCCTGTCAGGTAATTTGCCAAGGCAAAACACCCCTTTCTTGTACCCAGATTAAAAGCCTAAACTCAATTCACCAACTTGACCAGATAAAATATCATTGCCCTGAAAATGCCTTAACGACATGCTTGGATTAAAGACAAGGTAAGGTATAGTGCGGCCATGGCAACGCAACCCGACATCAGATCGCTGATCAGCAGAAATTTATCCGGTTTTATTCCGGGAATTTTCCTTTGCGCCCTTGTTCTCTGGGCTGGGCTTTTCTGGACGGCAGACGCAAGGGCGGCGGCCGGTCCCTGGCAGGGAAATGAGGTTATGAAAGCCCGGATTGTCACCGCAACTGATGCCGCCGGATCTTCAGGGAGTATCGACGCAGGGCTTGAATTCAGGCTTGAACCGGGCTGGAAAGTCTATTGGCGCAGCCCCGGTGATGCTGGCTTGCCACCGGTGCTTGATTTTTCCGCCTCTCCGGCTGTCCGGGGACACAGGCTGGATTTTCCGGCTCCTGTTCGTTTCAGCATCCTGGGCTTTGACAGTTTCGGATACGGTGAGCACGTTATCCTGCCCCTGACGCTTGATCTTGAAAACCCGGGAAAGGGTTTTGCCGTAAGTGCCTTGCTTGAAGGGCTTGTCTGCAGTGATATCTGCATTCCTGTTCGGGAAACCCTGTCTGTCTCCCTGCCTTCGGGGCAGGCCACGGCTTCGGCCGAAGCCAGAAAAATGGCGGAATTCAGATCACGGGTGCCGGGTCCGGGTACTGCGGCCGGGGTTGATCTGGTGGCCGCTGAGCTCCGGGATGGCGGTCTTGAGGTGCGGCTGGAACGTAATGGCAAGGCTGTGCCATTGCATGAAGGTGATATCCTGATCGAAACTGTTTCGGGGTTCAGTTTCGCGAAACCGAAATTTGCTCAGGGATTTTCAAGGCTTGAGATCAGCGGCAGGCCGCCAACGGAACTTCTTGGTGAAGCCATTATGGTCACGGTCATTTCCCCTGCGTTTTTGCTGGAAGCCGCAACCACGGTAACTGAGGCCAAAGGCGGCGCACCGACCTTCGGGGCAGGATTTGGTGATGGTCTTTTTGCCATGCTTATGGTTGCGTTTCTGGGCGGTGTTATTCTGAATGTCATGCCATGCGTGCTTCCGGTCCTGTCGCTGAAACTGGCGTCTGTGCTTGGCCATGGTGGTGAGGAAAAAAGAAAGATCAGGTGGTCTTTTCTCGCCACCGCCGCCGGGGTGGTGACGTCATTTGTCCTTCTTGGCCTTTCGGTCTATGCGCTTCGCAGCGCCGGTATTGCCATTGGCTGGGGGATCCAGTTCCAGCAACCTGTTTTTCTTATCTTCGCCGCGCTGGCAATCGGTTTTTTCGGGTTGATGATGCTTGATATAACCATTCTTCCCGTCCCGGGTTTTATTCAGAATTGGGGGCGGGCACTGCCGTCAGGTCTGGTTGGTGATTTTTTCTCAGGTGCATTGGCAACACTTCTTGCAACCCCTTGTTCCGCGCCTTTTGTTGGTACGGCTGTAGCCTTCGCGCTGACGGCACCTGGAGATGTGCTGATGCTGATCTTTGTCGTGATGGGGGCAGGGCTTGCCTCGCCATGGATAGCCGTGGCGGCCCGGCCGTCGCTTGTTGGATTCCTGCCGCGCCCGGGCCGTTGGCTTATCGGCCTGAAACGGGTGCTGGCGGCCGGTCTTTTTGCAACATCCTTCTGGCTTGTCACGGTGCTGGCAACACATCTTTCAGCCAGCACTTCACCTGACGGGCTGTGGCAGACATGGTCACCGGGCCTTGCCGAAGAAAAAGCATCCATCGGGCAGGTTGTTTTTGTCGATGTTACGGCCGATTGGTGCATCACATGCCAGACAAACAAGGTCTTTGTGCTTAACACCGAACAGGTCATGGAAGAATTTCGCGCCCGTGAGGTGAAGCTTTTGCGCGCAGACTGGACAAAACCGGATGATGAGATCAGCCGGTATCTTGCCTTGAACG
Organism: uncultured Hyphomicrobiales bacterium; assembly: GCA_964580905.1. Classification (GTDB taxonomy): domain Bacteria; phylum Pseudomonadota; class Alphaproteobacteria; order Puniceispirillales; family UBA1172. Next base: position 29,502 of record CAZOLR010000005.1, on the reverse strand, counting down.
GACGTTACGGTATCCCGTTCAATATGGTTTACGGCCCTGCAGCGCCGCAGGGCATTCCCCTTGGAGAGATCCTGACAACATCCATGGTGCTGGACGCCATCAGACGTGCCAGCGGCAACTGATCCGCCCTTGTAAGCGCATCATTCTGTCCTAATTTGATGCAAGTAAACAAATCCTGACTGGAGTCCCCGCATGCCTATAACAACTGGTGAAACACTCCCCGATACACTTATACATATCAAGACCGATGACGGTATTGAGGAAACCTCGCTGAAAGACTGGTCACGGGGGCGTAAAGTTGTTCTCATTGCTGTTCCCGGGGCGTTCACGCCTACATGCTCGGCGCGGCATCTTCCAGGCTTTGTTGAAATGGCGGCGTCTTTTCACAACAAGGGTGTTGATGCCATCGGTTGCCTTGCAGTGAATGATGCGCATGTCATGCACGCATGGGGACGTGACAGTGGCGCTGACGGCAAAATTGACATGCTGGCGGACCCGGAAGGAAACGCCGCTGATGCCATGGGGGTTCTGGTGGTCAAAACGCCTGTTCTGGGCAATACAAGGGCAGGGCGTCTGGCGCTAATTGCCGAAGATGGTGTCACCACCCATGTTTTTATCGAAGAACCCGGAGCGTTTGAAATATCATCCGCCGAACATGTGCTGAAGCACCTTTAGGCCTTGATACGTTCGGCTTCAGCCCTGGCAAGATCATCACAGCGCTCGTTCATCGGGTGACCGGCATGGCCTTTGACCCACTCCCAGCTGACATTATGCCGGCCGAGGGCTGTATCCAGTCGTTCCCAGAGATCCTTGTTCTTGACCGGCTTCTTTGCCGCTGTCTTCCAGCCGTTCTTTTTCCAGCCATGGATCCACCTGGTAATGCCGTCCTTAAGATAGACGCTGTCTGAGGTGATGGTGCAGGCCACGGGCCGCGTCAGGGCCTCAAGCGCGGCAATAGCGGCCATCAGCTCCATCCGGTTATTCGTTGTATCCGCTTCGCCGCCGCTCAGTTCTTTTTCGACATCGCCATAGACGAGAATAGCGGCCCAGCCACCCGGTCCCGGATTGCCTAGGCAGGATCCGTCGGTATAGATCATCACCGGCCGTGCCATTATCTCACTCCGTATCCTTCCGGTGTTTTCACCTGATGATGAAAGTTGAGCCGCTTCCAGTAGGCCATCGGATCATGTGGCCTGACCTGAGCATCCGGAGGGGTATGTATCCAGTCGTAGAGCCGGGTCAGAAAAAACCGCATGGCTGATCCCCTGCATAACACCGGTATTGAGGCGATTTCTTCCTCGTTTAAGGGCCGGACAGACTGATAGCCGTCAATCAGTTGCCGGGATTTGGTGATATTGAAACTGCCATCGGGCTCAAAACACCATGCGTTGAGCATTATAGCAAGATCGTAGGCGAGCATGTCATTGCAGGCGAAATAGAAATCTATCACCCCGGTGACGTCATTGCCTACAAAAAGAACATTATCGGGGAAGAGATCGGCATGAAGGACTCCGGAAGGCAGGTTCTCAGGCCAGTCAGCCAGGATGGAATCAAGCCTTTCGCCGGCTTCTTCATAGAGTCCGGCCCTGAGGGTGTTGATATCATCCCGGCCAGCAGAATTGAGAAGCGGACGCCAGGCGTCGGCATCAAGGGCATTCTTCCGTCTTAGTGAAAAGTCCTGCCCCGCCAGATGCATTTGGGCAAGTGTTTGTCCTGCGGCCCGGCAACGCGCCGGTGACGGGGTTGCATTCCATGTTCCTTCAAGAAAGGTGACGATGGCCGCGGCTTTCCCGTTGAGCTCTTTGAGCACATTTCCGTTCTTGTCAGCCACGGGTTCGGGGCAGGTGATCCCGGCCTTTGCCATATGCGCCATCAGCCCGATGAAAAAGGGCAGATCTTCCACCCGAACACGTTTTTCATAAAGGGTAAGGATATAGGCGCCTTTGGTGGTGTTCAGCCGGTAGTTCGAATTTTCAACCCCTTCGGTAATACCGGAAAAACTGGTGGCCTCGCCGATATCATAGGTTTGGAGAAAAGATGTAAGATCATTTTCTTCAACGCGGGTATATACGGCCATGGATCAATCCCGGAGTGCGGCTGGCAGGTTAAAGCTGATGTCTTCGGAAACGGTTTCAACCTCTTCTACCGATGCACCATAGGTGTCTTTCAAGGTTTGAATCACGTCCTGAACAAGGACTTCGGGTGCAGAAGCTCCGGCGGAAAGGCCGATAATGCCGGCACCCGCCAGTCGCTTATGGTCAATATCAGCGGCTGAGGCAATGAGCATGGCATCTTTTGCGCCGGCTTTCAGGGCAACTTCAACCAGACGCCTGGAATTCGATGAATTCGATGCGCCGACGACGAGCACCATATCCGCGCCATCGGCAATGGCTTTAACCGCCTGCTGACGGTTGGTGGTTGCGTAGCAGATATCTTCACCACGCGGCCCCCGGATATCAGGAAAACGGCGTTTGAGAACAGCGATGACTTCTGCCGTATCGTCTACGGAAAGTGTTGTCTGGGTGGCGAATGCAGGGAAACTACCTTTGGGAATGGAAACGTCTTCAGCATCTTCAGGTGTTTCGATCAAGGTCATAGTGCCTTCCGGAACCTGACCCATCGTTCCTTCGACTTCAGGATGGCCCCGATGTCCTATCAGCAGGATGTGGGCGCCTTCACGTTCATGGCGATGCGCTTCGATATGAACCTTGGTTACAAGCGGGCAGGTGGCATCAACAGCAATCATCTTACGGCGTTCGGCCTCAGAAACGACTGTTTTGGCTACGCCATGGGCGGAAAAAACAACCGGGGCACCTTCGGGAACTTCATCGAGTTCCTGAACAAATACAGCCCCCATTCCGGCAAGACGATCCACGACGTGCCGGTTATGCACGATCTCGTGGCGGACGTAGACCGGCGCGCCGAATTTCTCAAGTGCGACTTCAACTATACGAACAGCACGATCAACGCCGGCACAGAAACCGCGTGGCGTGGCAAGGCGGATCCGGACAGGGGAGGGTGATATATCAGCCATAGAACTAACCATGCCCTGTTCTGCTTCAAGTTTGCGATAAGGTCAACTTGAAACCGATTTTAAAACCGTCTAGTGTCATATCCACCACGAATTTTTGAGTAGCAGAACCCATGACAGAGAATTTCAGCCTACCTTCTCGTCGATCCCTGTCTTTTGCCCCTCTGACAATGTGTCTTGTGGCCGGATTACTGGCAGGCTGTTCCACTTTTGAGCCTGAAGTCGTCGCCTGCCCGGATATATCAGTCGCGGAAGGGGCGGAACAAGTAATGACCATCGGCGCGGAACTTGAGCATGTTGTCAGCATCAGGTTTAACGGTGTGGCCGCCGAATGCACGCCCCGAAGTGACGGCTACGCCATGAAGATGGATATCGGGCTGATGCTGAAACGACTTCAGAATGACCGGAACAAGACAGAACGTGTTCCTTTTGACATCACCCTGGCATTTGTTGACAGCAAGGATGAAGTTGTCTCACGTTATATCTTCAGCGAAGAGGCATTCATTGGTGATCTGGAAGCCAAATCTCGCCCGATTTTTATTCTTCGGACGAATGTTCCAGCCGAAACCCGCATCGTCATGGGGCTGGGCCGCGCCGTTACCACTGAGGAATAGTCCTATCTCATGGATCCCTCTGGTGAAATTTACTGAGAATTGGCAGTGCACATAAAAAAACCCGCCGGAAGGCGGGTTTGTTCAAGGTGGAGTTCACCTCATCAGCCAAGCTTTTTGATGCGATCAATATCAGCTGAAACCAGTTTTACTGAGGTCTCTTTATCCATCTTGCTGGTGATAAGATCTGTTGCAGCGCGGGTTGCAAGTTCAGCAGCACGGCTGCGCAGGCTTGCCACCACCTCAGCTTCCATGGCCTTGATTTTTGCGGTGGCCTGTTCTTCCTTACGCTTGATAGCGGCTTCGGCAGCTTTTTCAGCATTGGCACGAATGGTGTTCGCGGCCGCAACCGCATTAGCCGTTATTTTTTCGGCTTCTTCCGCGGCTTCTCTGTTCATCCGCTGATATTTCTTCAGCTCAGCCTGAGCTTCCTCACGAAGACGCTGGGCTTCTTCGAGATTACTGCGGATTTCGCCGGAACGCTTGTCAAACATCTCTGCCATGGCTGATCCGGCACGTTTCCAGATCAGGGCCACGAAAACGATAAAGGATATGGCTACCCATACACCTTCGTTGATGAGGGGGGCGTGCGAGGCATCCATGTTATTGCTCCATCATGGCTGGCATGGATTTGGCGGCAGCTTTGACAGCTTTTTTGGCGTCGGTTTTCGTCACCTTTATTCCCGTCAGGCTGGCGGCGGCATCTATTGCACCTTCAGCGGCAATGTCATCCAGTTCCTTCAGCGCGGCATCCCGGGCTTCCATGATCTTGGCTTCAGCCTTGCTGATTTTCGACGCCAGCTTTTTGGAAACTTCAGCATTTTTCTTATCCGCTTCAGCTTGCGCTTCCGCTAATGTGCTGCGTGTCTTATCGCTGGCTTCAGTCCGTGCGTCGGCCAGTTTTTTCTCGTAAGAAAGGCGCATCTCTTCGGCTTCATCTGCGGCGGAACGTGCCCGCTGCATATCACCATCAAGACGAGCATGTCTTTCTTCAAGGACCGATGCAATGCGGGGGGTTACAATCCGCCACATCAGAATATAGGCAAAAGCAAAGCTTACGATGAGCCAGAAAATCTGGGTTGGCCAGGTAGTCAGGTCAAGCTGTGGCAGACCACCACTACCTCCGCTTTCCGCAGCCCAGCCAGGTGTTGCCGCAACCACAATGCCAAGGGTCACACCAAACGGCACAAGCCGGGTTTCAGATTTTGCTGATCTTGCCATATCAAGCATCCTGTTCATGCGATTGTTCATCGTTCAACCCCATAAAAGGGGAACTGAGGGCGCAGGGTTAAATCTGCGCCCATCAGTAATTTAGAATACGAACAGAAGAAGCAGTGCAACAACAAGAGCGAACAGTGCGATCGCTTCGGTCAGGGCAAAGCCCAGAATGCCGATCCCGAACACGTCGTTACGTGCGGACGGGTTGCGGGCAATTGAGTTCACCAGCGAGGAGAAGATATTCCCGATACCGATACCAACCCCAAGCAGTGGGAGTACGGCAATGCCAGCACCAATCAGTTTTGCAGCTTCAGCTTCCATGATACAGATCCTTCCTAGATTGTCATGTTGGTTCAATTTCCGCCTTCCGGCGGTAGCAGATACGCCCCCTAGTGCAGGTGCAGCGCGTCGTTCAGATACATACAGGTCAAAATGGTGAATACATAGGCTTGCAGCCCGGCGACAAGCACTTCAAGCCCGGTGAGGCCGATAAGCGCGAGAAAAGGAAGTACAGATCCGGCCATGGCAACACCGCCGGCACCGGTGATCATCACGGCAAGTCCGGCAAAGACTTTGAGCATCGTGTGACCAGCAAGCATGTTGGCGAAAAGTCGGACCGAAAGGCTGACCGGGCGAACAAAATACGAAATAACCTCAATAATGATGAGGAAAGGCACCAGCGCCTTCGGCGCACCCGGCGGTATGAAGAAGGAGAAGAAATGTGTGCCGTGCTTTATGAGAGCGACGAGCGTTACGCCGACAAAAACAAATGCCGCCATAACAAAGGTCACCACAATCTGGCTTGTGAACGTGTAGGAATACGGGATAAGTCCCAGCATGTTTCCAAACAGCAGAAACACAAACAGGGTGAAGATGAAAGGAAAGTAAGGCCGTCCTTCATTGCCCACGTTACTGCGCACCATTTCAGAAATGAATTCATACAGCATTTCCGCAGATGCCTGCAGCCTTCCGGGCACCATTTCCCGGCGGCGCATGGCAAAAGTCAGGTAAATGACGCTGACAAGAACAGCCAGCAGCATGAACATTGCCGAATTGGTGAAGGAAACGTCATAGCCGAAAAGCTGGAGATGAAGAAGTGCCTTGATTGTAAACTGTTCAACCGGTGAATGCATCAGTCTGTTTTCCTGTCTTCATCCGTATCCGGGGGTGTCGCCCCGCTCAGATCCCCTGATTGATCCGTCGTTTTTTCAGAACGGTCAACCTGGTCAAAATACCCAACTTTAAGCCCATGGCCTGTGGCCATACGCCAGATATTCAGCATACCGGCCCCGGCTCCGAGAAAGAACAGGACGATCATAAAGATCGGCGATGTTCCAAGCCAGGCATCCAGCATCCACCCGAGAAATCCACCTACCGCAACACCCGCAACAATTTCCGTTGCGATCCTGCCAACCAAAGCCATGGCTTCAGCGGGCAATGCGGCCCGATTGCGCTTGGTATCCGAGGCGGCTTTCCTGGATTTTTCAGCCTGGTCAAGACGCAATCGCAAATCATCGAGATCTGCTGTTGACCGTTTGCCAAAACGATCGTCTTTGGCGTCTGGCTGTTTACTCCTGGAAATTTCGTGCCACCCCTTTCAAGCACCACATCAAGGTTTGTCTCGGGCTTGCCAAAACGCCGTCAAATTAGGGTTAGTGGTCCACCCTGTCAAGCCTTAGGTGCCTCCATTATGGGGCATAGTGTCTCACATCTTCAAGGTCAGGCTGATTTATCAAACTTTTCAGCGCTTTGCAGGTCTACCGAAACAACTCTGCTCACCCCCTTCTGTTCCATGGTGACACCATAAAGGCGGTCCATTCGTGCCATGGTCAGACGATGGTGGGTTACGATGATGAATCGGGTGCCTGTTTTATCGGAAATCTGTTCCAGAATATCGCAGAAGCGGGCCACGTTACTGTCGTCCAGCGGCGCATCAACCTCGTCAAGAATACAGATGGGAGAAGGGTTAGTCATAAAGACCGCAAATATCAGCGCAATCGCCGTCAGTGCTTTTTCTCCGCCTGAAAGCAGGGAGAGGGATTGTAGCTTTTTCCCCGGCGGGCTCGCCAATATCTCCAGTCCGGCATCAAGTGGGTCATCTTCCTCAGTCAGGCTGAGTTCAGCTGTGCCGCCGTTAAACAGGGAATTGAAAAGCGTGCCAAAATATCGATTAACGTCGGCAAAGCTTTTCAGAAGCCGTTCCCTGCCTTCACGATTCAGCTGATTGATGGCCGTGCGAAGTTTGGCTATGGCTGCGATCAGATCATCACGTTCGGCTTCTATGCCGGTGATGCGTTCTTCGACCTCTTTCATCTCTTCTTCAGCGCGGAGATTGACCGGCCCGACATTTTCCCGCTCACGAACGAGCCGCTCGTAACGTTGTTCAAGGACGGCAATAGCCTCATCAGAGGTGTCGATCATCTCATCTGGTTTAAGTTCGGCTATCTCAGACAGTGATTCCGGGCTGGTGTTGAGCCTTTCCCTGATCCGGTCAACCAGGGTTGCCTGTTCCTGAAGGTGAAGGTTGCGCTGGGATTCGCAGCGAATATTTTCTTCTCTTAAATGGGCATGGGCCTGTTCAGCGTCTCTCAGCGCCTCTTCCGAAAGGCGCAGTCCTGTTTCCGCTTCGGCCAGTTTATCTGCGGCCAGCCTGCGGCTTTCTTCTGCTTGTTCGATGAGATGGGCCAGATCATCACGTTTGCGCCGTATTTCCTCTGGCATCCCGGCCAGTTGTTCCGCTTCTGCTGCTGCGCTGGATTGACGGCTTGCAAGTTCATCAAGCTGAAGCCGCGCCCCTTTCTGGCGTTCGGTCCAGGAGGTGACCTCGCGTGTGATTTCGCCCCGCCTTGCCTCTCGCATGGATCGTGCGTTGCGGATCGTGCGTTCAGCCCCCATGGCATCAGCAAGCTGCTGGCGTTTTTCTTCAGCCGTGCGAGTGGTTTCGGTCACCGCCTCGGCAAGGGCGGCCACATCACGGATATCCAGTGCTTCCTTTTCTGCTTCGCTCAGCGCGTCTGTTACTTCGCGGTGGGATTCATCAAGCTCGGCAATTCGTGACCGGGCTGCGGCAAGGGAGGAACCGGCCTTTTCGTCATCCCGGGCGGCGATGAGCATGTCCTGATCGATGCGGCGCTCTTCCTCCCGGAGTTTCTGGCTTTCCACTTCGCTTGAATTGCGCATTTCAAGGGCGTCATCGACCTTGCGCTGGGCGATTTCAGCTTTCTTTTCCATTTCCGGCAGAAGATTTTCCAGTTCACGAAGCCTGGCTTCCTGACGAAGGCGCTGGGCGGCGGCGGTTTCCGATCCGACCGGTTGTACAAACCCATCCCAACGCCAGAGACCACCATCTCTTGTGGTCAGGGCCTGACCGGGTCTGAGTTCGGATTGAAGAGATTCAGCCCGGGCGGCATTCTCAACGATACCTACCCCGGACAGGGCTGAATGCAACGCCTTTGGCACAGTAAGATGCCTGATCAGCGGAGATGCGTCTTCAGGGCATCCGGCGTCCTGTGATGAGCCCTCCCGGAGCCAGTATCCGTTCCGATCCTGGCCCTGGGGGGCCGCAAGACCGTCACCAAGGGCGGCGGCGAGAGCATCTTCAAACCCCTTTTCGACCTTGACGTCCTGGGATACCGGTTTCTTTTCCGACACCTCACCTACGGCAAGAAGAGACCGGAGCGCTTCGGCTTCGGCTCTGGTGCGGGCCAGTTCTTCGGCATCGTTGCTGCGGCTGTCCATAGTGGTGGTGGCAGTTGTGCGTGCCGCCTCGGCTCTGGCTTCGGCTTCTGCGCGTCTGGTTTTGATATCCTCTGCGGCTTCTTCCGCCTGCCGCCGTGTTTCCGCCGCGCCGGAGGCGTTGCGTTCCAGTTGGGGAATATCGATCTCAGCCCGGCTTTTTTCCAGCTGATTGAGACGGCGGGCCAATTCTTCAATCCTTCGGTTGATGTTGAGTGTCTCACGTTCAACCGCGCGATTTTTAGCCGAGGCATCAGCAAGTTCACGTTCAGCTTCATCAGCCTCAGCTCTGGCCTTGTTGAGTATTTCCGCCGCTTCGGCCAGTCGGGGTGCGTCGGTTTCGTCATCAGCGGTAATGCGATCAGCTTCTGCGTTAAGTGAAGTAAGTGCATCTTCGGCATCGGCAAGAAGTTGTTTTTCACGGCTGATGTCGGTATTGATCTGAGCTTGCCTTCGTTCAACATCGTCGAGCGCACGAATCGCACGGGCTTCTTCGTTATCAAGCTCGGTGCGGGCAAGTGTCAGACGTTGCAGCTCGGCGGCCTTTTCGGCTTCGGTCTGTCGCAGGGGCGGTAAGGCATCTGCCGCCTCGTTTCGCTGTCGGCTTTTGGCCGCGGCATCTTGAGCGGCGGCGGCGGTCAGGCGCTCTGCTTCACGGAGCAGGGTTTCGGTCTCATCCACACGGTTTAGCGTGGCGGTGAAACGTGCCAGCAGAAGATGTGCATCGGCTTTTCGGATCCTGTCGGCAACAGAACGATATCGTGCCGCCTGTCTTGCCTGCTTGACCAGTGATGCCTTCTGCTCATCAAGTTGAATAAGGATATCTTCAAGACGATCCAAATTAGTTTCAGCTGTATTCAGCCGCAATTCCGCTTCATGGCGGCGCTGGTGCAATCCCCGGATATTGGCGGCTTCTTCAAGCAGGCTTCTACGGTCTTTGGGTTTGGCGTTGATCAGCGCATCCACCTTGCCCTGGCTGACGATCCCGCTTGACCGCGGGCCGGTTGCCATATCAGCAAAGAGCAGCTGCACATCCTTGGCCCGGGCAATCTTGCCGTTGATCCGGAACTGGGAGCCCTTACCTCGCTCAATCCTTCTTGTGACCTCTATCTCGTCACTATCGTTCAGCGATGCGGGTGCTGTCCTGGAGGCGTTGTCAATCGTGAGCGTGACTTCGGCAAAGTTTCGTGAAGGGCGGCTGCTTGTGCCATCAAAAATCACATCTTCAAGTTCACCCCCACGCATGGATTTGGCCGAACTTTCACCCATCAGCCAGCGCAGACTTTCGACAATATTTGATTTGCCGCACCCGTTCGGACCAACCACTCCTGTCAGCCCGTCTTCGATGCTGATATGTTCTGGTTCAGCAAAAGACTTGAACCCGGTCATTTTCAGGTGGGTGAATATCAACGTTGAAATCCTGATTTATGTAGACAGACCGTTGAGGGTGGAAACGAAGGTATCATACCCCTGATCGCCACGTATCACGTCCTTATCGTTGATGACGAAGCTTGGCGTCGAATTGATTTCCCAAGTTTCATATCCTTCCTTGGCAATGGCGACAATGCCCTCAAGAAAGGGTCTGTTCTGGATGATTTCGACGAACGCATCGTTCCCGATGCCGGCAATCCGGGCAATTCGTGCCAGAGCAGAAACCGGATCATCTGCTCCGGCCCATGTCTGCTGCTGTTTTAAAAGGATATCCAGCATATTTTCATAGGCATCCGCAGGAACTGCACGGGCGAGAGCATGGGCATAAATCGCCGGCCCACGTAAAGGAAAGTCTCTGTATTCAAACCTGATTTTGCCGGTATCAATCCATTCCGCCTTCAGTTTCGGATAGGTGTTGAGATGAAAATTTGCACAATGACCGCAAGACATTGAAAAATATTCAGCGATATGGATCGGCGCATCCGGGCTGCCAACGATGCGCGGGGCCAGCGCCGTATCAAGATCAACCGCGGCATGAGCCAAATCTGTGCCTGTCAGAACAAGTGCTGCCCCTCCCATGGCGAGAACATGTCGGCGCGATAATAAAGAGCGGGGAGCGCACAGGCCTGCCGCTGAATTTCTATATGCAGTATATTTTTTCATCATGCCCACATCATAATGTATGGTGATCTGCCCTGTCCATGAATTTGATGGATCTCGTTGCCCGCTTTTTCACATCATGTCAACGTCAATGCCTTATTGGTGTCCTTCCGGTGCGTCACCGGTAAGCGACTTGCCAAGGTTATCAAGGGCTTTGCGTAATCTGTCATCCTTTATTTCCATAACAGCTGAAGCCGTCCCGGCCACGTGCGCCGCCTCATTTGGCATAAACCTGCGGGGGAGGGTTGCCGGTGCGCTATTATTTCTTGTGTCAGGGGTCCCCTGCGTGAGGGTGATTCGCGTCAATGCGGCATATCCGAAGACAGCGTTGCAGTTCCGGATGATCATCGGTGTCTGCATCTGGATTTCTGGACCACGGCCCGGTATCACCGAAAGTGTGAGTGTGCCATTGACAGACTGGCCCTTGGGGAACTGGATTGTCAGCGGATCGCACCAATCCGCATAAGGACCAGCGATCTTCTTCCATTCGGTAACGATGCGGCCCATGGTAATGCCGCGTGACCTGAGGGCAGGGCTGAGCAGGCGTGACGTGATGGTATTCAGCCGCTCCGATTTGTTTCGTCTCCTGATCTTTTTGTGGTCTTTTTCCATATTGAGGTTTTATTCCATCTGTGTGAAATCATCCGGAGTGCGCGCTTGCTTCCGATGCCTGTTGTCCTGCCTGAAAGAGAACTGTAGCATGAAAGCCCAGCAGTTATGATCACAAAATTTCCGCCCCGGAAACCCCGTGCCGATGCCGTCATCTCCTGAAAAACGAAACCGTGATACGACAAGGCGTCTCCTTGACTGGTATGATAAGGAGCGCCGGGATCTGCCCTGGCGCGCCTTGCCGGGAATGAAGGCAGATCCTTATAAGGTCTGGCTTTCGGAAACCATGTTACAGCAGACAACAGTGGCTGCGGTAAAAGGCTATTTCCGTCGTTTCACTGAATGCTGGCCTGATGTTCATGCGCTGGCCGCAGCGTCACGGGAGGAGGTCATGGCGGCATGGGCAGGCTTGGGCTATTACGCAAGGGCGCGAAATCTCCATAAAACGGCAATTATTGTCTCGCGTGATCGGGGCGGCAGTTTCCCGGATACCGAGGAGGGCTTAAGAGAACTTCCCGGGATAGGGCCCTATACGGCCGCAGCTATCGCCGCCATCGCCTTTGCCCGACGTGCTGTGGTCGTGGATGCCAATATTGAGCGGGTGGTGGCACGCTGGCAGGCGATTTCAACGCCCCTGCCCGGGGCAAAAAAAGAAATCGCTTTGGTCATGGACAGCCTCACCCCTCAGCAAAGGGCAGGAGATTTTGCCCAGGCCATGATGGATCTTGGTTCTGTGATCTGCTCGCCGTCGCGCAGGAAAGCGGGGGTATTGTCTCTCCCTGACTGTGATGTTTGTCCGATTTCCTCAACATGTCTCGGGCGGGATCAGCATCCTCAATTTTATCCGGTCAGGAAAGCTAAAACCCCGAGACCGACAAGATATGGATTGGCGTTGCTGGTCTTTGACGAAAAGGGACAGGTGCTGGTGGAAACAAGGCCGGATAAAGGCCTGCTCGGCGGTATGGATATCTTCCCCGGTACCGGGTGGCCGGATGGTAAAGCGGCGCAGGACAATTACCCGGCCGGTCCGGAAAATTCAGCGGGCCAGCTCATGGAAGCCCATGGTGGAGGGGCTGTTTTGAACACCGTGGTTGAACATGTGTTCAGCCATTTTCGTATCATCCTGACAATACACCGCCTCGATGTATCCTCCGGAACAGTTGCCCTGAACCCGTCGCAACGCTGGGTGCCTCTGGCTGAGATTGACGATATTGCTTTGCCGACGGTGATGCGCAAAGTCGCCCGTTCAGGGGGAATGCTAAAGAGTTGAGACCTGCCCCTTTATGCTTAATGCCGGAAGTGGCGCATACCGGTGAACACCATGGCAAGCCCGGCCTCATCGGCGGCGGCAATAACCTCTTCGTCCTTCACTGACCCGCCCGGCTGAATAACAGCCGTGGCTCCGGCGCTGGCGGCGGCAAGCAGCCCGTCAGGAAAGGGAAAGAAGGCGTCTGACGCTACGACGGAACCAATGATGGGGGAGGTCTCATGTCCTGCCTGTTTTGCAATATCCAGGGCTTTCTGTGCTGCGATCCGGCTTGAATCCAACCGCGACATCTGACCAGCCCCGACCGCAACCGTCGCGCCGTCTTTGGCATAGACGATGGCGTTGGACTTGACATGTTTGGCCACGCGCATGGCAAAAATCATATCCGTTATCTGTTGAGGGCTTGGCTTCAGTCTGGTCACGCATTTGAGGTCAGCCTCACTGATGCGTCCTGTATCCGCGCTCTGGGTGAGAAACCCGCCGCTTACTGAACGTATCATCAGTCTTGGTTCTGCCGGATCAGGCATATTTTCTGTCACCAGCAGGCGGAGATTGGGTTTGGCGGCCATGATGGTTCTGGCGTCTTCGCTTGCCCCGGGGGCAATCACGACTTCGGTAAACAGGCCGGATATTTCCCTCGCAAGATCTGCCTCAAGGGGTCGGTTTAGCGCAATGATACCACCAAAAGCGCTGACCGGATCACAGGAAAGGGCCTTTTTCCATGCGATCAGGATATCATCATGGCTGGCCACGCCGCAGGGATTGGCATGTTTGATGATCGCCACGCTGGGGGATGTGAATTCCGCGACCAGTTCAAAAGCTGCATCGGTATCGTTGATGTTGTTGTAGCTCAGCGGTTTGCCCTGAATTTGTGTTGCGGTCAGCACTCCGGTCCGAGTCGTGCGTTCCGGCAGGTGGTAAAGTGCGGCGTCCTGATGCGGGTTTTCACCATAACGCAAGGTCTCTCTTCGCAAACCGCCCATGGCGAGAGATGCCGGCAGGGCGTCGTCATGACCATCGGAACGCATCCAGGCGGCGATGGTGGCATCATAGCAGGCGGTATGGGCATAGGCCTGTGCGGCGAGGCGACGCCGGGTTACAAGAGTAACACCTCCGGCTTGCAACTCATCCAGTACAGTCTCATACGCGCCGGCATCAGTTACCACCGTCACGAAATCATGATTCTTGGCGGCGGCACGTATCATGGCAGGGCCACCAATATCGATATTTTCAACCAGTTCATCCCGGTCGGCATCCTGCCGGGTCAGGACAGCACCGAACGGGTAAAGATTGACGACGACAAGGTCAATGCCCGGAATGTGATGTGTTTCCATCGCTTTCAGATGATCATCGGTATCACGACGTGCCAGAATACCGCCATGAATGATGGGGTTAAGTGTCTTGACACGTCCATCCATCATTTCAGGCGCGCCGGTCACCTGGCTTACCGGTGTGACGGGTATCCCCTCTTTTTCAAGCAGTGCCGCTGTCCCGCCGGTTGAAATTATGCGCACACCCATATCATGCAAGGTCCGGGCAAATGGCGCGATACCCGTTTTATCCGAAACGGAGATCAGCGCGTTGGCAATGGTTGTTCTGGTCATGATGCTACTCTCTTTTCAGCGTGTCTTGCGATGATGTGTCTTCGGGGTCAAGCCTCATCAGAAGTTTTGCGGCGGCTGCTCTGGCGGCGCAGCGCCCATTTCACCGTTTTCGTGCTGACTGATCTGATGTCGTTCAGCGGCACGGTGGCGATGAGTTGCCTTGTTTTCTGAATGCCGGTCTGGCTCAGCATGATGCTTTCTTCAATATCGAGTCTGGCGCCGGAAAGTTTGAAAATCCATGATGAAGAACTTCCCGGAAGGCGTATCAGCGCGTCACCACCGATGGAAAGGCTGGCCGATATCCTTGGATGCAGGTGAAAGCGGATCACAGCCTCAGTCGGGATTGCCCCGGGTGAGGCGGTATAGATAAGCGTGTCCTCGCCGCGCAGATCATTGCCTCCGGTGGCGAGAAAGACCCGACGCCGATGCAATATCCCATGGGTGGTGTCATATCCGTTATGGGAGGCTTCGGCGAGCAGTCCCCCGGGAGCAGGTCCCATTTCCACCTCAACCGCCATTGCCCGGCGTGCGGTTTCGCCGGAATTGGACGTGTCGCCTGAATTCGTCTTGTCGAGTGTCAGGGTTGAATGCGCGGCGGTTCCGGCAAGTGCCGTCGCCAGTTCCGGCCGGTCCTGATACAGCCCGCGGCTCTGCCCTGCATTGATAAAGATACGTTGCTGATTATTAGAAAATTCAATGGCCAGTGCGCCGGCGTCATTATGGCTTCCCGTTTCCACTGCCGTGCTGAGCGCCCATGGAGGAATGCCGGTATTCATGAGAAGGACGGAACGGCCGCTTGTCAGGCGGACAAACCCCGAATCCGAGGCGTTATGTGTGACTTTCCCGCTTGCAACAGCTCGCTGGAGTATCTGTTCGACGTCCTCGGGAGAGATATCGAGGCTTCCGAGGATGTTCATCAGGGTCCCGTCCGCATGACGCCACATCCGGCCGATGGCCCCCATCCGAAGGATGGTATCGTCAATGGATTCAAGGCAATTTCGGGCAGGGAGCAGGCCGACGTTGTCATGTGCATCACCCGCAAGGTTGATCCGGGCTGCTAAAGCAGTGCGGACATCGATCAGGGCTTTCAAATGCGCAAAGTGACGATCAGGCTGACGGCTGCCATGGCAACCATCACCCAGCAGCTGCTGATGCAAAAGATCCGCATATGTCGTGGCAAGCGGGGTGATGTCCTCATCTTCGTGAAGAAAAAGTGCCCCCACAATTAGCGCTGACAGAGCATGGAGCTGATCATTTTCATCCGGGATGCGGTGCCAATCACGGCGCAGGCAGGCGAGCTGTGTTGCCAGCGACAGCAGCATGGTCTTTTGCTGCGACTCTGATGCGGATGCAGCAAACCAGCCCCAGGTGAAAATCCAGGACTTGATCCGGTTACCCATCAAAGTGGGATGCCAGATATCTTGCCGCCAGCGGCCGTCACGTTTGATCCAGTCGAGAACAAGTCGTCTTGTAAGTGTCCGGCACTGGCTTCCACCAAATTCCCGCATGTCTCTCAGCCAGTTGAATCGGTGCCAGGCAGGTCCGATCTGTTCCACCGGGTGCAGGCCACTGGCCAGAACCTGTCCGATCGTGGCATCGCCACGCCAAATGTCGGCAGGCTGCCAGTGCAGGGGTATAGCGCGTATCCTGGGTCGGATGCGCCATTCAAACACAGCCGAGCGCCGGTACATTCTTTCGGGCAAGGATAATGACCAGGTATCAGGCAAGGTCAGACCCTTTCTGGAGAATTGATGAAACGGGCGATGAAAAAACCATCATTACCTTGCGGGATATTCGCTGAACTGTCCAGCCGGAGAGCATGAGGATGAAGGCGCAACATGTGGTGATGGTCTGTTATGACGCGTTCAAATCCCGGGGTTTCATTATTTTCAATACGCAAGGGCTTAAAGCCTGCCGGAGGCTTGGCGGCGATATCTTCACCTTCACGCTTTAAAATAGAGCAGGTTGCGTAAATGCAGATGCCCCCGGTGTTGAGGTAGCTTGCCGCACGTTCCAAAAGACCATGCTGTATCCGGGCCAGATGCTCAAAGTCAGGCGCCTTCTCATGTGTCCAGATATCCGGCCGGCGGCGCAGGGTTCCTGTGGCCGAGCAGGGCGCGTCGATGAGCACGGCATCAACCGGCTTGTCCGGTATCCAGTTCAAACCATCTGCGTGAATTATCTGAGGCGAAAATCCGAGCCTTGCCATATTTTCTTCAAGACGTTCGATCCTCTCGGCAGACGCGTCGACAGCGATGACGTTGGCCCCTGCGGCGCAGAGCTGTGCGGTCTTGCCTCCCGGTGCGGCGCAGAGATCCACCACCGTCTTCCCCCGGATATCGCCGAGCAGGATTGCGGGCAAACTTGCGGCGGCATCCTGAACCCACCAATGGCCTTCATCGTAGCCTTCCAGTTCCGGCACATGCCCGTCACCCAGACGGACGGAGCCGTGCTTAAGTTCAGCCCCGTTGAGGATTTCCGCCCATTTTGCCGGATCTTTCTGTGGCCTGATATCAAGCGCAGGTGTTGCCATCAGGCTTGAGATGATATTCTGGCACTGATCAGGCCAGTCCGAACGTATCGCTTCCATCAGCCATGCCGGAACATTTTCGGCCGGATCTGTTGTCGTCGCCAGATCTGCGGCGTCTCCGGCAATACGGCGCAGAACAGCATTGACCATGCCGGAAAGGTGGTCCATGCGGTAATCTCGCATCAGTCGGACCGCCTGATCCACCGTCGCATGGGCTTCGGCCTTTCCCCAGACAAGTTGGGCCACCGCCATACCAAGTATCACCATCGCCAGACGGTCACGTCCTTTTGGAGGTCTGGAGATATAGGTTGAAAGAATAGCCTGGACCTGCCCATGATGCCTCAGGCTAAGGGTGATAACCCGGCGCACAAAACGGCGATCCCGGCTTTCCAGTTTCCGGTACGCTTCCGCCGTCTCAAGGCTTTGTTGCAACGGCAGACCGCGATGGAGCACATCTCTCAGGATTTCAACAGCCAGTTTTCGGGTGGGCGAGGCAGGTTGATGATGGCGGCGGTGGTATCGGGATGTCCTGTTCATGAGGCTGTATACCTTTGCCGCTGATCTCTTGTCCAGCATCAAGACCATGCATTTTTCTTCCTAGGCCCCGGCAGGATGCGAGAGCAGAAAATCACGGTTTCATCTGATCATATCATGGCCGCTAAACTTGCCTTTTGGTCATAGCTTGCCCATATTCAGAGCATGACAAAAACAACGTCCAAAACAATGCCTGATACGCCTGATTTCCGGTTTGATGATGAAGGTCTATCGCCACCTCAGCCTGATCAGGGCAAATCACCGGCTGACATAACAGAACATGGCGGAAGCAAAGGTCCGGAACCCACCCGTTTCGGCGATTGGGAAAAAGCTGGCCGGTGCACGGATTTCTGACCGGGATATGACATTGTCTCCTCAATTAAGCTCAACCATGGCTGTCAAGGCGGCACTGGCTCTGGCCAACCAGATGATGGTCACGGCGGTGCTTGTGCATCGCGGGAATGCCGAGGCAGGATCCATTCTGGTCCGGCTCGATTATCCGGACGGAAGCGCGCGGATTGAGCAGCGCCAGCTTGATCTGGACGGCACGTATCAGTGGCAGGACGTGACTGGTGAAGATATGCTAAAGCCAGAAGAGGCGGAAGCCAGACTGGATCGAGAGCGCCGCTATGATCCGGATCTGTGGATCATTGCCGTTGATGCGGTCAATGGCGCCAACCCTTTCCGCAATCTTTAAAAAAGGGCTTCCGGCCCGGCATAAAAACCCCGGCCCTCAACGGTCCCTGCCACTGATGGTCGTGTTCAGCTAAGCCGCCCGTCTTTATGGGCCTTCCAGACTTCGAGGAGAATCTCCTCGCATTCTTCATTGGAAAGAAACTGGGGCTTGTTTTCAAAAGTATCGAAGACCTTTGCAACAAATTCTTCCCCGGAAGAACAATCGGGAAGGAATTTTTCAGCCTTGTAGAGAAAGATGTGCAGATCTGTTGCCCATTTTTTGACTTCTTGATTGATTTGCATGGCAATGGCTCCTGTTACGCTGTTGCCTCTCCCTCTCATCAGCAGATTAGGCGATCCTGAAGCTGGCGTAAAGCATTCGGTCTCTTGATGCCGTAAAGCCCATGCTTTATGGTGCCAACGCAGGAGCCCGGATGATGAAACTTGCCCATGCGCATCACCACAAACTTGCTGTCGCGCCGATGATGGAGTGGACAGACAGGCATTGCCGTGTTTTTCACCGGATGCTCGCGCCTTCTTCTATGCTCTACTCGGAAATGGTAACTGCCGATGCCATCCTTCATGGTGATCGTGACCGTCTTCTTTCGGGGCATCACCAGAAAGACGGTGACGCAGTGGTTCTGCAGCTTGGTGGTTCTGATCCCGAAGCGCTGGCCGCAGCAACAGATCTGGCCCGGCCCTATAATTACGCCGAATACAATCTCAATGTCGGGTGCCCGTCAGACCGGGTGAAATCTGGTCGGTTTGGCGCCTGCCTGATGGCTGAACCGGAACTGGTTGCAGCCTGCACACAGGCTATGATCACGGCCGCGGCGGGAAGACCGGTCAGCGTGAAATGCCGGATCGGCATTGATGAGATGGACATTGAAGACGATCTTGACAATTTCATCCGTGTTGTGGCGGCGAGTGGTGTTGATCATTTTATCATTCATGCAAGAAAAGCCTGGCTCAATGGCCTCAGCCCGAAGGAAAACCGCACAATCCCTCCGTTGAATTACGATCGTGTCACGCGATTGAAGGAAAGTTTCCCTGAACTTTGCTTTTCCCTCAATGGAGGTATCACATCAGCAGATCAGGCCGCTGATCTCGCGGCTGGATTTACAGGGGTGATGGTAGGTCGCGCGGCTTACCAGACCCCTTATGAGCTGGCCTTGATGGCACAGGCCGTTCAGGGCGACGGCGTGACCGATCGATTTGGTGTTGCACGGGCGATGGCCGATTATGCCGAAAGAGAACAGGAAAAGGGGACACGGCTGATTGCGGTCACCCGCCATATGCTGGGGCTGATGTCGGGGCTGCCGGGGGCGAGAGCCTGGCGCCGGGCCCTTTCCGAAGATGCACGAGCTGAAAACGCCGGCGCTGAGGTTGTTCGCCGCGCAACGGATATTCTTGAAGATAAGTTTCTTTCCCAGCAGGATGCCGCCTAGATCATGACTGAGACACCTAACCCTACATCGAAAACACGTCTGCTGGTGGAATACGGCCCGCTGGTGCTGTTTTTTCTGGTCAATTCAAAATTCGGTATCTTTTACGGAACCGCTGTGCTGGTGGTGGCGACGGTCCTTGCGCTGGGGTTTTCCTGGGTGACAACACGTCGTATCCCTAAAATTCTGGCTTTCGGATGTGCGGCGGTGGTTTTCTTTGGTGCGCTCACACTGATTTTCGAAGATGACACCTTTATCAAGATCAAGCCGACTGTTGTCAGCGCAGCCATAGCAGCCGTTCTTCTGGGCGGGGTTATCCTTGGCCGAAACCCGCTTAAAGCGGTGATGGGGGAGGCGATGAATATGTCGCTGGAGCCCGGAGTATGGCACCGGCTGACCTGGCTCTGGATCGTGATGTTCAGCACGATGGCCCTGGCCAATGAATGGGCCTGGCGAAATCTGTCCACCGACGGTTGGGTCAATTTCAAGGTCTTCGGGCTCACAGGTATTTCCCTCGGCTTTGCTGTGGTGATGGCAATCTATCTCTCCCGTCATACCGCAAATGATGACGGCAACGGGGATGACCGGGCCTGAATCTGTCCTAAAAATCTCTGAGATGCCGAAACTGGAACAATAAAAGTCGCGGCGATTGCATCGGCGTATCTTGAAGCGGCGCAGATTTAATACAGTTTGGAACTATGCCCAACAGGGCCCCCTTAACCGGAGGAAAGAGCCATGGCAGACGAAGACGATATCATCCTTTCTGAACTTGATGATGATGAACTCGTTCAGCAGATCCATGATGATCTCTATGACGGACTTCAAGATGAAGTCGTTGAAGCTGTAAACATTTTCCTTGAGCGTGGTTGGGAGCCGTATCGCGTGCTCACCGAAGCGTTGGTGGAAGGAATGACCATCGTCGGGATTGATTTCCGTGATGGAATTCTTTTTGTCCCCGAAGTTCTGATGGCGGCAAATGCCATGAAAGCCGGAATGGTTATCCTCCGTCCTCTGCTGGCCGAAACAGGTGCACCTCAGCAGGGCAAGATGGTTATCGGGACGGTAAAGGGCGATATTCACGATATCGGCAAGAACCTCGTTTCCATGATGATGGAAGGCGCGGGTTTTGAGGTGATTGACCTTGGGATAAACAATCCTGTTGAAAATTACATTGAGGCGCTGGAAGAACACAAACCCGATATTCTCGGCATGTCTGCCCTGCTGACAACCACTATGCCTTATATGAAAGTCGTGATCGATGCGCTGGTCGAGAAGGGCATGCGCGACGATTATATCATTCTGGTGGGTGGCGCTCCGCTGAACGAAGCTTTTGCCGAATCCATCGGGGCGGATGCGTATTGCCGTGATGCTGCTGTCGCAGTGGAAATGGCCAAATCCATGGTTGCTGATCGCAGCGCAGCCTGAGGATTTGCTCCATGGCAAGCATCACTGTTATCTACTGGCGGGATATCCCGGCGCAGGTTGTTGCCGAAGAAGGCAGGGGGCGTAACCGCCAGCAGGCCAAGGTGGAAATGCCGCGTCGATTCGCTCTTGCCATTGACGAGGCCGCCATGCGTGACGGCGCGGACAGCACCGATGATTATCTTGCCGAATGGCGCAAAGGTGAGCCTGAGCCATGTGAAGGTGATCTTGATGCGGCGGCCAGGTCCAGGGCAGATGAGCTTGACCAGCATTTTGACAAGGAAGTGCTGGCGGCGCTGGTGGCAAATGGCGGAAAAGCTGACGGCTGATACTGTTGTCGCAAATGGAAGAGTGTGTGCCGCCATCTGGCCAGAGCCGGTGGGAAGAAAAGGCCAAAGTGCATCGTTCTTTGTCGGAGTAGATCCATGACCACACTCAATGATGCTATTACACAAGCCGGCCAGAACTGGTCTATCGAAGTCACCCCGCCCGGTGCCGCAAAGATAGAGAGTTTTGCCGGTGTTCTTGCTGAAAACACCACGGTGAATGTCACATTCCTGCCGGGCACGGATCCGAAGGATACGGTCGATGTTGCTGTCCGGCTTCGTGAAGATGGCATGAACCCGGTACCACATATTGCGGCGCGGTCTCTTCAGTCCAGGGACCAGCTGGATGCACTTGTAAGCGACATGGTTAAACGCGCCGGTGTTGATGAAGTGCTGGTGATCGGCGGCGGTGTTGATAACCCGGTGGGTGAATTTTCAGACAGCATGCAGGTGCTGGGCACAGGTATTTTGCAAAAACATGGTATACGCCGCATCGGTGTTTCCGGGCATCCTGAAGGCAGCCCCGATATCTCCCCCTCTGAGCTTGCGGACGCCCTTTCATGGAAAAACGAATTTGCCCGTAAAGAGGGGCTTGATCTTTATATCGAAACACAGTTCTGCTTTGAGGCAGAACCTGTCATCGCCTGGGAGAAATCCATCCGTGCGGCGGGAAATTCGCTTCCCATCCGCATCGGCATCCCGGGACCGGCAACGATCAAGACACTGCTTCGTTTTGCCCAGATATCAGGCATTGGTCCTTCTATGCGGATGATCACCAAACAGGCGCGTAATGTCAGCAAACTGTTGACGGTGCAGTCTCCGCATATGCTCATTGCCGGGCTTGCCGAAGCCATGGCATCTGACAAGGACAGCTGTATTCAGCATTTTCATTATTACCCTTTCGGTGGTTTCGCCAGAACATCCCGCTGGGCTGATGCTGTAGCCACAGGAAATTTTGACGTGCTGCCCAAGGGCGGTTTTCAGGTTAACGAGGACTAGATATCCGGGGTAAGCCCATAACCGGAACACCCCCGGATCAGACAAACAAGGATCAAAGTGATGACACAGACCAAAATTTCATCCGACAAGCAGGAAATCATCATCGGATTTGAACAGCCGTTCTGCATTATCGGTGAGCGCATCAACCCGACAGGCCGTAAACTGCTGGCCGCTGAAATGGCCGAAGGCGACTATAGTCGCGTGGTTTCCGATGCGGTTGCCCAGGTAGAAGCCGGCGCAACCATGCTTGATGTAAATGCCGGCATCCCGATGGCGGATGAGCCGAAGATCCTCGCGGAATGCATCCAGCTTGTTCAGAATACGGTGGATGTTCCTCTTGCCATTGACAGTTCCATTGTTGAAGCGCTTGAGGCTGGTCTTTCGGTCTATAAGGGCAAACCCCTTGTAAATTCGGTTACCGGCGAAGAAGAGCGACTTGAAGTAGTTCTGCCGCTGGTCAAGAAATACAATGCCGCCGTAGTGGCTATCTCCAATGATGAAACCGGTATTTCCGAAGATCCGAACGTACGCTACGAAGTGGCTAAGAAAATCGTCGAGCGTGCGGAAGATTACGGGATCCCTCGTGAAGATGTGGTTGTTGACCCCCTGATTATGCCGGTTGGCGCCATCAATCTGGCTGGTCGCTCGGCGCTGGACCTCATTCGCCGCCTCAGGGTTGAGCTTAAGGTCAACACGACCTGCGGTGCTTCAAACATTTCCTTCGGGCTGCCAAACCGTCATGGCATGAATGCGGCCTTTCTTTCCATGGCCGTCGGCGCTGGCATGACCTCGGCGATTATGAACCCGCTTCATACCGAAGAAATGTCCGCTATCATGGGGGCAGATGTGATGATGGGCACAGACCCTGAATGCCGCCGCTGGATCAAGAAATACCGTGAGCCGGTGGCCGAAGGTGCCGGACGTGCAGGGCGGGAAACCCGCCGTCGCCGCCGCGCCTGATCAATGTCAAGCACCTGGAGACGATAAACGGGCCATGGCAGAGGAACATGAAAAAACCCAGGACCCGACAGGTGAAATCCGCATCGTTTTCACCCCATCGGGGCGCCAGGGGAAAATAGCGGCCGGAACAACAGTATTGCAGGCCGCGCGAACCCTCGGGGTTGATATCGACAGTGTCTGCGGTGGCCGGGCCATGTGTGGCCGATGCCAGGTCGTTGTCGGCGAGGGGGATTTTGCCAAACACGGGATACATTCCTCTTCTTCTTCGGTGACACCACGTTCTAAGGTGGAAGATCGCTATGCGGAGAAACGTGGTCTTCAGGATGGCCGCAGGCTGTCCTGTCAGGCTGTTCTGACCTCGGATGTGGTGATTGATGTTCCGGCTGAAAGTCAGGTGCATGATCAGGTCATACGCAAAGCCGCCGATGATCGGGTGATTGAGGTCGACGCGCCTGTCCGTCTCTGCTTTATCGAGGTGAGAGAGCCCGACATGCATGAGCCTTCCGGTGATCTGCGCCGGGTTGCCGAAGCGCTTCGTGGTCAATGGCCAGACCGTGTCTCAGACGATGAGATTTCGGCGGATCTTCATGTCTTGAGGCAGTTACAGCAGACCCTTCGCAAGGGAAAGTGGCAGATCACGGTTGCGTTGCGGGATGGAAACAGGATCATCGGCATCTGGCCGGGGCTCAAAGAGCAGATTGTCGGTGCGGCCATCGATATCGGCTCCACCACCATGTCGGCCCATCTCTGTGACATGAACTCCGGGCTTGTGCTGGCATCTTCCGGGGCGATGAACCCCCAGATACGTTTCGGTGAAGATCTGATGAGCCGGGTCTCCTATGGTTTTCTCAATCAGGGTGGCGCTGAAGAGATGACCAACGCTGTCCGCAAGGGGCTGCAGGGCCTTCTGGAAGGGGCGGCACGTCAGGCTGAAGTCTCGGTTGAGGATATTGTTGAGGTGGTGCTTGTCGGCAACCCGGTGATGCATCATCTGGTGCTGGGCATTGATCCGGTAGAGTTGGGGGGTGCGCCTTTTGCCCTTGCCATGGATGAAAGCTGTGAGCTTCTGGCGCGTGATCTTGATCTTTCGATCCATCAGGGCGGAAGGGTATATGTTCTGCCCTGCATCGCCGGTCACGTCGGGGCCGATGCCGCCGCGGTGGCACTTGCTGAAAGTCCGGACAAATCCGAAGATATGACCCTGATTGTGGATGTCGGCACGAACGCTGAGATCATCTGCGGTAACTCAGATCGTCTGCTGGCGGCGTCATCGCCGACGGGCCCGGCTTTTGAAGGTGCACAGATTTCCAGCGGGCAGAGGGCTGCCCCCGGGGCGATTGAGCGTATCCGAATTGATCCCGAAACCCTTGAACCCCGTTTCCGTATCATCGGTGTTGACGCCTGGTCGGATGAAGAAGGTTTTGACGATGCAGCGGCCGCCACCGGCATCACCGGCATTTGCGGATCAGGCATCATCGAAGTGCTGGCAGAGATGTATCTTGCCGGTATCATCACCGAAGACGGAGTCATCAACGGTGAGAAATCGGCCGTATCATCACGCATCGAGCCTGATCAACGCACGTTCAGGTACCGGGTTTCGGATACGGTGGTGATCACCCAGAATGATGTTCGGGCCATTCAGCTGGCCAAGGCCGCCTTATATGCCGGTTTCCGTCTGCTGATGGATAAAATCAATATCAATCATGTGGATAAGGTTGTGCTTGCCGGGGCTTTTGGCACGCATATCGAACCAAAATACGCCATGGTTCTTGGCATGATCCCTGACTGTCTTTTTGACCATGTTCGCTCAGCGGGCAACGCGGCAGGCACCGGTGCACGCATATGCCTGCTCAATAAGGGGGCGAGACGCCGTGTTGAAGACATGGTGCGTAAAATTGAAAAAATCGAAACCGCCATCGAACCTTCATTTCAGGATCATTTTGTCAAGGCGATGGCTATCCCGCACAAGACCGATCCTTACGTGAAGCTAAGCGAAGCTGTTAAACTGCCCGAAAGAACCCTTGGTGTAGGTGAGCCGAGCCTTGATGATCCGTCAAGCGCTCGTCGTCGCGGGCGTCGCCGGCGCGGCTGACCTTAGAGGTTTCTATTCCGCGGCATGGCGCAGGCCGGCGGCTGTGGCAACGGGGGTTACAGCCATCAGCATCAGGACAATGGCCGACAAGAACAAAAGCGATGCTGAATAGGGCGTGCCTTCGCTGGCGGCGTTGGCGGTGGCGGTGCCGAAGATGAGTATAGGCATGGCCAGGGGCAGGATCAGCACCGCCATAAGAATCCCACCACGACGGGCGCCGATAGTGATAGCGGCCGCCATGGCACCCAGAAGCAACAGCCCGACACTGCCGATGGCAACGGTCGCAACGATGATACCCATGGATGTTAAGGGCAACCCCAGAAGCAGGCCGATTACCGGTGTCATCAGCACAAGGGGCAGGCCGACAATGATCCATCCGGCGGCAACCTTTGCCAGCACGATCACGGGCAGGGGCAGGGGGGTAAGGATAAGTTGGTCAAGAGAGCCATCCGCCGCATCCTGTTGAAAAAGTCGTTCCATCTGCGGCAGGGCGGCAATCAGTGCGGCAATCCAGATGACGGCTGGGCCCAGCAGGCGAAGCGTTTCCGGAGAAGGCCCCAGAGCCAGCGGCACAAGCGCAACAACAACAGCAAAGAACGTAACCCCGGCGAGGCTGTCGCTGAGCCCGCGCCAGCCGATCAGGAGATCTCGTTTCATCACCGCAAGAAGGATCCGGCAAGAGCTCGTCATGATACCTGCCCCCCCGAAAGCACAAGAGTTTCAGCAGGTTTGATTCCGGTATCGTGATGGCTGGTCAGCACTGCAGCTCCGCCAGCCTTGGTATGGGCTTTTATCAGGGCGGCAAATTTCGCGGTTGCTGTGCTGTCCATCGCGGTGGTGGGCTCGTCCAGGAGCCATAACGGGGTTTCCTGTGTCCGGCCCAGTCTGGTGATGAGCGCAAGGCGGGTCATACCCACGCGTCGCTTTTGTCCCTGTGAGAGAGTGCGGACAGGTTGGTCCATCACCTGTGTGATGCCGAGGGTGGAAAAACTATCCCGGATGTCTTGAATGTCCGGGCAAAACCCGCGGCTTGCCGCCCAGAGACCGAGTGCTTCCCTGGCGGTCAGTTCTGCGGCCAGCCCGTCCCGGTGGCCGATATAAGCGGTTTTGCGTGCGGCATGGACCCGGTCCTTTTCAAGGGGGATATTCCCGATGATAATCTGGCCTGACATCGGCGGCAGCAATCCGGCAAGGCATCTGAGCAGCGTGGTCTTGCCGCTTCCGTTCATTCCCTCAAGTATGAGTGTCATGCCGGCGAAAATTTCAAAGCTTTGCTTTGTAATGACGGGTATTCCGCCATAACCTGCGGAAAGGTCCCTTATGGTGAGTATCGGCATTGTGGGTGCTGTATCGGACATGATGTATTTTACTATCCTTCTTTTGCCCTGAAAACCAGCCCCGGATTTCAGGGGCGATCTGCCGCCTGCCGGAGTTGCCGGTTGAAAAACATGCTTTGATAAGGTATCAGTAAAATATTCCAAGACTTGCACAGGGGCACACCCCTGCTAGCCATTGGATTTCCCGTTACACGCATCTCGGATGCAAAAAAACCCTTATTGATTGCTGAAGGGAGTTCTCCATGGCTGAAAACCTCAAGGACACATGTTATCGCAGTCTGACCATCGATGGTAAGACTTATGGCTATTATTCGCTGGCAGCATTGAGCGAAACCTATCCGGGGATTGCGCGCCTGCCGTATTCACTCAAAGTGCTGCTTGAAAATCTGATCCGTAATCAGGACGGATCTTCGGTAAAGGATGAAGACATCACCCGGCTTGCCCGGCGGGGAGAAACAGGCGGGGACGAGCATGAAATTGCGTATCGTCCGGCCCGGGTGCTGATGCAGGACTTCACGGGCGTGCCTGCGGTGGTTGATCTTGCGGCGATGCGGGATGCCATGGTCAGGCTTGGTGGTGATCCGGAAAAGATTAACCCCTTATCACCGGTGGATCTTGTTATCGATCATTCCGTGATGGTGGATCATTTCGCCGGTAAGGACAGTTTTGCCAAGAATGTTGCCCTTGAAATGGCCCGTAATGGTGAGCGGTATACATTCCTGCGCTGGGGCAGTCAGGCGTTTGAAAACTTCCGTGTTGTTCCACCCGGCACCGGGATCTGTCATCAGGTCAATGTTGAATATCTGGCCCAGACGATCTGGACAGCCGATAAGGATGGCACGACGATTGCCTATCCTGATACCTGCGTCGGCACGGACAGCCACACCACCATGGTAGGGGGTATGGCGGTGCTGGGCTGGGGTGTCGGCGGCATTGAGGCGGAAGCTGCCATGCTTGGCCAGCCCATATCGATGCTTGTGCCTGATGTCATCGGCTTTGAGCTGAAGGGCCGTTTGCCTGAAGGCGCAACCGCAACCGATCTGGTGCTTCGGGTGACCGAAATGCTCCGCCAGAAAGGTGTTGTCGGCAAATTTGTTGAATTTTTTGGTGACGGGCTGGATCAGTTGTCTCTGGCGGACCGTGCCACGATTGCCAATATGGCTCCTGAATATGGTGCAACATGCGGCTTTTTCCCGATCGATGCGGAGACGATTTCCTATCTTGAACTGACGGCACGTGCGCCGGAGCGGGTGGCTCTTGTTGAAGCTTATGCCAAGGCTCAGGGCATGTGGCGGGGTAAGGACTCAGCCACGCCGGTATTCACCGATACATTGAGCCTTGATCTTGGCGCCATTGTTCCGGCGCTGGCGGGCCCGAAGCGGCCGCAAGACAGGGTTCCGCTCGATACGGCGGCGTCCGGTTTTGGCAAAGTGCTGGCTGACCTCGGCCGCAGTGAGCCCAGGGCCGTTGCTGTTGCCGGACGTGATGAAAAGCTCAGCGATGGTGATGTGGCGATTGCTGCCATCACCTCCTGCACCAATACCTCGAATCCGTCGGTGCTGATTGCGGCCGGGCTGGTGGCCAAGGCGGCGAACGCAAAGGGGATGAAGGTCAAGCCATGGGTGAAAACTTCTCTTGCCCCCGGCTCGCAGGTGGTGACCGACTATCTGGAAAAAGCCGGACTGCAGGATGAGCTTGATGCCCTTGGTTTCAATCTTGTCGGCTATGGCTGCACCACGTGCATCGGTAATTCGGGCCCCCTGCCTGAAGAAATCTCCGAGGCAATCAGCGCCAATGATCTGGTGGTGACGTCGGTTCTTTCCGGCAACCGGAATTTCGAAGGCCGGGTGAGCCCTGATGTACGGGCAAATTATCTTGCCAGCCCGCCGCTGGTGGTGGCCTACGCGCTTGCCGGGTCCATGCTGGTGGATATCACGACAGAGCCCGTTGGCGAGGATGCTGAGGGCAATCCCGTCATGCTCAAAGATATCTGGCCGAGCAATGAGGAGATCCGGGCTGTTGTTGACAAGGTGGTGACACCGAACATGTACGCATCCCGCTATGCCAATGTCTTTGAAGGCACACCGGAATGGCAGCAGATCAGTGCCGGCTCCGGCCAGACCTACGACTGGGATGACGGATCCACCTATGTCCGCAACCCGCCGTATTTCACCGGCATGACCATGGAGGTGGACCCGTCACGTGTTGATGATATTCGTGGCGCCCGGATGCTGGCACTTTTGGGGGATTCCATCACCACTGACCATATCTCTCCTGCCGGAAGCATCAACCGGGACGGCCCGGCGGGCGAATACCTCATCAGCCATCAGGTCCGGCCTGTGGACTTCAATTCCTTCGGCTCACGCCGAGGTAATCATGAAGTCATGATGCGCGGGACTTTCGGCAATATCCGTCTGGCCAATGAGCTGGTAGCCGGCACATCGGGCGGTGTTACCCGTCACATGCCTTCGGGCGAGCAGATGTCGATCTATGATGCGGCGATGAAATATACCGGGGAAGGCGTTCCGCTGATCGTCTTCGGCGGTAAGGAATACGGAACCGGCTCCAGCCGGGACTGGGCGGCAAAAGGAACATCTCTTCTCGGTATCAAGGCCGTGGTGGCGGAAAGCTTTGAACGTATCCACCGCTCCAACCTGATCGGGATGGGGGTGTTGCCGCTTCAGTTTGCCGAAGGTGTAAGCCGGGAGACGCTGGGCCTTGATGGAAGCGAAGTTTTTGATCTGACCGGTATTGCAGGTGGTATCACCCCTGGGATGACCATCACGCTTACCATCACCAAAGCGGATGGCAGTTCGGCTGAGGTGCCGCTGCTCTGCCGGATCGACACGGCAGGTGAAGCCGAATACTACCGCCATGGAGGCATTCTGCCCTTCGTGCTGCGGAGCCTTGCCGCCGCCTGATCTGAGGCACGCGAAAGCATCATAGGGGATGTTTCCCCTTTCGCCTGATGCGAAATCAAAAATCTCCCCTGCCGGTCATCTGGCGGGGGATTTTT
>CAZOLR010000004.1:0-84786 GCA_964580905.1 uncultured Hyphomicrobiales bacterium | reverse complement strand
CCGCCGGTGCAATACATGGCGACAGCCTTAGGGGCATCCGTGTCCGCCGCCAGATCATCAGCCCATGCCGGGAATTCGCGGAATGTTTCGGTGCCGGGATCAACAGCTCTTGCGAAACGTCCGATCCGGGTTTCATACGTATTCCGGGTATCGATAACCATGACATCCTGCCGGCGGATAAGCGCATTCCAGTCTTCCGGGTCAACATAGGTGCCGACATCACTTCGCGGATCAATGCCCGGTTTGCCCATGGTAACTATTTCAGACTTGAGCCGGACTTTCATACGCAGAAACCCCGGTGAACGTGAAGTGGAATATTTAACCTCAAGGCCGCTGATCTCAGGCCAGGATTCAAGGTGGCGGATAATCGCCGCAATCCCGTCCGAAGGACCTGCAATGGTGCCGTTGAGACCTTCATGGGCGAGCAGCAATGTTCCGCGTATGTCCATCTCTTCACATAACGAAAGCAAGGGCAGGCGTTTTGCCTCCGGATCAGCGATATGGGTGAACTGATAGAGTGCGGCCACCCGGTAAGGCTCCTGCTCTCCCGCGCCGGTTTCTTTCGTGATCTGCTTCCCGTTTTCAGGCGGGCACACCATTTCCCCCTCCGGTGCTGTTCTTTTCTTGCCTGTCTGGCCCGGAATACGGGCAGGTGGCGATATCCCCCTTCTAGCCTTACTCCGGCATTTCAGGCAAGTCTCATCATGCTTGTCGCGCTCGCGTAAATTAATAGAAAATTAATTTTTTTATTTATTTTCGGTACGTTAAGTAAATTTTAACTACTCCTTCGTATACTCCTCACACGAATCAACCAATCGGTTTGACCGTTCAGCGAGTGCCCGTAGCAACTTTATGTGCCTTGCCGGTTAATCCATCTGGTGACAGGGCCTGACCACCCGCATTGGTCACAGTAGTTTAGGTGGTTACGGAAGGAGGTACCATGAGAAATCCGCAACATAGCCGCTGGTTTATCACCTGCGGCTGTCTTTTTATTGCAATGATATTGCCGCCGTCCACTGGCCGCGTCTTTGGCCAGACGACAGCGACAGAGACAACCGAAGGACCGGCATCGGAGAGTGAAATCCTTGCCGGGATAAATGCGACGGCGGATCGTGCGGTGGCGGCGGTGGTCAGCCACCCCAATGTTGCCGCCGCGCGGGCGAATATCTGCAGTGCCGCCAGCAATTTTGACCTGGCTGAGAGCAGGCAGTATCCGCAGGTTTCCGTTGACTTGCAGGGGGGCTCAACTCTTTCCAGCAATATCAAGCGCCGCGAAACACTCAGTCGGCGTTTCGACGACGACGCCATCGATGCGGTGGTGCGGGTAAATCAGGTGCTTTACGATTGGGGGGTCATTGATGCCGATAAGCAGATCGCGCTGAATGACGCCGCCGCCCAGCGGCTCAGCATGCAGATCCAGATAGATCGCGTAGCCGCAGATATCGTTGATCTGGCGATGCGCATTGCCGAAAACCATGATCTTGCCGTGCTCTATGAGGGTTATGCGAAGGACCTTGCGCCCATAGGTGCCCAGGTGGAGGCGGGGGTCAATGCCGGTGTCATGCGCATCGGTGATCTCAGGGCATATAAGGTGATCGAGCTTGATGCCCAGATACAGCTGACTTTGGCCAACCGGCAGATTGATCTTAATGAAGCGG
The DNA here is from genome assembly GCA_964580905.1 of uncultured Hyphomicrobiales bacterium. Classification (GTDB taxonomy): domain Bacteria; phylum Pseudomonadota; class Alphaproteobacteria; order Puniceispirillales; family UBA1172. Next base: position 83,128 of record CAZOLR010000004.1, on the reverse strand, counting down.
AGCTCTCGAACAGGTTTGCCCTTGATGCGGACACCGCCGTTGCCCTGCTTGGCCGCTTCCGTCTGGCCCGGCCCGAAACCCCGCCCAGCATCTCAAGTGAAACGATACGGGAGATACGGCGTCTGGATTTCGAAATTCAGAGCAATACCACCCAGATCGGCAAACTCGAGGCGGAAAAGAAACCTCAGTTTACAGGCCAGTTCAACACGACTTTCTTCGATATCGACGGGTTTTCCAGGGAATACGAGATGGTCGGCCAGGTCAGGTTTTCCATGCCGCTCTATGACGGGGGCAGTAACGAAGCCCGTCAGGCTGAGGCAACCTGGCAGGGGCGCAGCCTCAACAATGAGCGGGATGACCTTATCCGGCAGCATCGCAACCAGGTTGAGAATGTGATTGAAACCCTCCGGCAGTCCCGGGAAAGATATGCCGCAAATTCGGAAAAAATGACGGAGCTTGAGGATAGGCTCGAGGAAGCGGAGGCCCGCCAGGGCCAGACAGAAAGCGATCCTCTGTCGGTCACGCGGCTCATGGAACAGATCGCGGAACTGGAGGCAGAGCAGATCAGCCTGTCGTATCAGATCGAGGGCGCTCTCTTGCGTGGGGTATTTTTTGCTGACCGGCTGGGTGACGTGCTCAACCTGCCCTATGGAGGGCCGGAATGCTGAATCCTTCTGCCACAGTTTCAAAAGATCAGCCGTCGTCTAAATCCAAAGACGGCACCACCGGTGACAAGAGCGCAATAAAGGCTCCGGCCGGCCGCAAAGGGCATTGGTTCTGGCAGTATGTACTGCAAAACCGGCGGACATATTATCAGGTGATTATCGCCTCGGTGATGATCAATCTCTTTGCCCTGGCGTCATCGCTCTACATCATGACGGTCTATGACCGGGTGATACCGAATAACGCCACGGAATCGCTTTTTGCCCTTACCCTGATTGTCATCATCATCATGGGGTTTGATTTTACGCTGAAAATTATCCGCGGCAGTTTTGTCGATCATGCCGGCACGGAGATCGACAAGCAGGTTTCCTCTGATCTCTTTGACAAGATCTCCCGCCATGATATCAGCATGTCGAGGCAGGCAACCGGGGCGCTGGCCAATACCGTGCGTGATTTCGAAATCCTCAAAGAGGTGATCGGTTCTGCCAGTTTCGCGGTATTTGCTGATCTGCCTTTTGTTATTCTCTTCCTCTTTGTTCTCTATGCGATTGGCGGGCCGGTCGCGGCGGTGCCGGCGCTGGTGGTGCCGGTGGTCATTCTTTTCGGCCTGCTGTTGCAGCCGATCATGCGGAAGATCAGTGATGTCAGCGCCACCCAGGGGCAGTCCAAACAGGCGGTGATGGTTGAACTTCTCAGCAATCTGCACACCGTCAAATCTGTCCGTGGGATCACCATTCTGCGCAACAGATGGTTTCAGGGGGTGATCAATCAGGGTTCTGCCCAGCGGCGGAGCCGATTCACCTCCCAGCTGGCCACCTATTTCACCCAGCTTGGCCAGCAGGCCTCCCAGGTTGGCATTATTGTCTATGGGGTCTTTCTGATCGCCAGCGGTAATCTGACCATGGGGCAGCTGATTGCCTGCGTGATTCTTTCCGGGCGGACGCTGGCACCACTTGGCCAGATCACCTCTCTTCTCGGCCGTCTTAATCAGGCGATCGTTGCCTATAGCGGGCTTTCGAAAGTGATGAATATCACCACCGAAGAAGAAGAACGCACAGGCCATGTGCGGCGGGAAAAACTGAATGGCGGCATTTCCCTTAAGAATGTCAGCCTGACCTATGAAGGTCAGAATGAACCGTCACTGAACGGCTGCAGCTTTACGGTGAAACCCGGGGAAAAGGTTGCCATTCTGGGACGTATTGGTTCAGGCAAATCATCACTGCTCAGCCTCATGGCCGGGATAAACAGCGCTTCCGCCGGTGCGGTATTGCTGGATGATGCGGATATCCGGAACCTGCATCCCGAAGACGTTCGGAAAAATGTCAGTGTTGTCCTGCAGAACCCAATCCTTTTTTCAGGCACGGTGCGTGAAAATCTGCTTATGGGGGCGCCGGATGCCAGCGATGAAGAGCTGGTCGCGGCGGCGGAACTGGCAGGGGCCGGACAGTTCATCGGGATGCTGCCGAACGGGTTTGATTTTATCCTCTCGGAACGCGGGCAGGAGCTGTCGGCCGGCATGCGCCAGTCGCTGGCCATTGCCCGGGCGATGATCGGCAACCCGAATATCATCCTCATGGATGAGCCGACGTCGTCGATGGACGCCACCACCGAAAACCAGCTTGTTCAGAATCTCAACGAAGCGTTGCGCGGCAAGACCGCCATTTTTGTGACCCATCGCGGCCCTCTTGTCAGTATTGCCGACCGGATCCTGATTGTCGATTCTGGGCGGATAGTCATGGATGGCCCACGCGATGAGGTGCTGGAAAAATTGAAAGGAGGGAATTGATGAGTTCAGATTCCAATTTTTCCCGTTCATTCCTTGCCAGACTGTTTGGCCGGCGTTCCGAAGCCGCGGTTGAAGAAGAAACCCGTGAAGACGGGATCACGGTCGAAAGGGTTGAAGCCGAAACCGTTGACCCGAAGGCCCCCTTACCCCGGGCAGAGACGGAGGCTGAAGACACATCCGACGGCCCGCCCCCTTCGCCCGGCGGCAGGATTGCAGGTTGGTTTGGTCGCCGCAAACGCGCCATTGTAAACTTCTTCATCCCGCAGCCGGTGCTTGTGCCGGCCCAGTTGGTGACGCCGGAGATCAGCCTTGAGGTGGGGCGGAAAACCCCGCTCAAAGGGCAGATGATCTATATCATCATTGCCGTATTCTTTGCCTCCGCAGTCGCCTGGGCTGTGCTCTCGGAAATTGATGAGGTTGTCCGCGCTGATGGTGAAGTTGTGCCGAGTGAGAATGTGCAAATCATCCAGTCGCGTCTGCCGGGTTCTGTTGTGGCCATCAGGGTCAAACTGGGGGACCGGGTTTCAAAGGGAGACGTCATCTTTGAGGTTGAGGACGAAGATGTCCGGGCGAATTTTGATGATAACGAAATTCAGCGGCTGACGGCGCGGGCGACCATCCACCGGCTTGAGGCGGAAAGCAAGGGGGAAGACAGCATTGATTTCCCCCCGGAATTGGTGACAGAAGCCCCGGAAGTGACCGCACAGGAGCGCGCGGTTTTCCTCAGCCGCCGAAAAGCCCTCGACAGCGAGAAGAAGGTGATTGAGCAGGAAATAGAAAGCCTGCGTCAGGGCATCGCCGAACAGATTGCTGAAGGCGAAGTGGCAGGAATGCAGATTGCCACGATCAGGGAAGAGCTCAGCGTCGTGAAACCTCTTGTCGATAAGGGGTATGAACCAAAGCTCAGTCTTCTCAATGTTCAGGCAAGACTGGATGAAGCGGTGGGACGGGAGCGTCTGGCCGGACTGGCCGCCCAGCGGATGGCAGCTGATCTGAAAAGCCATCAGCGTCGCCTGCAAGCCATTGATGACAGTTTCCGCGCCGATGCTGAAACCCGGCTGGTTGAAGCGCGCACTCAGGCGGCCCAGGCGGAAGCCAGGCTTGAGGCGCTGAAGGGCAAGGTTGCCTATGCTGCGGTCCGGGCACCTGCAGATGGCGTGATATCGGTTGTTCACGTCAATACCATCGGTGCGGTGGTCGATGGAGGCGCGATCCTGGCTGAACTTGTACCGGATGAGAATGAAGTCACGGTTCGGGCCAGGGTAAATACCGATGATGTCTCCAAGATCAGGATCGGTCAGAAGGTGCGTATATCGCTCACGTCCTATGATCCTTCAAGGTTTGGAACACTCGAAGGTCGGGTGCAGAAAATCGCCAGCAACAGCACCCAGGAAGAAAACCAGCTGCCATATTTTGTTACCATGGTGAAAATACCGGATACAACCTTTCCGCAATCCGGGGTTACGCCGGATGTCGTGCCCGGCATGACGGTTATTGTTGATCTCCTGGGGGACAAGAGGACTATCATGGAATATATCCTCTCCCCTATCAAAAGGGCGCAGACAATAGCTTTCCGGGAGAAATAACGTCTCTGACCCATCTTTGAGCCCAATCCTGAAGGCGCCGCGGCATCTGTGTAAATGCGGAACTGTCGGGATTGGGCTTGCCTTTCTCGTGCCTGCGCATCAACCTGAAGGATGTGACGGCCCCGAGATTTCCCGGGGCCTGATATGCCACGGCAGATATGGAGGGTGCGATGGCAACACACGGATATTCATCGGGGCGGCTTAACCTGCCGTTTGTCGGGCTCTGCAGTTTCGGGAAATACCCCATCCAGACAGACTGGGATGCGATTGATGCGGATGTGGCGATCCTTGGGGCTCCGTTTGATTTCGGCACCCAGTACAGGCCTGGTGCACGCTTTGGCCCGAGGGCAATCCGTGAAGCCTCAACATTGTTTTCCTTTGGCCATGCCGGTGCCTATGACCACGAAGACGATATCACGTATCTTGCCGCGGAAACCACCCGGATCGTGGATATCGGTGATGCCGATATCATCCATACCGATACAAAGCAGAGCCATGCCAATATTGAGGCAGGTGTTCGTGCCATCCTGAAGGCAGGGGCGTTGCCGGTGGTGCTTGGCGGTGACCATTCGGTGAATATTCCGGCAATCAACGCCTTCAGCGATGAAGAGCCGTTTCATCTTGTTCAGATTGACGCCCATCTTGATTTTGTCGACGAACGCCACGGTGTGACCGCCGGGCACGGGAACCCGATGCGAAGGGCGGCTGAAAAGCCCTATGTCACCGGGCTCAGCCAGATCGGGATCAGGAATGTTTCGTCAACGGCACGCGAAGGCTATGAAGATGCCCGCGGATTTGGCAGTGATATTCTTTCCGTCCGGCAGTTCCGGTCACTCGGCGTTGGCGCAGTGCTGGAGCGCATTCCTGCCGCCAGCAGGTATTATGTCACGATTGATATCGATGGATTTGATCCGTCCATCGCCCCCGGTACAGGCACGCCCAGTCATGGCGGCTTTCTATATTATGAAATCCTTGAATTGCTGGACGGGCTGGCGCGGAGAGGTAATATCATCGGGCTTGACCTCGTTGAAGTGGCCCCGGATTACGACCCGACAGGATCAACCTCAACTCTGGCGGCACAGCTTCTGCTGAACACTATCGGCCGAATTCTCCATCATCGATAGTATGGATGCGCAAAGCGGGGTGGTGCAAATCTGACAGTGAGGTGAAACCTGTGCCGGCCCACTGAAGGGTGGATCATTTATCCTAAAAATAACGTGGTTTCGGCCAATTTTGTCGGATTTTGCCAATAAAACCTTGCATAGCAGGGCAATGTTCGTTTTAGTATGTCAAAATAAATTAAATTGGGGATGGGAATGGTACAGGGAACACCCTTTGTTCGTTACCAGAATGTTCAGAAGAGTTACGATGGTGAGATCCTCGTCGTAAAAAATCTCAATCTTGATATTGAAAAGGGTGAGTTTGTCACGATGCTCGGGCCGTCGGGTTCCGGCAAGACAACCTGCCTGATGATGCTGGCCGGATTTGAAACCGCCACCCATGGCGAAATCATGATCAACGGCAACCCGATCAATAATATCCCGCCTCATAAGCGCGGCATCGGGATGGTGTTTCAGAATTACGCGCTCTTCCCGCATATGACCGTGAATGAGAATCTCGCTTTCCCGCTCAGCGTACGTAAGTTCGGCAAGGCGGAAACCGAAGAAAAGGTTCGCAAAGCTCTTGATATGGTGCAGATGGGTGCCTTCGGCGACCGTCGGCCGGGCCAGCTTTCAGGTGGCCAGCAACAGCGTATTGCCCTTGCCCGCGCCCTGGTGTTTGAGCCTGAGCTTGTGCTGATGGATGAGCCGCTGGGCGCGCTGGACAAACAGTTGCGTGAACACATGCAATATGAAATCAAGCATATTCACGAAAATCTGGAAGTCACGGTTGTCTATGTGACGCATGACCAGTCCGAAGCGTTGACCATGTCCAACCGTATCGCGGTTTTTGACGATGGCGTGATCCAGCAGCTTGCCGACCCGGTTACGCTTTATGAGCGTCCTGAAAATGCTTTTGTTGCCCAGTTCATTGGTGAGAATAACAAGCTTAACGGCACCGTCGCCGGCATCACCAAGGGCGTGGCGCAGGTCGATCTGGGAGAGCACGGAAAGATCAAGGCAACAGCAGTGAACGTTGCCAAAGGGGACAGGACAACTCTCTCCATCCGGCCGGAACGGATCAGTTTCAGCAAGAAAAAGTCGGCCAGCAAAGTCACAATGCCGGCAAAAATTGAAGAATTGATCTATCTCGGGGATCATATCCGTTGCCGGATGACAGTGGCGGGGAACAGTGAGTTTGTTGTCAAAGTGCCTAACGCAAGCCTGAGTGGTGATATCAAGCCGGGCACATCCGGATATGTGGGCTGGGAAACCGAAGATTGCCGGGCCCTGGACTTCACAGGATAAGGCTGAGCGTATGTCTGGAGCAGAACAAACAGGTCCATTGCTGACCCAGGATGGCGTCCCTCTCAAGGTAAGCCTGAGGCGGTCGCAGCAACGCGTCAAGATGCGGGCATTCCTTCTCGTCGTGCCGCTTCTTGCCTTTATCATGATTTCCTTCATCGTGCCGATTGCAAGCCTGTTTACCAGGTCAGTGGATGACGTGCTGGTCAATGAGGTTCTGCCCCTTACCTTTGAAGAGTTCAGGAACTGGGATGGGCAGTCGGTGCCGGATGAGGCGCTGTATGCAGCGATGTTCACGGATTTGAAAAACGCCGACAAGATTGAGGTCGGACGTGTTTCAACCCGCATGAATTATGAAAAATCCGGCTGGAAAAGTCTGCTCAAGAAAACCAGCCGGAAAATGAAAAGCATCAAGGAACCCCCTTACAAGGAGAAGATGATCAAGATCCACAAGAGATGGGGGGATATTGAATTCTGGCAATCGCTTAGCGCGATGAAGGACCCGTATACCCTCGGGTATTATCTGAACGCCGTCGATTTGAAATACGGGTATGGAAAAACCATCGAGCAGCAGCCGGAAAACAGACAAGTTTACAATCTTCTCTGGAAACGGACGCTTCTGGTCTCACTTCTGGTCACGATATTCTGTCTTGTGCTTGGTTATCCGGTGGCGCATCTCCTTGCGACACTGCCGATCACCAAATCCAATCTGCTGATGATCTGCGTTCTGATACCATTCTGGACATCACTTCTTGTGCGGATTGTCTCCTGGATGGTGATGCTGCAACAGGAAGGGGTTGTGAACGATTCATTGGTTGCCCTGGGCCTGCCCGAAGAAATGCGCCTGCCCATGATGTATAATTTCACCGGCACATTGATTGTGATGACCCAGATCCTTCTTCCCTTCATGATTCTTCCTATCTTCAGTGTCATGAAGACCATTCCGCCAAGCTACATGCGGGCGGCGCAGAATCTGGGGGCAACTCCATCCCTTGCCTTTATCCGGGTTTACCTGCCGCAGACGCTTCCTGGTGTTGGCGCGGGCTCGATTCTCGTCTTTATTGTTGCGATTGGTTATTACATCACACCAGAGCTTGTGGGCGGCAAGGACGGGCGGCTGATCGGCAACTTTATCGCCTTTCACATGCAAAATACGCTAAACTGGGGGCTTGCGGCGGCTATGGGGGTCATTCTTCTGATCGGGATCCTCATCCTCTACTGGCTCTATGACAAGATTGTCGGCATCGACAACATGAAAATGGGGTAAAGGTCATGGCTCTTCCCATATACGCCACGACAGGCCAGAAAATCTGGCATTACACGTATCTTACGATTTGTGGTCTGGTGCTGTTCTTTCTCATCGCTCCGTTGATCGTGGTCATACCGCTTTCCTTCACCGAAGGCGTGTTCCTCAGCTTTACGCCGGAAATGCTGGCGCTTGACCCTGATGCGTTTTCGCTCAAATGGTATAAGAACATGCTCGGATTCTGTGATGATCCGAGCATCAAGACAATGTGTTCTGACAAATGGAAAACAGGGGCCATCAATTCGGCCATTATCGCCGTGGCCGCGACCGCGCTTTCAACCGGTCTGGGCACAATGGCGGCCATCGGGCTTTCGCATCCGTTGATGCCGTTCCGTAAAATTCTTATGGCCACGCTGATCTCGCCTCTGATTGTCCCGCTGATCATCACTGCATCCGGGATGTTCCTTTTCTACGCCAAGGTGAACCTGATCGGCACATACACGGGGCTTATCCTGGCTCATGCGGCACTGGGCACACCTTTTGTGGTCATCACCGTCACTGCTACATTGACAGGATTTGACCATAACATGACCAAGGCGGCCCAGAATCTTGGTGCAAATACCCTTGTCACCTTCTTCCGTGTGCAGATGCCGCTCATCCTTCCTGGTGTTATTTCGGGCGCGCTCTTTGCCTTCATCACCTCTTTTGATGAAGTGGTGGTGGTGCTGTTCATGGGCGGTCCTGAAACCGTGACCCTGCCGCGGCAGATGTGGTCCGGGATTCGTCAGGAAATCAGCCCGACCATCCTTGCGGCGGCAACCTGTCTTGTGATGATATCCATCCTTCTGCTCACCACACTTGAGCTACTTCGTCGCAGAAGCGACAGGCTGCGTGGCATCACACGCTGATTTGTGCCATAATCTCTGGAGAAGGAGATTATGTTGGTTACCGGGTATAACAAGCAGCTCTCAGACAGCCTGGATGCGCTACGACGTGAAAACAGATATCGCTATTTCGTTGAGATAGAGCGTATCGCCGGACGTCACCCTGTGGCCTGCTGGCACGCACCGGACGGCCCGCGTGATGTGATCATGTGGTGTTCCAACGATTATCTCGGCATGGGGCATAACCCGGTGGTGACCGAAGCCATGGCGCAAGCGGTGCTGTCGCAAGGTGCTGGTGCCGGTGGCACGCGGAATATCTCAGGGACAACACAGCCTCTTGTTGAACTCGAAGGTGAACTTGCCGATCTGCATGGCAAGGAACGGGCATTGCTCTTCACTTCTGGTTACGTGGCTAACGAAGCCAGCATATCGACCCTTGTCAGACTGTTGGGGAATTGCAAGGTTTTTTCGGATGAAATGAACCACGCCTCGATTATCAGCGGGATCCGCAACAGCCGGGCTGATAAGGTGATTTTCCGGCATAACGATATTGCCCATCTCGAAGAATTGCTTCAGGCTGAACCGCTTGAGCGCCCCAAGCTGATCGTGTTCGAGTCCGTTTATTCCATGGATGGCGATACCGGGCGTATTGCCGAAATCGCGGCCCTGGCCAAACGTTATAACGCAATGACGTATCTTGATGAAGTGCACGCGGTGGGTATGTACGGCCATCAGGGAGGTGGCGTTGCGGAACGGGACGGTGTTGCCGGCGACATCGACATCATTCAGGGAACGCTCGGCAAGGCCTTTGGTGTCATGGGGGGGTATATCGCTTCATCGGATGTGATTTGCGACGCTATACGTTCCCACGGATCAGGGTTTATTTTCACCACTGCTCTTCCTCCCGGTATTGCCGCAGGTGCATTGGCATCTATTCGCTACCTCCGCGAAAACCCGAGCGAACGTGAGCTTCAGAAAGAACGTGTTGCCCTCTTGAAGGCGCTTCTTGAGAAGAAAGGATTTGACGTCCTGCCGGGCAATACACATATCGTGCCGGTAATGATCAATGATCCGGCCTTGTGTCTTGCGATATCGGCGCGGCTTCTGGAAAAGCACGGGATGTATATACAGCCGATCAATTACCCCACTGTTGCCAAAGGCACCGAACGTTTGCGGATTACCCCGGGCCCGCTCCACAGCGAAGAGATGATCTATCAGCTAGTCGATGCCTTGCAGGAAAGCTTCCACGCCTGCCAAAACGGATGCGGCAAAAGCATCGCCTGAAATTTCAATTTTACTGACGCCCCGTTTATTCCGGCATAGGTCCGGCAACAAGCATGGGATCAAGCCGCTTGCTGAAAAGATTGATGCGCCAGTCAAGATGCGCACCGGTTGATCTCCCGCTGGAGCCAACTGTTCCGATTATTTCACCCTGCCTGACGGTCGCGCCAAGGGGCACGTCAATCGTGTCGAGATGCAGAAAGGTTGATGAAAGCCCGTGACCATGATCAAGGATGATGGTCCAGCCGGTGAAATAGAGATCATCAGCCATCCGGATCACACCATCCGCAGGGGCCTTTACCGGCGTGCCTTTGCTGGCGGCAATATCAATGCCGTAATGCGGAGCTCTGGGTTCACCATTCAGGATGCGGCGTGAGCCATAAACGCCTGTGATAATCCCATGTACGGGCCAGATAAAAGGTGTTGAAAAGGCAGAGATCGGGGTTGCGTGGGCTCGCGCCACCTTGACCACCTCCCTGTCCCGGGCAATCCGCGCCATCACATCTTCAGGCGGAGTGACCATCTTCGCGGGCAGGCCATCGATGCGTTGTTCCTGATATTTGCGGATTTGCGGGGTGAAGACATGATCCTTGACCGAGCCATCGGGGGTGAGTTCACGGATCGTGACAGGGGTATCCTCATCACGATGAAAACCGATAACGGCAAACCCTTTCGGGCTGACCATCAGCGGCTCGCCCTGATATGTGAGTATATTGCCGGGTTTTGTTTTCAGCAGCAGCATTCCGCCCTGAACAGGCTCACCCTGAACCACTTCAAGAGCCAGTGCAGGACAACTCAACACTATCATCGTCAGGATGGACAAGACGAACGACCTTGGGTAATCCGGTAGCGAAGGCACCTTTAACATCAATCTCATCAAATTTGCTGTCCCATGGTGAAATTCCTGCCTTAAACAATAAAGGATAGACTTGATAGGCGCAACGAATGGGGTAGACTGATCGCCATTGAATTCAGCCCATTACAAAAGCGTGCCATGCCTGACCTTCTCTGGACACCACAACCTGATGCGATCGGACAAAGCGAAATTGCACGTTTTGCCGGCAGTCTCCCTTCGGCAACAGGAGTTGACTGGCAGAATGATTACACAAAACTCTGGCGGTTTTCGGTCGATCAGCCGGAAGAGTTCTGGTCACATTTCTGGGACTGGCACGGGATTCTGGGATCTAAGGGAGAAATCGTGCTCCGCGATCCTGACCAGATGACAGGGGGGCAGTTTTTCCCGGATGGCATGCTGAATTATGCCGAAAACATGCTCATCCGCGCGGATGAAAGACCGGCTGTTATCGCCCATCGTGAGGAAGGGGGGCGCCAGGTTCTGTCCCGCGCTGAGCTGAAGGAAAAAGTGCTGGCCCTTGCCGGCTGGATGAAGGGCGAAGGGATCGGCCCGGGAGACAGGGTGGCTGCCTATACGCCCAATACGCCTGAGGCCATTATCACCATGCTGGCCGCGGCGAGCATTGGCGCCATATTTTCCTCCTGTTCGAGTGATTTCGGCCTTGGCGGTGTCCGCGACAGATTTGGCCAGATTGAGCCTGTCCTGCTGATGGCGGCCGAAGGATACAGATATAATGGCAAGGAGATTGACCGGCGGGATATTATCGCGTCACTGACACGGGAAATCCCATCTATCCGCTCGGTGCTGATTGTGCCTTTTCTTGATGATGCGCCAGATCTTTCAGCTGTGCCGAATGTCACGATGTTTGATGATGCGCTGACGGCAACGCCTGCGGACAGGTTTGAGCCCATGCCGTTCAATCACCCGCTTTACATCATGTATTCATCAGGGACAACAGGCGCCCCGAAATGCATCACCCATGGCGCAGGGGGGACGCTGATCCAGCATTTGAAGGAACACAGACTGCATTGCAATACCAGGGCAGGAGATGTGGTTTTCTACTTCACCACCTGCGGATGGATGATGTGGAACTGGCTGGTTTCTGCTCTCGCGGTGGAGGCGGCGGTGGTTCTTTATGAAGGCAATCCGTTTTATCCCGGACCAGAAAGGCTCTGGCAAATGGCGGCGGCGGAAAAGATCAATCTCTTCGGCACGTCGGCAAAATATATCGATGCGACACGGAAAAGCGGCTATCTGCCGGCACAAGAGGTAAATCTCGACGAGTTGCGGGTCATCTGTTCGACAGGGTCCCCCCTGACCACGGATGGTTTTGATTTTGTCTACGCCTCCATTCAGCCCAATGTCCAGCTGGCGAGCATTTCCGGTGGGACTGATCTCATCTCCTGTTTTGTTCTCGGCTGCCCGGTCCTGCCTGTATATGCCGGCGAAATTCAGGCCCGGGGGCTGGGCATGGCGGTGGATGTCTGGGACGGGGACGGAAAGCCGCTCATAGGTGAACAGGGCGAGCTTGTGTGCACAAAGCCTTTTCCCTCCATGCCGATCGGTTTCTGGGGTGATGCGGATGGCAGCAAATATCGTGGCGCCTATTTTGAACATTTCCCGGGGATCTGGCGGCATGGCGACTGGGCCACCCTGACCGAACGTGGCGGTATAATTATTCACGGAAGGTCTGATGCCACCCTGAACCCCGGAGGCGTTCGTATCGGCACGGCTGAAATCTACCGGCAGGTTGAGGCATTTGACGAAATTCTCGAAGCCCTGGTCATCGGCCAGACGATTGAACAGGACGGCGCACAGGATGTCAGGGTGGTGCTTTTTGTCCGTATGGCTGAAGGGGCTGTGCTGACCGATGAACTGACGGCCCGGATCAGGGCCGCGGTCCGGCAAGGGGCTACGCCGAGGCATGTTCCGTCATGTATTCTTGAAGTGGCAGATATTCCGCGCACGCGATCCGGCAAGATTACGGAACTTGCGGTGCGGGATGTGGTCGAAGGCCGCCCCGTCAAGAACACCGAAGCATTATCAAATCCCGAAGCTCTTGAGTATTTCCGCAATCGTCCGGAACTCAACCAACCCTGAAACCGGAGAATCCATCCATGACCGCAGAAAAAGTTGTTATCATCGGTACGGGCGCAGCCGGGCTTACCGCGGCGATCTATGCCGCCCGCGCCAATCTTAATCCTCTTGTGCTGGCAGGATTGCAACCGGGAGGCCAGCTCACCATCACCACCGATGTGGAAAACTATCCCGGTTTTGCGGAGGTGGTGCAGGGGCCCTGGCTCATGGAGCAGATGCAGGCTCAGGCGGAAAATGTGGGCGCCAGGGTGGAATATGATCTCGTGACGGGAATAGATGCATCCACACGGCCGTTTTTACTGAAATGCGACAGCGGTGCGGAAATCAAGGCGGAAAGCGTGATCATTGCAACCGGTGCCCAGGCCCGCTGGCTCGGGCTTGAAAGCGAAACAGTATTCAATGGCCGCGGCGTTTCGGCCTGCGCCACCTGCGACGGGTTTTTCTATCGCGACAAGAAAGTTGCCGTGATCGGTGGCGGAAACACAGCGGTTGAAGAAGCGCTGTATCTTGCCAATATCTGCCGTCACGTCACGCTCATTCACCGCCGCGACAGTCTCCGGGCCGAACAGATCATGCAGGAAAGGCTGATGCGAACGGAAAACATCACGGTCCTGTGGAACAGGGTTGTCGATGAAGTGCTGGGCGATGACGGGATCGGCGGCGGCGTAACAGGGCTCAAACTCAGCTCAACCAACGGCGAAGAGGCAACGGAGCTTGCTGTTGACGGGATGTTTGTTGCCATCGGGCATGACCCCGCCACAACTGCCTTCAGGGGTGCGGTTGATATGGATGAAGAAGGGTATATCAAGGCAGAGCCCGGCAGTACCCGGACGTCGGTTGAGGGTATTTTTGCCGCCGGGGACTGTGTTGACAAGATCTACCGGCAGGCTGTTACCGCCGCAGGTATGGGATGTATGGCGGCTCTTGATGCGGAACGCTGGCTCGGGATGCAAGACTGATCAGGTTCAGGCCGGTGCTTTCATGGGCAGGGGCTTTTCCCGGATCACGATATGCAGGAGGAATGCCGACAGGCCGGCGATCAGATTAACCGCCCACATAATGTCATAATTGCCGAAAAGATCATACAGCCTCCCGCCCAGCCAGGCCCCCATGAAAGAGCCGACCTGATGGGAGAGGAAAACAAATCCATAAAGGGTGGCTAGATAGCGCGGGCCGAAGAACGTCACGATCAGTCCACTGGTCAGCGGGATTGTGCCCAGCCAGACAAACCCCATCGCCGCGCCGAATATGAGTGCGGAAGTTTCGGTTACGGGCAGGGTGATGAAGGTGGCTATGATCACGGTCCGGGCCAGATAGATCAGTGCGAGCGGAATTTTTTTTGAGGTCACGCCGCCGATCCAGCCGAAAAACAGCGCGCCGGCAATATTGAAAAGCCCTACAAGCGACAACGCCCAGCTGGCCACAGACGGGTCCACGTTGTTGTCGCGAAGATAGATCGGCAGATGTGTTGCGATAAACACAAGATGAAGCCCGCAGACAAAGAACCCTGCGGTCAGCAGAATGTAATCACGTGAGCTGAACGCATGACGAATAGTGCGCCCGATCGTCGCTTCGGCCACCATGGCGGAATTGCTGTCCTCGGCGCCGCGGAGGCCATAACCGACCGCAATCATCATTGCGGCGACCATCGACATGCTGAGCATCGCGGCCTGCCAGCCGAAATCGAGGATAAGGATCTGGGTTACCGGCACAAGGGCGAACTGACCAAAAGACCCGAGTGAAGTCACGATGCCGAGAGCGAGGGGGCGGCGCGAATCCGGAACCGACCTGCTGACCGCCCCAAGCGCGACGGCCATGCCCGCACTCCCCAGGCCCAGCCCGATCATGAAATTTCCGAGGATCATGCCGGACGGGGTGACAATCCCCGTCATCAGGGCGAGGCCGCCGGCATAAAGGATGCCGCCGAGTGATGCCACCCGCCACCCGCCTATCCTGTCGGCCATCATGCCGAAGAAAGGCGACGAAAGACCCCAGAGGAGATTCTGGATAGCAATGGCAAAGGAAAAGACCTCGCGACCTGTGCCCATTTCCAGACTCACGGGGCCGAGAAACAACCCCATGGACTGGCGGATGCCAAGACTGATGGTAACCAGCACGGAGGCGCTGAGGAGAATGACAAGTGCTCGTTTGCTCATGAAAAAAATGTCCGACCAATTAACCCGATAACATTAGGTGAGCGGAATGAAGAGCACAAGACAGGAAAGCTGATGAAAATCAGCACAAGGCAAGTTTGCGGATGAACAAGCCAGCACACCCAAAAAATATGATGTTTACCTCACCATGCAGACAATTAATGGTGCGGGGGCAGCATCCGGACAGAGAAAAGATCAGGAACTGTCCTTGGAAAGATCAATAAAGCCTTCCTCATCCTCCTCCTCATCAGTGACGTTGCCGCGACTGGCCGGGAAAGCATCCGCATCAAGGGCGGCACATTCCGCGTCATTTTCAGAGGCGTAGAACCGGATGGTGGAGACCTGCTCCCCGCGTTCACCGGATTCCACCCGGACCAGTATCTTCTGGCCGGTATCCAGCATGGCGAGGCCGTTATCTTCAAGGGTCCGCGAATGGATAAAGATATCCTCGTCATGACCGTCGATCATGATGAAGCCATACCCTTTTGCGTCATTGAAAAACTTGACGGTTGCTATCTCTTCGCCTTCGTCGGGTGCAGCGGCGATCAGTTGAGGCGGTATCGGAGGACGCTCTACACCAAAGAGGCAGTCTACAATCTGTCCGCGTTCTGTTGTTGTCAGGCTGACCGTGACGACATCCTCGTTCTGGAGGCGGTACATTCCAAAGGCAAGAAGGGCCGAGCGATGGATGAACACTTCATCTCCATCAACTTCAATAAACCCATAGCCGCGCCGCTCGCTGAACCACTTAACTTTCCCCTGAAATCTCTCCGTTCCGTCTTCAAAGGAGGTCTTTTTAGCTGACATAGCCATCGCTTTTATCTTTCATACGCATTGCGAAAATATCTTCGCGTTAATTTTTTCGCGCCCATCAGCGTGAAACAGTTCCACAGACGATTTTCACCTTAAAAGGTGCGAATCGTATAAAACCAATGGTATTTGAAATTTATTAATAAACACTTAATGATAATCATAATTGTGAAAAATTCTTTCCCGGATTATGGTGAAAAACATTATCGAAACCCGGATGGAGGACGACGCCTTTGGCTATCAGCAGAATATGTGTCGCCGTGACAGCCCTGGTATTTGCCATGGGAGTGATGATCGTCGTCCCTCAAGCCCGGGCAGAACTTGACGCGGCCCTGATCGGCGCCGGCTGGGATGAGATTTTATTTGAGGATGCCAAGCCCAATCAATTCGGGGCCATTACCGAAGGTGGCCGCGTCATCGGGGTTAACGTGACATCGGATCGCACGGTTTCCGTTGCTTTTCTGACGCTGGATACAGATATAGGCCGCAATCCCGTCTTAAGCTGGCAATGGCGAAGCGAACTTGCCGGGGTTGATACGGACACAACCCGCAAAGGTGGTGATGACCGGACACTGGCGATATATATCGCCTTTCCCTGGCAACAGAATGAGGCCAGTTTTTCCGAACAATTACAACGCCCGCTGATTGAGGCGCTCAAGGGCAGGAACACACCGGGACGTGTGCTGACCTATGTCTGGGGTGGTGGTGCAGGTCTCAGGGAGAGGTTTGAAAACCCCTATACGGGAAAATATGGGGCCATGATTATCCGCAAGCTTCCTTCAGCTGAAACCGGCAGATGGTATGAAGAAGAAGTCGACATTGTCCGTGATTTCAAAGCCGCCTTTGGCTTTGAGCCCGCCAACCCGATCTATATTGCCGTCGGCGCCGACAGCGATGATACCGGCGTCAGGGTTCAGGCAGCCGCCAGGAATTTCACCTTTAAGCCACGTTGACCCTTCTGCCCTTTTTCCTCAGAAGAGATATTGTGTAACCTGACTGTTTCAGGAAAGCGCAGAATCAGTTGCCACGTATTGTCCGGATTGAGTTATCGACGGCCTTGCCGATGGCCTGCCGCCAGCCTGCCAACTGACGAGATTCCGCCGCTTCGGCCGGAAAACAGATGCCCCTTGAGGTATTGACCACTCCGCCTTCAGGCCCTTCAGGGCCGTCCACCAACCCAGCCAGCGCTTCTTCACGTCCGCCCCCCTGGGCGCCAAAGCCGGGGATAAGGAACAGGGCTGAGGGCAGAAGGCGCCGCAGGATCTGGGCTTCTTCCGGCCATGTTGCCCCGGCGACGATGCCGAGGCTTGAGAAGCCTGAACGTCCTTCTCGTGCTTCCATCAATGGTCTGAGCCCATCCGCAAGATGATGAAAGACAGGGCGGCCGTCATGCGCTTCGATGCCCTGAATATCAGCCGAGCCGGGATTGCTTGTCCGGGTCAGGATAAACAGGCCTGTGGAGGTGGCATCAGCCTGATCGAGGAATGGCACCAGCGTATCAAGGCCGAGGAAAGGATTAACCGTCAGTGCGTCAGAGGGAAAACCTGCATCATGCCCGAGCCAGCCTTTGGCATAGGCCGCCGAAGTGGAGCCGATATCGCCGCGCTTGGCATCCATGATGACCAGCATTCCCATCGCCATCGCCTCCCGGGACAGATCTGCAAGAACAGACATGCCGGCGGGGCCCAGGCGTTCAAACATCGCGGCCTGTGGTTTAATGACCGGCACCTTGCCGCCAAGGCGGCCAAGCAGCTCGAAACAGAAATCACGTACGCTTTCGGCGGTGGTGTGTGCGGTATCGGACATGTCTCCACGCCGGAACAATTGCGGGATAAGGTCAAGATGAGGGTCGATCCCGGCGCAGAGCGGGTTGCCGCGTGCACGGGTCTGTTCGATCAGGCGGCTGGCAAAATCCGGCTGTTGCGCCATCATCGTGACCTCAGAGAATACCGAGAGCGGAGCGATAGAGCTCAAGCACGGCATCCTGTTCCATCAGGCTGTCTCTGTCCATGCCGCGCAGCTTGATCACCTGGCGCATGATCTTCGGGTCAAGCCCGTGGCCCTTGGCTTCGGCGTAGACATCACGGATATCTGCCATCAGGCCGGCTTTCTCTTCTTCAAGGCGTTCGATTCTCTCCACGTATTGGCGCAGCATTTCCGGGGCAGGTGCCCCTGTATTGAGGTGTTCCGACGGCATGGGCTGTTCTCTCAGTGGTTTTGGCTATTGGGTTAATGGCTGTGGGATTTCTTGAGTGCTTCCATCTGTTCAGGCGTGGCTTCGGTCTGGTATTTTTCCTTCCATTCCGCGTAGGGCATGCCGTAGACAAGTTCCCGGGCGGTGTCGTTGTCAACGGGCTGCCCGGCATCTTCGGCGGCTTCCCTGTACCAGCGGGAGAGGCAGTTGCGGCAGAAACCGGCGAGATTCATCATATCGATATTCTGGACATCCGTCCGTTCCTGAAGATGTGCAACCAACCGCCGAAACGCAGCCGCTTCAAGCTCGGTCCTTGATGACGTTCTGGCCATAATCAGCTCCCTGAAATCAGATGAAAATATATCAGGCCATCATAGCGTGACGGCTTCACGCTTCAAGATAGTATAAAGATCCGTAATGAATTTTGCTTCACCTAAGTTTTTTGCTTTACTTGAAACTGATATACTTTTAAGTGTTGTTGCAAGGGCTTAAAAACGTCTGCGGGATTAATTCATCGCAACTGAAGCCAGATGGGAAACACAACGGGACGTCCGATGGGAACCTTGGATACATCACCGGCGGAAAGGCAGGCCAGGGCTGATGAAAGCGCCAGCCGATTTGAGCGGATCCGCCGTGCGCACCAGAGTGAGGTGGCGGAAGATTACGTTGAGATGATCGCCGACCTCATTGCCGAAACCGGTGAGGCCCGTGCGGTTGATCTGGCCGCCCGCTTTGGGGTGACGGCGCCGACCGTAAATGCCACCATTCAGCGACTGGCCAGAGAAGGGTTGGTCATAACCCAGCCCTACCGTTCGATCTTTTTGACAGAAGAAGGCCGGGAGCTTGCCGAACGTTGCGCCAAAAGGCATGCGGTTGTCCGGGATTTTCTGATCGCAATTGGTGTTGACCCCGAGATTGCCGAAGCGGATGCCGAAGGTCTTGAACACCATGTCAGCCACGAGACGCTGAGCGCGTTCCGGAACGTCATCAAAAAGGGTGTCAGGTCCTAACGCGCCCCTGTTTCAACTGCGGGATGAAAGTAGAGTGCTCTCTCTCGCCGCTGGCTGATGCGTGTTTGCGACAGGCTTGGAGAAGCGTCAAAGATCATCCCGCTGTTTTCGGCTGTTGCGGACTCGTTGACCAATATCACGCGACGTCCCTTAACCGGTGTCCAGGGATGGCGATGCTCATAATGATTATCGGCAATGCCATTGAAGTCGATGAGTTCAACCGAAATGTCTGTGTCACGCAATGCCCAGAACATCTTTGCGGCAACGCCACGCCGTTCCGTGACAACCACCTCAGCGGGGAAATCGTATAATTGCTTTGCAAGATCACCGGCATGTTGATCCCAGCCGCGGAGACGCCTGAGCGGGTCTGACGCCGGGGTCAGAGGGCCGAGGCTTCCGGCCATCACGGATAAAAGAAGAATACCGCTGAGAATGAAATTCACCCCGATGGAAACCTGCCCGAAAACCCGGCTCCATCCCCGCCAGTTCCGGGCCAGCCATCCCGACAGGAGAACGATCGCGCTGGGCCATGAGGCAAGCGCCCAGTTGGCATTGGCATCAGACATGAATGCCTGAACGGTGATCACAGTCAGTGCCGGAATGCTGAGAGAAATCCAGAAGCGGGATAGTCTGCCACCATCCGAGCCGATCAAAGAGAAGATCCAGCAGGCCATGATGAGCGGGCCGATAACACCGGCCTGGGAGAGGAGAAAATTCAGGGCTCTGAGGATGGAATAGGTCGCCTCATCAAGATTGGCGTTATGGCTGAGATGCCCGACGGTGACAAATCCATGATTGAGATTCCAGATCAGATTTGGGCTGAGGCTGATCAGCAGGCCGGCAAGAAACAGCAACACATGCCCGGGCCTGACGTTTCGATCCAGCCGCCCCTGCCAGAACCACCAGATGACAAGACCGAATGTCAGGTAGATCGCCGCGTATTTGGACATCATCGCAAGGCCGGCAAAAATTCCGGCAAGACCAGATTCGATACCGCTTATCCTCTCCCCTTTCGCCAGCGGTGTCAGCACCAATATCATTGCCAGAAGAAAGAGCAGCATGGGGCTGTCGGTGGACATGATGATGCCGCCGATGGCGCTTGCCGGAAGGCTGATCCATATCAGGGCGGCGAGCGCTCCGGCCAGCCGGCCATAGGATAGAGAAGCGATACGGCCGATCAGCATGGCTGAAATCAATTGCAGAAACGGCGCCGCCATCCGGACGCCGAATTCGGTATGGCCTGCGATTGCCGTTGTCAGGCCGATCCACCAGGCGATCATGGGAGGTTTGGAAAAATAGCCCGCATCAGGTGTCTGGCTCCAGAGCCAGTACTGGGCCTCCTCCACGTCAAGGCCAAGCGGGGTTACCGCAATGGCCATCACCCTTAGCGCAGTGATCACCAGCAATACTGTCGTAACTGCCATATTTCCGCTCATTCCTGTAACAACCTTGCTGAAAGCGCGTCTCTTGAGGCCAGTTCAGATTGCCAGCAAATACCCATTGGTGCAAGAAAACGCATCTTCGGGGTGATGCGGATGCGCCGGAAGCTTACAGCCTTTACCTTGCCTTGATCACGGGTTTTCAGGTATAAATAGGCAACGGAAAATTCCTATGCCAGAAGATCATTCACAACACCGTAAGGCAACATACGAAGATTGGGCGCGTCTGGCCGAAGCCACCCTTAAGGGTGCATCACTATCCGGTCTTGAAAAGATTACCGAAGATGGCATCCCTGTTCAGGCTCTTTACACAAGCCAGCACAGCCCTCAACGCGACGGTGCCGCCATCACCGTGCCCCGGGAATGGATCATCTCCCAGCGAATTGAACCTCAGGCCGGGGAAAAAGAGCTCAATGCAGCGCTTCTTGAAGAGTTGTCCGGTGGTGCCCAGCGAATAGAATTTCCGTCTGATACGGATATCTCTCTTCTTCCGGGAGCGTTACAGAATGTGCTGATCGAGGCTGTGTCCTTTGCCATGGAACCGGGGCCGGAAATCGACAGGGCAATGACGGCAATTCTTTCAGCCTTTAAAGAGGCAGGGGCAAGTCCTGAAAAGATGCATGCCTGTTTCGGGGCAGATCCTCTGGCCATGGTGGCATGCGGCATCCAAAGCAGGAAAGAGGCAGGTCAGGCGCTCGGGTCTGCGCTGGACTGGATGGCCGGAACAGGGGCAGGCATGGCTCATATCCGGCCTTTCGCGGTGGCAGGTGATCTTTACCACCAGCTGGGTCTGACGGCGGCAGGAGAACTGGCAGTGGTGCTTGCAGGATGCGTTGCCATTTTGCGGCAGGCCGAAGACAAAGGCATTGATCCTGAAGTTGTTTTCCGGCGGATGGAATTCCGCCTGGCGGGCGAGGCGGATATGTATCTTTCCCTTGCCAAGATACGTGCGCTTCGCCATGGCCTCAATCAGGTGGTTGCGGCCTCAGGCGTGTCCGATCCGGTTCTGGCTGAACGTATTCACGGGGTGACGTCGGCACGGCATCTGACCACGCTTGATACCGATACCAATATCCTCAGAAACACCACCGCCATGCTCGGGATGGTGCTTGGCGGGGCTGGTATTGTAACCTGTCTTCCGCATGACTGGCTGACAGGAAGCAGTGCAAGAGGGCGCAGGCTGGCACGAAACAGTCATCACATGATGCGGGATGAGGCGCGTCTGGGTCAGGTGACGGATCCGGTCGCGGGGGCTTATTATCTTGACCGCCTTACCCTGGAGCTTGGCAGAAAAGCCTGGGAGCATTTTCAGGAAATCGAACAAAAAGGGGGGCTCGCCGAAAGCTTGTCATCCGGCCAGATTAAGGGATGGGCAGATGAAGCATCACTCCGGCGCCGTAAATCCGTGAATTCAGGGGCATCGCCTCTGCTTGGCGTGACGCTGCATGCTGTTCAGGGCAGATCATCAGGGCAGGTTCTCAAATCCTCATCCGGCCCCCGTGGAGGCCATAATCGCCCGGCACAGGTCTGGGAGGATTTTCGTGCCCGGATGGAGGGGCGGAATATGCGGGTTCTCCTCCTTGATTTTGGTCAGGCAACCGGAGCTGCCGGCACGTCCCGCTGGTTTCAGGCCGCCGGGATCAACGCAACGGCGATGAAAATTCGGGCAGAGGACCTCAGGGAAACGCTTGCTGCCGCCAGTCCTGATCTCATCGTAACAGATGGTGCGGATGCATCGGTGCTGGCGCAGTTAAGTGCCATGCCGGCATCACCCTTTCAGCTTGAAGCAACTGCGTTTAAAGGCGATGTTCTCGCACTGCTGGAACAGACACTCGGGAGCATAAGATGACCCGTATCCCGGATTTCAGCCAGATCGGTTACGAGGACCGGCTTCGGGCCCCTGCCGCTGATGGTGCGCCCATGATGTCACCTGAGGGGATTTCCATCCCGCCGGTCTATCCTGCGGATATCCTGCCGGAAGATGCATCAGGAATGCCGGGGATAGCTCCCTTCATCCGCGGCCCTTACCCGACCATGTACGCAACACGTCCCTGGACAGTCCGCCAGTATGCCGGATTTTCAACCGCAGAAGAATCCAACGCGTTTTATCGCCGTAATCTTGCTGCCGGGCAGATGGGGTTGTCGGTTGCGTTTGATCTGGCGACACATCGCGGCTATGACAGCGACAATCCACGTGTCGCCGGTGACGTCGGCATGGCCGGTGTGGCCATTGATTCCATCCTTGATATGCGGCAGCTCTTTCAGGGGATACCTCTCGACAGGATGAGCGTATCCATGACGATGAACGGCGCGGTTCTGCCGGTCATGGCTCTTTATATTGTGGCCGCCGAAGAACAGGGCGTGTTGCCGGAAAAACTTACCGGCACGATACAGAATGATATCCTGAAAGAATTCATGGTGCGGAATACCTATATCTATCCGCCCCGTCCATCGCTCAGGATTGTTTCGGATATTTTTGCCTATACCGCAAAAGAAATGCCGAAGTTTAACTCCATTTCCATTTCGGGCTATCACATGCAGGAGGCTGGCGCGACCGCGGATCTTGAGCTTGCCTATACACTGGCCGATGGCGTCGAATATATCCGGACAGGTCTTGCCGCAGGATTGGACGCTGAGCTTTTTGTGCCGCGGTTGTCGTTTTTCTTTGCCATCGGCATGCCATACCTGATCGAAATTGCCAAACTGAGGGCGGCGCGCCAGCTCTGGTCAACCCTGCTTTCCCGGCATTTCGGGATCACCAATCCCAAAGCTCTGATGCTGAGGACCCATTGCCAGACATCAGGCTGGTCGCTGGCGGCGCAAGATGTCTATAACAATGTGGTCCGGACCCTGATTGAGGCGAGTGCCGCTGTCGGCGGGCAGACGCAATCCCTTCATACCAATGCGCTGGATGAGGCGCTTGGCCTGCCGACAGATTTTTCAGCCCGCATCGCCCGCAACACCCAGCTTCATCTGGCAGGTGAAGCCAACGCCGCCCATGTCATCGATCCCTGGGGGGGCAGTTCAGCCATTGAAACCCTGACGCAGGATCTGGTGGCCCGGGCCGAGCAGCATATTGCCGAAATTGATGGTCTCGGCGGTATGGCAAAAGCTATTGATGCCGGCTTGCCCAAGCAGCGGATTGAGGAGGCGGCAACACGGACCCAGGCCCATATCGACAGCGGCCGCCAGAAGATCATCGGGGTGAATATTTTCCCGCCAGATCTCAAAGAGGGCGAAGAAGAGGTGGAAATTCTCCGGATCAACAACGCTGAAGTGCTCAGCCAGCAGAAGGCCAAACTTGACCGTCTGAGGCGGGAACGTGACAGCCAGCAGGTTGAAATCAGGCTGAGCGGACTTTCGGACGCCGCACTGGGCCAGCGCAATCTGCTTGAGGCGGCGGTAGAAGCCGCACGTTCCGGTGCTACGGTGGGCGAGATGTCCGATGCCATGGAACGGATCTTTAATCGGCATGTGGCCGAAATCAGAGGCGTGCGCGGTGTCTGGAAGAAGGAAATGTCCGGTCTGGACGAGCTTGAGCTTCTGGGCGAACGCATTGCCGCTTTTGCCGAAAAGGAAGGCCGCCCGCCACGTATTCTGATTGCCAAACTGGGGCAGGATGGCCATGACCGCGGGCAGAAGGTTGTGGCCTCTGCATTCGCCGATGCCGGATTCGACGTGGTAACCGGACCTTTGTTCCAGACGCCCGAAGAAGCCGCTGAACTTGCGCTTAAGGAAGGCGTTGATGTGATTGGCCTGTCTTCACTTGCCGCCGGCCATCTGACCCAGGTTCCGGAGCTCAAGGATGCCTTAAAGGCACGTCATGCCGATGAAATCCATGTGGTGGTGGGCGGCATCATCCCCCCCGGGGATATTTCCGTTCTTGAAACACAAGGGGTGGCCGCGGTATTTCCGGCAGGGACAATGATCGGCGCGGCCGCTCTTGAATTGATGGACATCCTTGGCAAACGCCGGAATGTGGCTTAGATAAGACACAAGGCAATGCTGAGAGGTCAATCATGAAAGCATCAGAGCAGGCAGCTGAAATTGTCGATGAATTCAGTTTCTTTGATGACTGGGAGGACCGCTACCAGCATCTGATCGATATGGGGCGCCGTCTGCCGCCTCTTGAGGACAGGCACAAGGTTGAAGAAAACCGCCTGCGCGGGTGCCAGTCGGTGGTTCATTTCAAGGCCGAATATGACGCGCCTGTTCTCCGGTTTCATGCGGGCAGTGATGCGGCGATTGTCCAGGGCCTTATCGCCGTGATGCTGCGCGTCTATTCCGGCCAGACGCCTCTTGACATAATCTCAACCCAGCCTGATTTTCTCTATCAGATCGGGCTTGATGAGCATCTTTCCCCCACCCGCAAGAATGGTCTGGCCTCGCTGGTCACCGCAATCATGGATGCCGCCCGCCGCCAGCAGGCCTGACACGTCTATTCAAGTGATCGTTCGGCCCTTGGTGTCCGGCCATAGGTTTCGCGGTAACATTTTGAAAAATGCGACGCCGAAACAAAGCCGCAGGCCAGGGCCACCGACAGTATCGACATGCTTGTCTGGCGCAGAAGATGCCGTGCCCTGGCTATGCGGAGATTGAGATAATACCGTGTTGGCGTGGTGTTGAGATACTTGCGGAACAGGCGTTCCAGCTGCCGGGTCGAGAGAGCGGTGCGGCTGGCAATAACCGTCTGGGGAAGGGGGTCTTCGAGATTGCTCTCCATTTCCGCCACCACGGCCAGAAGTTTCGGATGGCTGATACCGAGGCGAGATCTCAGCTCCATGCGTTGCCGGTCATGGGAATCGCGAATACGATCATGGATAAACTGCTCAGAAACCTGGGTTGCCAGTTTTGTCCCGTGCGCCTTGGCGATCAGGTGCAGCATCATATCCAGTGAAGCGGTTCCGCCGGAGCAGGTGACCCGGTCGCCGTCAATTTCAAAAAGATCAGACGTCACCTCAACATCGGGGAATTCCTCAATCAGCCCGTCATGATTTTCCCAGTGGATGGTGCATCGTCTGCCGTCGAGCAAACCGGCAACCGCCAGAAGATATGTGCCGGTGCAGATCGCACCTACCGCCGCCCCACGACGTTCTATCAGTCTCAGGGCGTTGATCACTTCCCGGCGGGCATGTTTCTGAACATCAAGGCCACCGCAGGCAAAGACCATCCGGCAACTGGCCAGATCTTCCAGATTTCCGTTGGCCGCAACCTCAACCTTGTTGCTTGCCATAACAGGCATGCCATCTTCGGAGGCAATCACCCATTCATACAGATTCTTCTCACTCATCCGGTTGGCGGATCGCAGGGGTTCTATGGCCGAGGCAAAGGCCAGCATGGAAAAATTCGGCACGAGTAAAAAGCCGACACGGAAGGTCTGGCTGTCGTCACCGGAAGATAAAAGTTTTTGGATGCGGTTATCGTCCATCAGCGGCACATACCTTAATTTCGATTTCACGATAAACCAGATTTAAGGAATATATCCAGCAAAATGTCACTTGAAATGACGTGATTTAATCAGGTTATGTCGTATCATGACTATGGAGTGCAGCGCCCCATGACGTGTTTGCTGGCTTTTGGCGGGCTGTTAGGATAATTCAGATAATAGAACACGGATCAGTTGAGGATGATATGCGCCCGGTCACCAGCCTGACAAATCCCGCCATCAAAGCCTTGCGAAGTCTTCATGACCGCAAGCATCGCCGCCGCAGCGGGGTGTTCCTGGCCGAAGGGGTGCGGATTGTCACCGAAGCGCTGGATCTGGGCTGGAAGCCCCAAACGCTTGTTCTGGTTGAGGGGCGTGAGGAAGAGCCGCATATCCGCCGCATCCTGAGCAAGATTGAGACATCCGGGACGGATTGCCTGACCGTGCCTGAGGCGGTCATGACCAAAATCAGCCGCAAAGACAACCCGCAGATGATCCTTGCCAGTTTTCATGAGCGCTGGCAGTCGTCCGCTCAGGTTTTTGAGTCCCCTGAAGGATGCTGGGTTGTGCTTGACCGGGTGCGTGATCCCGGAAATCTGGGAACAATCCTCCGGACAGCGGATGCTGTCGGTGCATCAGGGGTTATTCTGGTGGGTGATTGCGTTGATGCCTATTCGGTGGAAACGGTCCGCGCCAGCATGGGGGCAATCTTTAATAACAATCTTGTCCGGATGACCGAAGATGAATTTATATCCGCGGCGAGAAGCTCATCTTTCAGGGTACTGGGCACCGCCCTGCCCGCATCGGTCGATTACCGTGAAGCGCGATGGTCTGCCCCGCTGCTTCTTCTTATGGGAAATGAGCAGTCGGGGTTAAGCACTGAGATGATGGCATGTGCCGATCAACTCATCCGGATGCCGATGCTGGGGCGGTCGGATTCGCTTAATCTCGCGGTTGCAACCGGGCTTTGCCTTTATGAACACCTCAGGGCTGATGAGGCGGGTGACCGGGGTTCCAGCGGGCAAAAATAGCCTGGCCGATGCGGTAACCTCGCGGGCAGGTTTCCCGCACCGCCAGTTCACCCGATGACACGTCCCCTCCGCGTTCGCCGAAAACATGTTCCATGACATGATGGAGGCTGAGAAAGCTGCTGCGAATAGCATAGGATGTCAGCACGATAAAAGCAGCTTCCGGGCTCATAATCATATTAATTTCAGCCAGCAACGGGGTGATATCCTCCTCCATGCGCCAGACCTCCCCCTTGGCGCCACGGCCATATTTGGGCGGATCAAGAATGACGCCGTCGTATTTGCGCTCCCGCCGGGCTTCCCTTTTGACGAACTGACGCGCATCATCGGTAATATACCTGATTGGCGCCTTTTCCATGCCTGCAAGCTCACGGTTCTCGAACGCCTGGGCGATGGCTTTTTTTGACGAATCCACATGGGTGACTTCAGCCCCGGCCCTGGCTGCATGCAGGCTGGCCATGCCGGTATAGCCAAAGAGATTAAGTATCCTGGGCGGCCTGCCATGCTCGTGGCGGAACGTGTTGATACGATCGGCACACCACCGCCAATGGGTGGATTGTTCGGGGAAAAACCCGAGATGGCGGAATGGCGTTGGCATGGCGTGAAATTTTATACCGTCATAAGTAACAGGCCATGTTTCAGGCAGAGATGATGACAGGTTCCATTTCCCGGCTTCGCTGTCGTCGCGGTCTCGTCCCGTGGCGCTTGAGACAAATTCCCCGTCCGCAGACCTCCAGTCATCCAAAGACAGGGACGGCGTCCATATAGCCTGCGCTTCAGGGCGAATAAAACGAAACGGGCCGACCTGCTCAAGCTTGCGGCCGTCCCCGCTGTCAAGCAGGGCGTAGTCTGCCCAGTCTTCAGCTTCAAGGATAAGGGGGGGAGTATTCGCGAATTGAGGCATCAGTATCTTTTGACGTTAAATAAGGTATGATCCGGGCTTCATCTCATTTTATGGGGCAGATCATTGTGATGATGAAACCCGCGTTTGTGATCATACTGGCAGATATAAAAAAAAGCACCACCTTATGGAATAAGGTGGTGCAGTTGGGGAGGATCAATAAAAGTAATATCTCATAAACTCATTAAATTTTGATTAACGATCCTTATGAAAATGCGTGAAAAATCAAATATCACGAAAAAGTTACTGATTAATATTATCTTTAAGATGGGGGTGTGTCTGAATGCCTGAAGTCAGCGTCATCATCCCCGTATTCAACGCCGGGGCGACACTTTTGCGGGCGGTGGAGAGTGTTGTTGCCCAAGGATATTCACCACAGCGGGTTGAAATTATTATCGCCCCGGATGATCGCGGTGAGTATTCGTGGATACGCCCGGCATGGCCGGCAATGAGAATTCTTCCGTCGCGGTATTTCCGGACAGGCCCGGGCCGGGCCCGCAACCGTGCGATGGGTCGCGCATGTGGCAGATATCTTGCGTTCCTTGATGCCGATGATAACTGGGGCGAGAACTATCTCCGGGGGATGCTTGCCCATGCCCGCCGGTATGGCGCGTCTTTCGCGCCAACACGGGTGATATCAGGGGACGGGCAGGTTGTGATGACAATGGCCGCCGGGCAACGCTGTCTCAGCCTTTCAGATTTTGGTGTTTGGCCCGGGTCCTTTCATCCGTTGCTTCACCGGGAGCTCAGCCCGGGTTTCCGGGATGGGGCCGCGCAGGATGTTTTTCATGCCATGGAAGTTCTCGGCAGGCTGGGTGGCCGCGCATCTCTTGCGTCCGATACGTTTTACGGGCTTCACCTCAGGCAGGGAAGCGTTACCACTGATCCGGCCTATTCACGGCAGGTGGACCGGCAGTATCAGCGCATGATCACGGTAATCCGGGCCGGTGAAACAGGATGCTCCGCGCACAGCAGGTCACGGGCCATCGCCGCCCTGCACGCCCGCCGGAACTGGAACAGGCGTTGGTGTTCTTCGGCCGGGCATCCCCAGGGCTTCTACGGATATATTTCATCCGAATTAAAATAATTTTCCGTATATATTATAAAAACGAAATATACTTTTAAAAAATGCGAATTGAAATTAGTATTGTAAAATAATTTTTCAAAAAATGACGACGGCCTGATGAAACTTGATGACCTTGATGTTCGTATTCTGAATCTGCTCCAGCAGGATGCTAGTTTGCCGGTGGCGGAAGTTGCGGCCAAAGTCGGCCTTTCGGTCACGCCCTGCTGGCGTCGTATTCAGCGGCTTGAAGAACAGGGCGTGATCCGGCGTCGGGTGGCCTTGCTGAACGGGCCGGCGATCGGGGCTGGTATTTCGGTATTTGTCGCGGTGCGGACCAACGAGCATAACGCCGATTGGCTGGACCGGTTCTCCTCGGTGGTTTCCGCCATGCCTGAAGTGGTGGAATTCTATCGGATGAGCGGGGATGTGGATTATCTCTTACGTGTCGTTGTGCCTGACATGCCGGCCTATGATGCGTTCTACAAGAAACTGATCAGCAAGGTGAAACTTTCCGATGTTTCCTCATCTTTTGCTATGGAACAGATCAAATACACAACGGCCCTACCCTTGCGGCAGATTTCTGCCCCGGGTCAGGATTGAAGGTTGATTTACGTCATCGCTTCCTCCAAAACTATAGGACAGATTACTTGTTGAGGAGCTTCCCGCGATGCAAATGTTTCGAAACCTGATCAATGGTGAATATGTTGACGGCGATGCCGGTAGCCAGCCTATTTTTAACCCTGCTACAGGGGAAGAAACGGGAAGCGTGACTCTTTCCGGTGCGGGGATCGTCGATAAAGCGGTTCAGGCCGCCAGGGATGCCCTGCCGGGATGGGCCAACACGCCGCCGTTGAAACGGGCGCGGATCATGTTCAACTATAAGCATCTTCTTGAAGAAAACCTTGATGCTCTTGCCGAAGCGATCTCAACCCAGCATGGTAAGACCAAGGAGGACGCAAGGGGAGAGGTTATCCGCGGAATTGAAGTGGTTGAATTTGCCTGCGGCATCCCCCATCTCCTTCGCGGCGATTACACCCGGAATGTCGGGCCGGCCATTGACAGTTATTCCGATCGTCAGCCCCTCGGGGTGATGGCAGGGATCACGCCCTTCAACTTTCCCGCCATGGTGCCGATGTGGATGTTCCCGATGGCTATTGCCTGCGGTAACACGTTTATTCTCAAGCCGTCCGAACGTGATCCTGCGGCACCTCAGATGGCTATTGAACTGCTGGAAAAAGCCGGGCTTCCCAAAGGTGTTGCGAATATCGTCAATGGCGGCAAGGATGCGGTTGATGCCATTCTCCATCATCCTGATATCAAGGGGGTCAGCTTTGTCGGCTCCACCCCGATTGCGGAATATGTCTATTCTACCGGGACGGCAAATGGCAAGCGGGTGCAGGCACTTGGCGGGGCCAAGAACCACATGATCATCATGCCTGATGCGGATATGGATCAGGCGGTCGATGCCCTGATGGGGGCCGGATATGGTTCGGCCGGTGAACGGTGCATGGCGATATCTGTGGCCGTGCCGGTGGGTAAGGAAACCGCGGATCGTCTGGTTGAAAAACTGGCCCCTAAAGTGCGCGGTATCAAAGTCGGCCCCTGGGATGATCCCGAAGCTGAAATGGGCCCGCTGATCACCCAGCAGCATCTTGACAAAGTCAGCGGCTATATTGACGCGGGCGTCAAGGAAGGCGCTGATCTCATCGTCGATGGTCGCGGCTTCACTCTCCAGGGATATGAGAAGGGCTACTTTATTGGCGGCAGTCTGTTTGACAATGTCACCACCGATATGTCGATCTACAAGGAAGAGATCTTCGGCCCTGTGCTGAGCGTGGTGCGTGCCGACAGTTTCGAAACCGCCGTTCAGATGGTCAACGATCATGAATACGGTAATGGGACGGCGATCTTCACCCGCGATGGCGATGCCGCCCGTTCCTATGCTGACCAGATTGAGATCGGGATGGTCGGGATCAATGTGCCCATTCCCGTGCCGGTGGCCTACCATTCCTTCGGCGGCTGGAAAAGGTCTCTGTTCGGGGACCACGGCGCCTACGGGATGGAGGCGGTGCGTTTCTATACCCGACTCAAGACCATCACGTCACGCTGGCCGACCGGTATCCGGGCAGGAGCGCAGTTCAACTTCCCCCTTAACAACTAGCCTGAAGAACACGAAACCTGATCTCTCAGGGACAAAGGGTGAAAAATGCACCCGGGCTGATATCCGTTTCAAGAGACAGGATGTCCCCCGGGGCAGGCGGGGTCCCGTTCGTCAGGGTGAAGACAAATCTCTTGCGGGGGACATACGTCATGTTGCCTGAAGCATAACGAACCTGACCGAAAACGTCTGACCAGGCGTCAAAACCATGTCGTGTCAGCATATCTGCATTGCCGCAATGGGTCTCGGTCGTGCTGCATATGGTCATGATGCCGGTGTCCGGCACGTATTCAGCGGTGATATTCCTCCAGATCTCAGTGCCTGAGGCCGAAATGTTTTTATAAGAAAAATACGCCTGCGACCTGCCGCCGGTGATGCGGCTCAAGGGTCCCTGCCTTTGCGCCACATCCGCCTCAAAGAACAGAGTATCGCCGTCAGGTTCAAGATCATCAGGGTCAATGCGGATAACCGCTTGTGCCATCTGCTCATCTCCGGTTTTGTACCCGGAAATGTGCGGCGAGATACGGCACAGGATATCAGGCGTATCGCCGGAATGGGTGACGATGCTTGTGGTATGTGAAAGCGAAGTTATGCGGCCGGCAATCCTGTCGGCTATATCGGCCCTGACTTCAAGGATACCATTACTGAGAGCAAAGGTGGGCTCTTGCCTTAAGTGCCAGCGCTGCTTTCCTGAAAGACTCCATCCCCTGTCCGGATCAGGGAGCTCGCACTGCCCGGGGGAAGGTTGTCTTAATCCTGTCCATTCTGTTTTCTGCCAAAGCTGATGAAAGGGAGAGCCTGCGTTCTCCGGTGCAAAGCGGAAAGATGTTTTTTTCGAATAGGACCGATGGTGGGTTGCAAAACTCAGGTTAGGGGGGCCGGTCAGGATATGGGCTGCTTCCGATGTGTCATCAATTCCTGTTCCGAGAGTAAGTTCAAGCACCAGTCCATCACGATCAACTGCTGCGGCTGAGTGCAACTCGGGGCTGACGGAGGCAGGGTCAAGTGCCTTTTCCCACAGTTTGACGGCCGCAAGCGATCCGGTGAAGGATGTGTTGGTCCTGCTACCGCCAAGTGACATCGGCACAGATGCGTCAGTGTCAACAATGATCGGCGTGCCGGGGGCTTGTGTCAGGCCTTCGGGCTCACCATTGATATAGATGGTCAGGCTGACAGGGGTGAGACGGGATGTTCTTTCGGCATTAAATACCAGCATGACGTGATGCCAGTTCCCGTCCCTGATACGTGATCCGCCGCGAATGGAGGAGCCGCTGATATCCAGCATTATCCGGCCTTCTGCATCGGTCATGACCTGCCAGCGTCGCCCGGGCTGATCGGTGCCTGAATCAATGATTGTCTGGGGTGATGTCCGGCCCGAAGCGCGTATCCAGAAACTGAGGCTGCGGGAAGTTCTGCCGCCAACCCCGCCAAAGCTCCGGGCGGTGAGTTTTTCAGCCGATGTGAGGGTGAGCCCTGTCCGTTCGATAAATTCATGATGGGTTGCAATAGCGCAGATATGATGCCCTGATCCCCTGATGGTGATCTTGTCCGCGCCGCCAAGATATTCATGAAAATGCCGGGAGGCATCATCTGATGCAAACCGGAGCTCGGCGATCTGCCTTGCCCTGATTTGATGTTTCAAAAAGAACGTATAGGCAGAAAAGACACCTGCGCCGAGCATGCCCAGAATGGCCATATAGATGACCAGTTCAATCAATGTAAACCCGCGAAGTTGCATGATACATCACCAGCATATGAAACGAGACACGCAATTCGGCAGGATAGATGTTGAGGAGATCACCACCATTCTTCATCCGGCAAAGACGGGATGAACATTCGGTAAAGGGCCGGGCCTTTCGGAGCGAAAAGGTGTCTGTTTGCAGGATTGCCCGGGGATCGAAGCGGCCCGGCTTTGCCCTTCCCGGTGTTTTGTTTCTGTCTCTCATCATCAGCGCAATGATCCCGGTCATGATATCGCTCAGTCGTGAAAGCGTGACCGCAGCTCGTGCTGATCAGATCAGAACTGTTGCCGCCGGCGGGGCGCGGCACATGTTCCTCGTCGCGCATGCCTATATGCTGATGCATGATGGTCTGCCTTCTGGCTGGCAGAAGGGTGACAGCCCTGATGCCTCCGACACAGGTGCGGATCTGGCGTATTGTTCAGGTTACGCAGGGCATGAAGAGGACAGCTGGAGGCAGGAAAGCGCCCGTGTCTTTCGTCTGATCATGGATGAGGACAGCCATCATTTCCCCGGAGGCCGGATGATCGCCGGCATATATCACCAAGGCCGGGGCGGGCTGGCCTTCGATAGATATATTGTCATCGGTTGTCTGATTACTGCAGGTGCCTATGCCCGGGG
Organism: uncultured Hyphomicrobiales bacterium; assembly: GCA_964580905.1. Lineage (GTDB taxonomy): Bacteria > Pseudomonadota > Alphaproteobacteria > Puniceispirillales > UBA1172. The sequence goes on along the minus strand of CAZOLR010000004.1, from coordinate 49,780 downwards.
CGCCGCCTTCCGGGGGGAGTTTGCGCGCGCCACTGATCAGCTCATTCTGCTCAACCTTGCTGACGGCACCATCTGAAAGAAGATCTTATCTCACCGCAAGTTCCAGATCCCTCACCCATACCCGGGTGCCAGCTCCCAGATGCAGTCTCAGGACAACCGGGGTTGTTGTGCTGCGAAGATGGAGCTGATGCAGGAAGTTCGCCAGTGCTGATGATGTGTTGAACTCTTGATATAATCTTCGGGCAGCGCCGGACCCTGATATGCTGGTGGCCACCTGACCGTCCGGAGACAAGACGTCCAGTTTCAGCGTGAAGGAGGTGAGCTGGTCGGGATGAATAAGTTTCAACGCGCGGTGGTTGCCGAATTGGTGGATATTGACCCAAGCTTGGGTGAAATCGTCCCCTGGCAAGGATGAGCTGATGGTGAAAAGCGACCCGTCCCTGCTTGAGTTTTGTCCGAAATACAGACCTGCCCCTGCATTGATCTTGCCCGGATGTTCAAAAAAAGCATTTGTGTAAGCGCTGTTCATGTTGGTGGCCTGAATGAGATAGCGGGGAAAGATCACGCCACTGCCATGGATTGCGCTTGTGTGGATAGCGTCTCCCGTGCTTGACCTGAGGCAGGTGTCCCGCAAAACGGTGAAGGTCAGCGTCGTTCCTGTGCGCTCCACTCCTGACAGAATGCACCCCTCCTGCGCGTCCATGATCAACACACCGGGGAGATCAATCCCGATAAGTCCGGAAAAAGCATTTTCTGAAATTCCGCTATGCTCAAGACAACCGACAGGGATACGGAAACTTGCCGCCGGAAGATCAATCGCACTGACCCGGCAGATAAACCCGCCATGGCGGTTCAGCATCGAAGCGTTATCCCATAAGGGGGTAACAGAAAGAAGGCCGGGCGCTTCACCAGACTGCGGCCAGGAGGAAACCGTATGAGCGGAAAAGCTGGTATTGTCCTGTATTGCAAGGAATAACCGATCCGCTTCGATGCCGATGGTCCGGCTTTTTCTGGCGTATCCTGCCTCCCTCAGATAGGTTGCCTCAATCATGTTGAAGGCCGTGAAACCGCCGATGAGAACCACGCTGAGAAGACTGACGGCTATCAGCAGTTCAACCAGACTGAACCCCGGACAGCGCTGGCGTGAAAAGATGACTTTCGGCAAGACGTCAAGGTGATGCATCACGCCGTATTCTATATGGGTGTATAAGTCTTGACAGCTGGTCCAAGGGGTTGGATGTATAGACGGAAAGGTTTGTTTTCCTCAGCAGGTATCGGATGGTGTTTCAACGACATGCCCGTGGTGGTTCAGGATGGCAGTCACCCCATGTTCTGCTGATGCTGACAGCAGCCGCCATGCCGATCAGTTTCATCACCTGGTCAACGCTCATCAATAACTTTGCGGTCGAGCAGGCCGCTTTCACCGGGCGTGAAATCGGCATTCTGCAATCGTTGCGTGAAGTGCCGGGGTTTCTCTCTTTTCTCGTTGTGTATCTTCTTCTTGTGTTCAACGAACAGCGTTTGGCGCTTGTTACGCTCGGCATGCTCGGGCTCGGGACGGCACTGACCGGTTATTTCCCATCGGTGCTCGGGCTTTATATCACGACGGTTATCGCCTCGATCGGGTTTCATTATTACGAAACCTGCAATCAGTCTCTTGCCATGCAATGGCTGAATAAGGAAAAGGCACCGGCGCTTCTCGGGCAGATCTATGGCGTTGCCTCGATGGCCCAGGTGGCTACGCTTGTCTCTATCTTCGCGGCCGTCGTGCTGATGACGCCGGGGCTTGATTTCAGGGCGGCTCTGTCCGGTGATGTCTTTGCCGCAGGTGGTGAGGGCTATACCCTTATCTATCTAGTCGGGGGAGTTGTAACCATGGGTATTGCCGCCTTTGGTTATCTTGGGTTCAGGCGGTTTGACGAAGGCAGCCCTCAGCGCAAATCGATTATCCTCAAGCCCCAGTACTGGCTTTATTATGCCCTGATTTTCATGTCAGGTGCCCGGCGGCAGATATTTGTTGTTTTTGCCGGATTCCTCATGGTGGAAAAATTCGGCTATTCGGTGGGGCAGATCGCGGGTCTTTTCCTGATCAATGCTGTGTTCAACATCTGGCTTGCGCCTGTCGTGGGCCGGATGATCGGGCGTATCGGAGAAAGGGCTGCGCTGATTTTGGAATATCTGGGATTGATCGGCGTATTTACCGCCTATGCCTTTGTTGAAAACAGTACAATCGCTGCCGGGCTGTACCTGATTGATCATATGTTTTTTGCGCTGGCCATTGCGATCAAGACCTATTTTCAGAAGATCGCCGATCCCGCAGATTTTGCCGGAACAGCAAGTGTTTCGTTTACGATCAACCACGTGGTTGCGGTTTTTCTGCCGGCACTTTTTGGGTTTCTCTGGCTGATTTCTCCTGCGGCGGTATTCCTCTCCGGCGCGGCAATGGCCTTAATCTCTCTTTTGCTTGCGTTTAATGTACCCCGGCATCCCGGCCCCGGGGAAGAAGTGATCATCGGGTATCGCAGCCCGGCGTTAGCTATGACAGGATAGAGACATATGGTGGATGCAGAAACGGATATTCTCGTGGTGGGAGCAGGAGCGGTAGGCCTGGCCATTACCCGCAAACTGGCCCTGAGCGGCGCAAGCGTGATCCTGGCTGAAAGCAATCCCGGTTTCGGGATGGAAACCTCGTCACGAAACTCGGAAGTGATTCATGCCGGTATCTATTACCCAACCGGATCACTCAAAGCCCGGCTCTGTGTTGCAGGAGCGGCCATGATGTATGATTATTGCGCGGACCGGGGCGTCACAACCAAAAGGCATGGCAAACTGATTGTTGCCACCGAAGAGGGCCAGATTGAAGGCCTTGCCAGGCTTAAGGATATCGGTGATGCCAATGAAGTGCCCGGGCTTGAACTCATCGGTGAGGAAAGTCTTAAGGCCATGGAGCCTGAGATCAATGCCATCGCCGCGTTGCATTCGCCTGTCACAGGCGTGGTGGACAGCCACAGTTATATGGCCGCACTTGAGGCAGATGCGGAAAACGCCGGCGCGATCATCGCGTATCAGAGCCGTTTTGAATCGGCAAGCTTTGACGGGGAGCGCTATATGGTCACCATCGATGGCCAGGGGGAAAAGATGACCCTGAGCGCCAGGCATATCATCAACGCGGCAGGGCATGGCTCAAGACAGGTTTCGCTTGCCATTGAGACCATGAACCCTGATATCGTGCCGCCGCATTACATGGCCAAGGGGCAGTATTTTGTCTCCACCCGCAAACCTCCCTTCCGGCATCTGATCTACCCGATGCCGTCCGGCGGTGGTCTTGGTATTCATCTGACGCTGGATAGCGGGGGCGGGGCCCGGTTCGGACCTGATATTCAGTGGGTGGATACGCCATCCTATGATGTAAATCCCAATGATGCGAAACGCTTTCATGCGCTTATCTCAACCTACTGGCCTGAACTACAGCCGGATGAGCTGGTGCCCGCCTGGGCCGGGCTTCGCCCCAAAATCATTCCTGACGGATCAGTGTTTCAGGATTTTGTCATCACGACAGAAAAAGATCACGCCGCCCCCGGGGTGATTGCGCTTTACGGCATAGACTCACCCGGATTAACATCAAGCCTCGCCATCGCCGATGAAGTGGCAAGTAAAATGGATCTTTCGTGATGGAACAGGGCAAGCAGGTTGTTGTTATCGGTGGTGGAATTGTCGGCGTGTGCGCGGCGCTTGAAACGCAGCTCGCGGGCCATCAGGTTACGCTGATCGATCCCAAAACACCCGGACGTGAAACATCTTATGGTAATGCGGGTGTTTTGTCGGAAAGTTCTGTTGTGGTGCTCAATAACCCGCAGCTGCTGAAAGCCCTGCCGAAGCTTCTTCTGAACCGGAGCAACGGGTTCCGGTACAATCCTCTTTTCGTGCTCAAATATCTTGGCTGGTCTCTCAAGTTTCTTTCCTATTCCAGCAACAGACGGGCAAAGCATGCAGCAAGGGCGCTGAAAGCGCTGATGGATATTTCGCTGGATCGCCATAAGGCCCTGATCAAGGAAGCCGGGGTGGATGAGCTCTTGCGTTACGCCGGCTGGTTCAAGACCTTCAGAAAGGAATCCACGTTCCGGGCCTATTCCAAGGAACTTGAGCTGATGAATGAAGTTGGTGTCCGCTATTCTGTCTATGAGCAGGACCAGATCCGTCAGATCGAGCCCGGGCTCAGCCCGATCTATGTTAAGGCGGTATTGATGGACGATACCTGCGGGGTGACCAATCCGGCCAAGCTGACGGATGCCTATGTTCGTCTCTTTGAAGCTGCGGGTGGTGTTGTCCGCGAAGACAGGGTTGCCGCGCTCACCAATGAACAGGGCTGGCAAGTCAAGCTCATGTCAGGGGAGGTCCTCACTGCCGATGACGTGGTGCTTGCGGCCGGCGGATGGTCAGCAGAAATTGCCGGCTGGCTCGGCTATCGTATTCCCATGGCCTGGGAGCGCGGGTATCACTGGCACCTTGAACCCGGTGAAGGCATGCCGCTTGGCCGCGCGATCTATGATATTGACGGCGGCTATGTCATGGCGCCGATGCAGCAGGGGGTCCGTATCACCACAGGGGTTGAGTTCGATGATCGTGATGCGCCGCCAAATTTTCGTCAGGCAGAGAATTCTGTTGCCGATGCCAGATCACATCACGGGCTTGGCAAGCCCATTGAGGACGAGCCATGGATGGGTCGCCGCCCTACTTTGATCGACAGCCTGCCCATGATCGGGGCGGCGCCGCGCCATCCGGGGTTGTGGTTTGACTTTGGTCACCAGCATATCGGCCTGAGCATGGGGCCCGGATCAGGCCGGGTTATTGCCGCCCTCATCAGTGGCAGGAAAGCACCTATTGATATCACCCCGTTCCGGGCCGAACGCTTCCCTGTTTAGGCGTTGGTTCAACATAATCTCAGCAAGGAGACAGACATGTCGCTTGAGCGTGGTTTTCCAAGGGCAGAGTACGAAGCCCGATTAAACATCATCCAACAGGCCATGGAGGTGCAGGATCTCGATGTCATCTTGCTCACTTCGGAACATGATATACGCTATATCACCGGCTTCATGACTCAATTCTGGCAGAGCCCGACCCGCCCCTGGTTCGTGGTCGTGCCTGCCCGTGGCATGCCCGAAGCCGTTATTCCGACGATCGGTGTGCCCCTGATGGAAAGAGGATTTATCGGCCGCGTCCACAGCTGGCCGTCACCGGCAGCGCCGGATGACGGGATCAGCCTGCTTGCTGATGTCATCCGGTCCATGGCCGGAACAACGCCAAGGCTGGGCATGCTGATGGGGCGTGAAACCAAACTGATGATGCCTCTCCGGGATCTGATACTTCTGGAAGAGGCGATCGGCTCACCTGAACGGGTCGATGCCACCGAAATATTCAGGGCCTGCCGCATGGTCAAATCCGATGCCGAGATTGCCAAGATAAGGCACACCTGCGGCATGGCCAGCAAGGTGTTTGAGCAACTGCCGTCCTGGGCATCGGCCGGTATGCCGCTTGCTGAAGTTTTCCGCGGTTTCAAGATCAAAGCTCTTGAATCCGGTCTTGATGATGTGTCCTATCTTGTCGGTGCGGCCGGGCAGGGCGGCTATGGGGATATCATTTCCCCGCCGGGCCATGCACCGCTCCGGTCCGGTGATGTGCTGATGCTGGATACGGGCTGTTGCTGGGACGGATATTTCTGCGATTTCGACCGCAATTTTGCGGTGGGCAAAGTCTCCGCTGAGGCGGCGGATGCCCATGCCCTTTTGTGGCAGGCGACGGAGGATGCGCTCACCCGGATACGGGTTGGCATGACATCAGCCGAACTTTTTGCCATCATGGCAGACCGTCTTGGTACCGATGGCGACGGAGTCGGACGTTTTGGTCATGGCCTTGGATTGCAGCTTACCGAGCCGCCTTCGCATATCAGATGGGATGAGACCGTGCTTACGGAAAATATGGTCCTCACCCTTGAGCCGTCGCTTGAGATCAGCGAGGGCCGGATGCTCGTGCATGAGGAAAATATTGTCCTCAGGAATGACGGGGCAGAGTTGCTGACAACACGTGCCCCCGCCATCCTGCCCCAGCTAAAGGCCTAGGACATTAGGCCCCGTATCTTTTCCACAAGCGGGGTATTGATGGCCCTTGGCGCGTCGGAAAGGCGGTTTTTGTGCCGGCGTTCACCTGGCAGGCGCACCCCTTCAAGACCGGTCAGACGGGCAAAAAAACCTTCGCAGTGACTTTCCCAACCTGACCCCGCAACGATTTCAGGGCTCATCGCAAGAATGAACTGGCCTCCCTGGGGTGGGCCGCCATCGCCGTTATCGCCCTCACGGGCTTCAAAAGAGAAATTTTCCCCCACTAAACCTGCGGCAAGCAATTCCACCATCATGGCGATCGCGGAACCCTTATAGCCGCCAAAAGGCAGCAGCACGCCACCATCAGCGATAGCCGCCGGATCAGTGGTGGGCTGGCCGTCCTTGTCAAGGCCTGTGCCCGGAGGAACATCGTGGCCTTCGCGCGCGGCAACCTGCACTTCACCCATCGCCATGGAGGCCGTGGCCATGTCATAGACCACGGGGCTCTGCCCCGGACGTGGCCAGGCAAAGGCGATCGGGTTGGTGCCGAAGAGAGCGGATGTTGCCCCTGCAGGGGCGACCATGGGCATATAGGCCGTGCAGGCCAGCCCTGCAAGATCAGCTTCGGCCAGGGCTTCAACCTCGGGCCAGAGCGCGGCCATGTGATGGACATGGCTTATGGCGAGCAGGCCCACACCTGAGGTGCGGGCAGCTTCGATCAGAAGAGGTATCCCGACCTGATGCGCCATCGGGGCATAGCCGTTATCGCCATGCAGTCTGACCAGCGCCGGAGTGGTCGTGGTTGACTTTGGTCTGGCCTTGCCGTTCACCTTGCCTGATCTGAGCGAGGCCACATAGGCAGGAAGCCGGAACAACCCGTGGGAAACCGATCCGTCCCGTTCCGCGGTCATGATGGTATTGGCCAGCGCCGAGGCATTTTCATGATCTGCACCATTGATGGTGAGACAATCGTAAGCAAGTGCGTAAATCTCATCGAGGCTGAGTTCAGTTGTGGCCATTGCCGTTCTCCCTGTCTTTACTGTCTTTTAAAATAAATGAATTTTCGTGTTGATTTCACATTTCTGCATCGACAATGACGCTGATACCCTGACCGCCGCCAATACACATGGTTGCCATGCCGTAACGTCCATTCCTCCGTTTCAGCTCATGGATCAGTTTGGTCATGATCACAGCCCCGGTTGCGCCGACAGGATGACCAAGGGCAATCGCGCCGCCGTTCGGGTTGACGATATCAGAGGCAAGACCAAGCTCTTTCGACACAGCGCAAGCCTGGGCGGCAAAAGCCTCATTGCTTTCCACCACCTCAAGATCAGTGATCCTGAGCCCCGCTTTCTCAAGCGCCATCCGGCTTGCCGGTACCGGCCCCATGCCCATAATCCGCGGCGCAACACCTCCAAAGCCGTAACTGACAATACGGGCCAGCGGGGCCGCGTCCCCGGCTTTGGCAGCCGCTGCCGAAGCAAGAACAAGCATGGCGGCACCATCATTGATACCGGATGCGTTGCCAGCGGTGACCGAACCATCTTTCTGAAAGACAGCCCGGAGATCCCCGAGGGAGGAGACCGTCGTATCATCACGGATATATTCGTCCTGATCAAAGATAACGGGCTTGCGACGTTGAATGACTTCAACGGGGCTGATCTGACTGTTGAAATATCCTTCAGCCCTTGCACGCGCCGCGCGTTGCTGGCTTTCCCAGGCAAAATGATCCTGCTCATCCCTGCTGATGCCGTAATCGGCGGCGACATTTTCGGCTGTCACGCCCATATGGCCGAGCCCGAACGGATCATGAAGTGCCCCGAGCATCATATCCTGCACACCGGCATCACCCATGCGCGCGCCCCATCGCAGGCCGGGGATGATATGGCTGCTCCGGCTCATCACCTCAACTCCTCCGGCGAGTGCTGTTTCCGTATCGCCGAGACGGATCAACTGGGTGGCGCTGACAATCGCCTGCAATCCGCTGCCGCAAAGCCGGTTTACCGTCAGCGCCGGCGCCCCTTCCGCCATGCCGGCGCCGATCGATATGCATCGCGAAATATACATATCTCGAGGTTCGGAATGGATGACATTGCCGATAACAGCATGGCCGATTTTCGATGCGTCAAGACCGGACAAGCCGATTGCAGACCGGGCAATACTGATACCAAGATCAATCGGCGGGGTGTCTTTAAGGCTGCCGCCAAAACTGCCAATAGCTGAACGCGTGGCTGAAAGCACATATACATCGGTCATGGAACGCTCCGCATTTCTTTTTCTGTCCTGACTTCACACAAAGGCGAGAATTTACCGGCCTTAAGGCGTATCTATACTAGGTGGCGATTTCATCTGACGTCAAACGCTATTCTTTGCCAATTAGTGCCTAGGCTTTGCCAGGTGAATCGGCTAGCGTTGATATGTTCATCCGTGATGATTTTGCGAGGGAAAATGGGCATCAATCTTCACGATTGCTACAGCTTGTCGTCGGGGCCTGCACTGATCAGCGGAACACAGGCTCTTGTGCGTCTTCTCCTTGAACAGGCCAGGCTGGACCGTGAGGCAGGACTGAACACAAAAGGGCTTGTCAGTGGATATCCCGGCTCTCCGCTTGGTGGCCTTGACCTTGAACTTGCACGGTCGCGCCGGTTTCTTGATGAGGAAGGTATAGTCTTTCAGCCTGCGGTCAACGAAGAGCTGGCGGCAACAGCGCTCTGGGGCAGTCAGCATATCGGCCTTTATGATCACGGGCTTTACGATGGTGTCTTCGGCTTATGGTATGGCAAGGGCCCGGGGCTGGACCGATCCGTGGACGCCTTGCGTCATGCCAATCAGGGCGGGGTTGCGCCGAAAGGCGGGATGGTGATTGCCGTGGGTGATGACCCGACAGGGAAATCGTCGACCCTTGCGTACCAGTCTGATCAGACTTTTATTGCCATGGGGATGCCTTATTTCTTCCCGCGGCGTGTTGAAGACATCATCCCGATGGGGCTTCAGGCTTTTGCGTTGTCACGTTACGCCGGCACATGTGTTGGCCTCAAAATCGTGATCGATACAGCTGATGCCAATGTGGTGCTGGATATGGGGTCCATTCGTCCCGGCCTTAACATCCCGGCAGATGCAGGCCCTGTTCATGTCGGCAGGCATGATCCGGCAATCCTGCGCGAAGAACGCCTTTATCAGCTGCGTCTTCCGGGAGCTCTTCGCTGGCAGAAAGAAAATCCGGTTAACATTCCCGTAACCCCACTGCCCGAACGCGGCAAACTCGGCATTATTGCTGTCGGCAAGGCGGTGACCGAAACCCGGGAGGCTCTCCATATGCTCGGGCTTGAAGACCCGTCAGCGGAGGGTATTGCGCTGATGTCTGTTGCGATGCCCTGGCCTGTTGAACCTGATGCCATGCTTGATTTCGCCCGGCGGTTTGACGAAGTTCTTGTTATTGAGGAAAAACGAAGCCTTGTTGAAGACCAGCTTGCCCATCTTCTCGTCAATCAGGCTGAGCGCCCTCGTCTTTCCGGCAAGACAGACCCGGAAAACGTGGCGCTGCTTCCGGCCTATGGTGAGCTCAGCCTTGAAGGGGTGACCGGGGCTATTGTCCGGCGGGCAAGCGCCCATGATATAAAGCTTGAAGATATCCGGAGAGGGGCTGATTTGGGGAATCTGCCGCCTGTTGCGGCGAGAACACCCTATTATTGCGCCGGATGTCCGCATAATTCGAGCACCAAACTTCCCGACGGGTCCGTGACAGGCATGGGCATAGGCTGCCATTCCATCAGCGGCTTTCTTACCCCGGATACGATCACCAATTTCACCCAGATGGGTGGTGAGGGTGCGTTCTGGATTGGCCGGGCACCGTTTTCTGATATCGACCATACGTTTCAGAATCTCGGGGACGGTACCTACACCCATTCAGGATATCTTGCCATTCGTGCGGCGATTGCGGCTGGCGTAAATATGACGTTCAAGATCCTTTATAATGACGCTGTAGCCATGACCGGCGGACAGAACGCCCAAGGTGGCTCATCACCGGATGAAATTGCCCGGCAGATTACCGCCGAGGGGGCGGCCGGTGTTGTGGTCATCAGCGATGATCCGGATGCGCTGAAAAAGACAGGCACCTGGCCTGCCGGAACAAGATTTCACCACCGACGTGATCTGATCCCGGTGCAGGAAGATCTGGCCCGGACCAAAGGCGTGACAGGCCTTATCTATGTTCAGACCTGTGCGGCAGAATTGCGTCGTCGCCGTAAGCGCGGCAAGATCCCAGACCGTCCGGAACGTCTTTTCATCAATGAAGCTGTTTGTGAAGGTTGCGGTGACTGCGCGGTTAAATCCAACTGTGTTGCTGTCAAACCGGCCATTACCCCGGAAGGGATCAAGAAGCAGATCGACCAGACGGTGTGCAATAAGGATTATTCCTGCCGTGAGGGGTTCTGTCCGAGTTTTGTCTCAGTGACCGGAAGTGGCGACGTTAACCGGCAAGAATTTCCTGATTTGCCCGAAGACAGGGATCTCCCGCCGCCGCCGTCGCCGGATGGGGGTATTCGCAACATCTTTCTTGCCGGGATCGGCGGCACCGGGGTGTCCACTCTTTCTGCGGTGCTGGTGATGGCTGGCCGGATTGAAGGAATATCGGCCCAGGCCGTCAACCAGACAGGTCTTTCCCAGAAAAACGGCGGGGTGACGAGCCAGGTGCGCATGTCACGCAACGAGAACCTGAAGGGAAGGATGGTTCGTCTGCCCGCCAGGTCCACGGATCTTCTGATCGGCTGTGATGCGGTTGTTGCCGCCGGTGACATGGTGCTGAAAAGTCTCGATGCAGAAAGAAGCCATGCGATTATCAGTGCCCGCATCGATCCTGTCGGGGTGGACGGGGTTGGCACAGGCCACGTTGTTGACGACCGTCTTCTGCTGGCGCGCCTTTCTGCGGTAATGGATAGCAGGAAAATCACGCATTTTGATACCGCCGGTCTTTGCGAGCGTCTTCTGGGGCGGGCAACCAGCGCTAATGTCATGTTGCTTGGTGCTGCCCTGCAGGGTGGATTCCTGCCGGTGAGTTATGACTCGCTTGCCGAAGCCTTGCGGCTCAACGGTGTTGATGTTGAAACCAATCTCAAGGCGCTGAACTGGGGACGCTGGCTGATGGTGGATGAGCCGCGTGTTCTCGCCGCCGCCGGTCTGATCCGTCCGGACGAAAAACCGGCACTTGATACGATGCCGGCGGCTGAAGCGGTCAGCTATTTTGCCGGTCAGCTTGCCCGATATCAGGACAAGAACTACGCCGGACGTTACCAAAAGATCATGGATGAGGTTTGTGCAGCGGTCAGACGGATTGACGGGGATGATGATCGCATTGCCCGCAAAACTGCCCGGGCTCTTTTCCGGGTCATGCATATCAAGGATGAATATGAAGTGGCAAGGCTGATGACATCGAATGAATTCACCGCAAGAATCAAGTCGGAATTCGGGGCATCGGTTCGGATGAACTATCACCTTGCGCCGCCGATGCTGGGCTGGCTCCGGCATCGGGACGGCACGCCAGGAAAACTCCGCTTTGGCCCGTGGATGACCGGTGTCTTCCGGATACTGGCACCAATGCGGAGATTGCGGGGAACATGGCTGGATCCTTTTGGTCTGCCTTTGGAACGTCGGCGTGAACGCGCCTTCCGGGAGCAGGTGATATCGCTTATCTCTTCATCTGCCGGGTCACTTTCTGCCGATCAGATCTCACGGTTTGAGGAGATGGTTGAGATTGTTCTGACCGTGCGGGGATTTGGTCACATCAAACTTGCCGCCATGAATATGGCAGAACAACAGCTCAATCAATGGAACCTGAAGGCGTCGCCATCACCGGCGTCCCGGAAAGCATCGTGAATTTGTTATTTTTGAGGAGTTAGCGATGATCACACCCACACTATACTTTTCCATCGCCGAATATGAACAAAGGCTGGCCCGCACCCGGGCCGCCATGGAAAAGCTGGGGATCAGCATGCTGATTGTCAGCGATCCGTCCAATATGGCCTGGCTGACGGGATACGACGGCTGGTCATTTTACGTCCATCAATGTGTCCTCCTCGGGCTTGAGGGGGAACCGTACTGGTTTGGCCGGGGGCAGGATGCCAATGGCGCGGTCCGGACCTGTTTCATGAAACCGGATCATATCATCGGGTATGAAGATCATTACGTGCAGTCCACGGAACGTCATCCCATGGATTATCTTTCCAGTATTCTCGAAGACAAGGGCTATGCAGGCGCAACCATCGGGGTTGAAATGGACAATTACTGGTTCAGTGCGGCGGCCTATCGTTCCCTGACCCGTCATTTGCCGAATGCCCGTTTTGTCGATGCCACCAGCCTTGTGAACTGGCAACGCGCGGTCAAATCTGAGCAGGAGCTCACCTATATGCGTCAGGCCGGGCAGATTGTGAGCAAGATGCACCGGCGGATCGCTGAAACCATCGAGCCTGGTTTGCGAAAGAGCAATCTTGTCGCGGAGATCTATGATGCCGGGCTCAGATATGATGATGATCTGGGTTATGGGGGTGATTATCCGGCCATTGTGCCGCTTCTGCCTTCGGGAAGTGATGCTGCCGCCCCGCATCTGACTTGGGATGACAAGCCGATGAAATCCGGTGAGGGCACATTCTTTGAAATTGCCGGGGTGGTGCATCGCTACCATTGCCCGCTGTCACGCACGGTCTTTCTTGGCAAGCCGCCGGCGGAGATGCTGGAGGCGGAGAAAGCCGTGCTTGAAGGCATGGAAGCCGGGCTCGAAGAAGCACGGGCCGGACGCCGTTGCGCCGATATTGCCCGCGCCTTTTTCGGCACACTCCGACGGTACGGGATTGAAAAGAACAATCGTGCCGGATATCCGATCGGCATTTCATACCCGCCGGATTGGGGTGAACGTACAATGTCTATTCGCGATACCGATGAAAGCGTGCTTGAGGCTGGCATGACCTTTCATTTCATGACGGGCCTGTGGATGGAAAACTGGGGGCTTGAGATCACTGAAAGTATTGTTATCACCGATGGTGCACCGGAATGTCTTGCGGATGTGCCGCGTCAGTTGTTGATCAGAGGATAGAAAAGATGAAACCAAGCCCGATTGAACCCACCATTCCCTTTGATAAAGATGGCTGCCATCACGGGTATCTGCGACTGCCCCACAGCCGGGATAGTTCGGCCTGGGGGAACCTGATGATACCGATCACGGTGATCCGCAATGGCGACGGACCGACGGCTTTGTTTACCGGGGCAAACCATGGTGATGAATACCAGGGGCCGGTGGCGATACAGAACCTCACCGCGAGCCTTGAGCCTGAGATGATACGTGGGCGCGTTATTCTGATACCGTATATGAATTATCCCGCGTTCAGGGCCGGAACGCGAACTTCACCCATTGATGGCGGCAACATGAACAGGATTTTTCCCGGCACGCCTGACGGGACGATCACCGCCAAAATCGCGGATTATTTTCAGCGTACCCTCGTGCCCATGGCTGATCTTGTGCTGGATTTTCATTCAGGGGGGAAAACGCTCGATTTCATCCCTTTTGCGGCATGCCACCGACTGCCCGACAAAGATCTCGAAGCCAGATCAACCGAAGCCATGATGGCTTTTAATGCCCCTTATTCGATGACGATGCTGGAGATTGACAATGTCGGCATGTACGACACCGCGGTTGAAGAACAGGGGAAAATTTTCGTGACAACGGAATTGAGTGGCGGCGGCACCATCACGGCTGAAACCGCCCGAATTGCCCTTAAGGGTGCGCGGAATCTGCTGTCTCATGCCGGAATTCTGAATGAGAAAATCCAGTTTGAGCCAACCCGTATTCTTGATATGCCTGACGCTGAGTGTTTTGCTTTTGCCGAAACCGAGGGGATGATCGAGCCCATGGTTGATCTGGGCCGGAGTGTCAGAAAAGGTGAGCCGTTGGCCCGCATATGGCCGCTGGACCGTACAGGTGTTCAGCCCGAAACTGTTCTGGCGAAACGTGACGGGATACTTGCAGCAAGGCATTTCCCGGGGCTTGTTGGAATGGGGGATTGTCTGGCGGTTGTTGCGGTGACGTCCGAAACCTGAAGCGGCCGGATCAGTCCACAAAAGCGCGTTCGACCACATATTCCCCCGGCGATGAATTTGCGCCTTCAATGAAGCCTAGACCTTCGACGATGGACTTGACGTCCTTAAGCATATCCATCGAGCCGCAGATCATGACACGGTCCTGTTCCCGGTCAAGGCCGGGAACCCCGAGATGATCGAAAAGCCGGCCGTTCTCCATCAGCGTGGTGATGCGTCCCATGAACGGGCTTTCCTCCCGGGTGGTGGTGGTCACGAGATGGAGCCTGTCCCGGGCCATGTCGCCGACAAGGGGATCGCTCAGTGTTGCTGATACTGTCTGGATGGAATAGGCAAGTTCAGCCACGTTACGGCATGTATGCGTAACAATCAGCTGATCAAATTTTTCATAGGATTCGGGATCGCGGATCAGGGAGGCAAAAGGCGCAAAACCTGTGCCTGTTGAAATCATCCATAACCTCTTGCCGGGCAGAAGTGCATCCAGGACAAGCGTGCCGGTGGGTTTTTTCCGCATCCAGACAAAATCGTTTTTCTGTATTTTCTGCAGATGTTCCGTCAATGGCCCGTCAGGCACCTTGATGGAGTAGAATTCGACGGTCTCATCCCAGGCCGGGCTGGCGATGGAATAGGCTCTCCAGACCGTCTTGTCATCTGCGGATCGGGGTGGCAGTCCGATCATGACAAATTCTCCTGACCGGAAACGGAACGATGCAGGTCGTTTCAGACGAAAACGGAAAAGCCTGTCCGTGAAGTGCTCAACCTCGGTGACAGTTTCGGCAAAGACACCATCTGGAACAGGTATGTCGAAAGGAGGCATGATTATCCGCGCTGGAAAAATTATCTAAATCAGGTATCCTTTATGTAATCGAAGATAAAGCTAATCGCAACCGGCCATGCGAAAAAGGGTAAGTCATTTCCCCTGGCGGTATTATGGCAGGAAATTCTACCCCGGAGATCACAAGGATGGAAAATCCAATTCTGCTGGAGAGCATTGATGATGGTGTAGCAAGGCTTGTGCTGAACCGTCCGGCGGCACGGAACAGTCTTTCGCTCACGATGATTTCCACCCTGCATGAGGCGATTGACAGGCTGGGTGATAATGCCGCTGTCCGGGTCATTGTGATCACGGCCGAAGGGCCGGCCTTTTGTGCCGGGCATGACCTTAAGGAAATGTCGGCGGCGCGCGCGGAAGATGATCGCGGGCATGGTTTTTTCACCAAAACAATGGAATCCTGCGCCGCCATGATGCAGGCAATCGTGCGGTGCCCGAAACCTGTTATTGCCGGTGTCAGGGGGATTGCCACGGCAGCCGGATGCCAGTTGGTTGCCAGTTGTGATCTGGCCATTGCGGGGGAAGAGGCAGGTTTTGCAACACCCGGGGTCAATATCGGGCTGTTCTGTTCAACGCCCATGGTGGCGGTTTCCCGAAACCTGCCCCGGAAAAGAGTGATGCAGATGCTGCTTGGCGGTGAGATGATTGATGCCCCGACGGCCGCAGACTGGGGGCTTGTGAACTCTGTTGTCGCAACAGACGAGCTTGAGGATGCGGTGATGGAACTGGCCCGGTCTGTTGCGTCAAAATCAGCCGCAACGCTGAAGATCGGCAAGGAAGCTTTCTACCGGCAGGCAGAAATGCCACTTGACGAAGCGTACCGCTACACCGCCCGGGTGATGGTTGAAAACATGCTCGAACGCGATGCCGAAGAGGGCATTAACGCCTTTATCGAAAAGCGTGAACCTGTTTGGGAAGACCCGGTCAAGCGTGCAGGTACCGACGCGGCGGAGTAGATGGCCGCGCAATAAAGCCAAATGAGCCTGGTCGGGTGTTATTGCCTTTGCTGATGCCTTGTTGAAATTCACCTTCCCCGGCAGGAGAGCCGGATACTCACCTTGCGGCGGTCACGGTAATTTCGACAAGCAATTCATCCGACGCCATTTCAACGCGCCCGCACGCGCGTGCCGGTGCACAGCCTTCGGGTACCCATTCTTCCCAAAGCGTGTTCATGGCATCAAAATCATCCATTGTTTTGAGCCAGACAATAGCCTGCAGCATTCGTTCCTTGGATGTTCCGGCCTCTTCCAGCAAGGCATCAATACGCCGGAACGTCTCAAGACACTGATCTTCGATACTGTCGCCGCGATTGCCCACCTGCCCGCAAAGGTAGACAATATCGTTATGAATGACGATTTTGCTCATGCGGCGGGTGGTGTTATGTCTTTCAATCGATGATGTCATGGTTGGCAATCTCCTCCAGGGTAACAGGTTTGATCGGTGATCGGATACGATACTATCCGATTTCTTCATGTGGCAAGTTATGAAAAATGTCGTGAGATGATTGGACTTCAGGTATTCCAGATATACAGCATTCTGTACCTCTCTGGCTGCGGTATCACTCAGGCCATTCAAAGAGATTGAGCTTCGACTTTTCATTCGATATCCTCATTACGATGGGAATGAATTACATTACCAGGAAAGAGATATCTGCCGCCTGTTGAGCCTTTATAGGCGAGCTCTCGTGATCCGATGTCTTTTTGCCTGATGAACGGAGGTGCACATGTCCCCTGATCTGATCATTATCAATGGCCGCCTCATCACTTTTGATCACGCCCGGCCTTCTGCCTCTGCCCTGGCGGTGAAAGATGGTCAGATCATTGCTGTCGGGGAAGGGGCAGATATCCGGGATATGGCGGGGGCAAATACACGCATCCTTGATGCGGCAGGCAACACCGTGTTGCCCGGGTTTATCGACAGCCATGTCCATCTCTTCGGCGGGTCGGTTGAGCTGGATTATCTGGATCTCTACGGTATTGCCGGGATTGATGCGCTTGCTGAAAAAGTGCAGGCCTGGTCGAAAGCCTGCCCGGATGATCGGATCCTGTTTGCCATTCAGGCGGATTACAACATCATCTCCACAGGCCACCAGACCACCCGACATGATCTGGACAGGGTGATGCCGGACCGGCCCTTCGCCATGTTCGCAGCCGATCACCACACAATCTGGGCCAATACAAGAGCGCTTGAGCTTGCGGGCATCCTCCATGGTGGTGAGGTTGACAAGGGGGCGGAGATTGTCATGGCAAAGGACGGCACGGCCGCAGGTGAGTTGCGTGAGCCCGGCGCCTATGCCCCGGTGCTGAAACTGACCCGCTATGGTGGCCGCGATATGATCGGGCTTGTTACCGGCCGCAATCCGGAGCCGCCGGCAAGCATGGGCGAACGTGCACTTGATGCCGATGCCATCGCCCGTGGCCTGAAACATTGCGCCAGCCACGGGATTACCGGATTGCATAACATGGACGGGAATATCTATACGCTTGAGTTGCTGAAATCGCTGGAAGAGCGGGGTGATCTGCTCTGCCGAACGGAAGTCCCCTTCCATTACAAGAGTTTCGACAGTCTTGACCGGTTTGCGGAAGCCGAGGCCATGCGGCGGGATTTCACCGGTGATTGGGTCTGGTGCAACCGCGTTAAGATGTTCGTTGATGGTGTGGTCGAAAGCTCAACAGCACTGATGATGGAGCCTTATCCCGGCCTTGAGACTATTGGTGATGCTGTCTTTGACAATGATCATTTCAGGGATGCCTGCGTCAGGGCAGATGCGCTGGGCTTCCAGATCTCGGTCCACGCCATCGGCGATATGGCCATTCGCCAGACGATTGATGCCTATGAGCTTGCCCGGAAGGTGAACGGCGCACGGGATTCGCGTCACCGGGTGGAACATATCGAAGTGCTCCATCCTGATGATCTGCCGCGGTTTGCCGAACTCGGCATCGTGGCCTCGATCCAGCCCGGGCATGCGCCGTTCGGGGTGTATTTCGGCTCTGACACCATCAACAGGATGCTCCATGCGCACCAGATTCCCACCGCTTTTGCCTGGCGTGATATCCGCAACAGTGGCGCAAGGGTGGTATTTTCAACCGACTGGCCGGTGATCCCTGTCGATGTGATGCCGAATGTGAAATCTGCGGTGGCACCGAAAAAGTTGTCGCCGCCATGGCGTGATCAGGCCCAGACCCTGCATGAGACGCTTGAAAGTTATACGGCAGGAAATGCCTGGGTGGAGTTCAATGAAACACGGAAAGGTCAGCTCAAGGCCGGTATGATGGCAGATATTGCTGTCATGTCCCATGATCTTGAGGCCATGGACCCCGGTGATCTTGACAAGGCAAGGGCGCAGTTCACCATCTGTGATGGGCGGATCACCTGGGAAGCCTGAACCAAGCCCGGATCAGTATTTCTTACGTGTGAAGAGAAAGAATACCGTCACGACAAGCAGTGAGATGGCCAGCAGAATGCTGGAAATGGCGTTGATTTCCGGGGTGATGGCCCGGCGGAGCTGCCCCAGCATATAGGTGGGCAGGGTATCCTGTCCCGGGGTTTTCACAAATTCGGTGATGATCACATCATCCAGCGAGATAACAAAAGCCAGCATCGCCCCGGCCATGATCCCCGGCCAGAGCAATGGTAGCGTTACCCGCCGGAATACCATGAACGGACGTGCATAGAGATCACTTGCCGCGGTTTCAAGGCTGAGATTCATGCCGTCAAGCCTTGCCTTGATGGGCAGATAGGCGAAGGGAATGCAGAAGGCCGCATGCGCCACGATCAGATAGCCAAGGCCAAAGTAGTTGGTAAAGTTCTTGATGATGGCGAAAAAGATCAGCAGGGCGACGGCGGTGACGATTTCAGGCACCATCAGAGGCTGATTGATCAGAATGAAGATGAACTGCTGCCCCTTGAACGGCTGGGTGCGAGTTGTTCCGAGGGCGGCCATGGTCGCCAGAAGAGTGGATATGAAAGACGCGCTGATGGCGATGATAACTGAACGGATGGCCGCTTCCTGCACCAGCTGGTTCTCGCTCGCCTGAATATACCAGCGGAGAGAAAATCCTTCCCAGAGCATGAGATTGCTGCCAGCGTTGAATGAATAGAACACCAGCAGCAGAATAGGGGCATAAAGGGCAAAAAAGCAGATCAGGGCAATTTGCTTGAAGCCGAATTGATATGTCACCGAAAACGATTTGTTGAAGGTCAACCAGTCAGGCATTTTTATCTTCCGATTTCTGAATGATGCGCACATATATGATGAGGGCAATCATCACGATGAACAGCATCGTCACTGCCAGCGCCGCACCAAGCGGCCAGTTCTTGCCCTGGCCAAACTGAAGTTCAATGAGATTGCCAATCATCATTCTTTTGCCGCCCCCAAGAATTCTGGGCGTCACGTAAGCGCCGAGCGACGGCACGAAAACCAGGATGGATCCGGCGATGATGCCGGGTTTGATGATCGGCAGGATGATTTTACGCAAGACCCTGAACCGTGTTGCATAGAGATCAAACCCGGCCTCGACGAATCTGAAGTCAAACCGTTCCATTGAGGCATAGATCGGCAGGACCATCAGCGGCAGGTAGACATAGGTCATGCCGATCAGGATAGCCAGGTCTGTGTAGAGCATTTTGATCGGCTCGGAGATAATTCCCATGCCGATGAGGGAATTGTTGATCACGCCCTTGTTCCGGATCAGTTCAAGAATGGCGAAAGTACGGATCAGAAGATTCGTCCAGAACGGTATCGTGATGAAAAACAGCCACATATTGCGTGTTGCCGGCGGCCGTGTGGCAATATAATAGGCGGTCGGAAAACCAACCAGAAGACAGATCAGCGTCGTCAGAAATGACAGCTGGACCGAACGCCAGAAAATGGAAAGATGGGCATCCGACAACGACACGGTGTCATCGAAAATATCGCGGGTGAACAACACCCGGAACCAGGCTTCGGTGGCAAACTCCCAGACAACCCCGCCATAGCTCCCTGCCGTGAGGAAAGAGTAGATCAGCACAATGATCAGTGGGCCTGCGGCGGCGAAGATCAGTAACGCCAGCGCCGGCATCGACAACAGCCAGTTATTCGTCGTCTTTCTTCGGATCTGTTCCCGTTCAAGTGAGCTCAACTGCCGTGTCATGAGCGTCAGTCCTCGAGAACCTGAAGAGCATCCTCTTCAAGGAAGATACCCAACTTGTCGCCGATAGCGGGATTGAAACTGGAATGGATGGTGTTTTGTGAGCGGACGATGAATGGCTCGCCATTTTCCAGCAGGAGGTGATAGTTCGTATCAGTGCCGAAAAATATCCTGTCGGTAAGCTTGCCGGTCATGGCAGCTCCCTTGGTGGTGGTTTTGAGCCTGGTATGCTCAGGCCTGATAAAGACAGCGGTTTTTTTATCGTTCATCTTGTTTTCAGGCAGCCGGACGGTGAAGCTCTTTTTCTTATCCTCAAACCGGATTGTGGCTTCTTTTTTTCTCTTATCGATCTTGCCGATCTTCGCTTCGATGAAATTGGACTCGCCAATAAAGTCGGCAACGAAGCGTTTGGTGGGCTTGTAGTAGATTTCATCCGGTGAGCCGACTTGCAGAATATGCCCGTTACTCATCACCGCGATGCGATCCGACATGGTCAGCGCCTCTTCCTGATCATGGGTTACAAAGATGAAGGTGATGCCGGTCTCAAGCTGGAGGCGTTTAAGTTCGATCTGCATGCCCCGGCGCAATTTGTAATCAAGCGCCGAGAGAGGTTCATCCAGCAAAAGAACATCCGGCTTGGGGGCAAGGGCGCGGGCAAGAGCCACCCGCTGCTGCTGGCCGCCTGAGATCTGGTCGGTGCGCCGGTCCTTGAGCTCTTCCATATGCACAAGGGCAAGCATTTCATTCACCGTCTGGTCGATTTCATCCTTCGGCTTGTTGAGCATTTCAAGGCCAAAGCTGATATTCTCAGCAACGGTGAGATGCGGAAACAGGGCATAATTCTGGAAGACCGTGTTGACCGAACGCCTGAAGGGGGGCAGGTGGGTGATATCCTGATCATCGAGCAGTATATTTCCGAAGGTCGGGCTTTCAAATCCGGCGATCAGTCTCAGCAACGTGGTCTTGCCACATCCGGAAGGCCCAAGCAGGGTGAAAAATTCATTTCGCCGGATATTGACGGATACATTATCCAGTGCCTTTACAATATTCGGCTCACCGCCAAAATATTTTCCTACACCCTCGACCTGTACCGCATCATCTGCCTCACGCATCGTCTTCATGAAATGACTACCACTACTATTTACTGTTCCGATAAGTATTTACTTAAGATCAAGTGAATTCAAGTTCCAAGTGCTCTTAAGACGGACTCTTTCCCAGAGATTGGGCGATGGAGTGGATGGCAAGCTGGGTGTTCACCTTGAACGTATCGTCCAGAAAATCCGGCCAGGTCGAAAGCTTCACCACCACCATATTATAGGCTGGCGCGATATAAATCAGCTGGCCAAACACCCCGAGGCACATGAAGGCTTCAGTTCTCTCGTCTTCTATCCAGAACTGGTTGCGGTAACAGCCATGGGGCAGAAGCCGCCGGCGTTCATCTGAAAACAGACCATGCGGCCCGCGACGGACATCCATGATCCAGTCCGAAGGGATGATACGCTGTCCTTCGCATATTCCGTCGTCGAGATAGAGCTGGCCGAAACGGCCGAAATCCCTGAGGCATCCGTTGAAGCCGCCGCTTGCCAGCCCGTATCCTGCGGCATCAACCGTAAAATAACCATCTTCTTCCGCGCCGATTTTCTGCCATAGCTCCCGGCTTATGAGTTCATGGAGCGGCATGCCAGAGACATGCATCATGATATGGGCCAGCAGATCAGTCTCAATCGAGCGGTACAAGAACGCACGGCCATGTTCGGTATATGTGGTCTTCAGCGACAGGATCTGTTCCCACACCGTTTCCGGCCAGATGATATCAGGGCTGGCATCCGGCGGAACAGGTCGCCATCCGGACGCCACATCGGTCTTGCCCACGTCGGAATCAAGGCGCGTGTATTCTTCGCTGTAGTCAACGCCGGTGGTCATGTCGAGAACATGCTGAAGTGTTGCTCCCTTCCAGGCGGTATGTTCAAGCTCCGGCAGATAGGTCTGAACAAGTGTCTGGGGGTCAAGCTGGCCCCGGCCGATCATGATACCCGCAACCGTCGCGGTGATGGATTTGGAGACGGACTGCATGAGATGCGGTGTTCGGGGCGTCATCCCGTTATAGTAACTTTCATGGACGATATGCCCGTCGCACATGACAAGGAATGCGTCTGTGTAACTGTCGTTCAGAAATGTGCGGATTGTATGTCTGTCGCCGCTGGCGCAGGTAAACTCAATTTCGGTGATGTCCTGTTCATTCCGGGAGAGGGGTTTGCCCGGGGTGCTCCCACGCCAGACTTGCGAGGTCGGCATGAACTGGCGGATGCGCTGAAAGCTCCAGCGGTTCCAGGGCGGCCGATCCCATTCCATGCGGGGCATCCGGGCAAAGATCTCCGCGTCGGATCCTGTCAGAAGAGATGGTTTTTCATCGTTGTTTTTGTATGAAAATGATATGGTATTAACTCGCTATAATTTACTGTTAAAATCTTGGGCAAGGCTTGTTTATATGTCAACCCGGGATCAGGCAGCCGGTCATTAATCTCAGTTGAGGAAACCCGCCATGGATGAGTTGTTTGAATGTGATGCAATGGAACTGGCCGCGAGGATCAGGGCAGGTGAAGTCACGCCACAAGAAATGCTGGAGGCAAGTCTGGCGCGTGCCGAGCGGCTCAATCCAACACTTCATGCGATTGTTCACATAAGAAAGGAAAAGGCGAGGGAACTGATCGGCAGCACCCCGGCTGAAGCGCCTTTATATGGTGTGCCGACCCTCCTGAAAGATCTGGGGGCGGAAGCCAGAGACTTCCCTTCCCATAACGGCTCAAGGCTTTATCGCGATACGGTCTATTCGTACGACTCATCGATTTATACAAGGATACGTCAGGCCGGGCTTATCCCTTATGCCCGGGCCAATTCCCCTGAACTGGGCATCGGTCCCACCAGCGAGGCCGGGGTTTACGGTGAGCCGACCTGCAATCCCTGGAATCCGGGCCATACATCCGGGGGCTCTTCCGGCGGTTCCGCTGCGGCGGTTGCGGCAGGTATTGTGCCACTGGCGCATGGTTCCGACGGGGGCGGATCGGTCCGCATCCCTGCATCAAGCTGCGGGCTTGTCGGATTCAAGCCGACCCGGGCAAGACTACCCGACGGCCCGGGGGTGGGCGAAGGCTGGGCTGGTATGGCCATTGACGGTTTCCTGACCAGATCCTTACGTGATACCGCCCTGATGCTTGATCAGTGTTCAGGGGCTGATCTGGGGGCGCCGTATTTTGCCCCGCCGCTCAAAGCAGGTTTCATGGAAGCGATGGAAACCCGGCCCGAAAGGCTCCGGATTGCGATCCTTGAAACTGATTTCATGGGCAATCCTGTCCACCCTGAATGCGTTGACGCTGTCCGGCGCACAAGTCATGTTCTCAAAGATCTCGGCCATGAGGTTAAACCATGGGTCTCAACAGTTTCGGAAGATGTGAGGCAAATGATGCTTGCCTGGACAAGGATTGTCGCGGCAGGCACCCTGCTTTCAGTCCGCGCCAAGAAACCGATAGATGAGCTTAACGCCGCTGATGTTGACGGCGTGACCTATGGTGCGGTTCAGCTCGGACAGGAGGTCAGTGGCGCAGATTATCTGCAGTCCATCAATACGGTGCACGCCTTTGGCCGCCGGATGGCCGCTCTATTTGAGGATTTTGATGTCCTGCTCAGCCCCACCCTGGCAGAACCTCCAGCCCGCATTGGCCGGTTTAAACCCGTGAATACGGATTTCATGGATTACAGGAACGGCAAGAACGGGGTGTTTGCCTATTCGCCCTATACCGCGGTGTTCAACGCATCTGGCCAACCCGCCATGTCACTGCCTCTGCACTGGACGCCGGATGATCTGCCGGTAGGTGTGCATTTTGCCGCGGCATTCGGGGAGGATGAGCTGCTGATGGGGCTGGCCCGCCAGCTGGAACTGGCCATGCCCTGGCAGGATAAGCAGATCTCACTTATCCGCCACCTGCACCAGATGAAAAGGTAAAAAAATAGAGGCAAACGGTGTTGCCTCTATTCCTGATTTTTTTGATCACCTCAGGTGGTGATCAGACCGAAAGCTTATTTCTGCAGTTCGGTCCAGATGGCTGAATACATCTCGGTGACTTGCGGTGAGCAGGTCTTGGAAAAGAAACCGTTCGGGATGTGTTCGGCGGCGATTTCAACTTCAGGCGCACCTTTCATATCATCCGGCATGAATGGTTCAGAGCCTTTGATGCCGTTTGCATAACGTGCAAAAGCTGATGCGAGGGCCGCATTCTCTGGTTCCATAAGGAAATTCTGGAAGAGCTTTGCGTTTTCGACATTCTTGGCATCTTTAAGAACGACCACCGCATCCATCCACATCGGATAGCCTTCTCTCGGATAGCCGAAGCGGACATCGGCATTTTTCTCCCGGGCGCGGAAAGCCGCCCCGTTCCAGTAAAGAGAGGCACCGAGATCACGGCCGGCAAATTTCTCGATAACGCCATAGTCCATGGACAGCCAGTGTGGCTTGGCCTTGATCAGGACGTCACGGGCCTTTTTCAGGGCAGCTTTGTCGCTGGTGCAAGGGTCACCGCCTGTATATTTCAGGGCAGCGTCAATCAGGTCTTTCATTTCCGGCGCAACATTGATCTTGCCGGAAAGCGATTCAGGCGGATCAAACACCATGGACCAGCTGTTGATATCGCCATTGTAAAGGGATGTGTCGACAATCACACCAACAGTTCCCCACTGATATGGCACCGAATACCGATGACCGGGGTCCCATTCGGGGCTTTTGAATTCATCCCGAACATTGTTGTAATTGGACATTCCGCTGGGGTTGGTTTCCAGAAGCAGCCCTTCGCTGATCCAGATCGGCATATAGCTGGCCGAAGGGACCGCCATATCAAAGCCGTGGGCACCAGCGCGGATTTTGGCAAGCGCCGTATCATTTGAGTCGTAGTCGGTAATGGTGACCTTGACATCATAGGTGTCTTCGAACTTTTTGATCAGCTCCGGGCTGGTGTAGTTGCCCCAGTTGAAAATATTGAGCTCTCCTGCCGCATAGGCTTGCGATGCTGAAAACGCAAATATCCCTGCAAAAAGAGCCATAAAACGTTTAGTTAACATAATCTCCTCCATTGATGGTCTGTGCCATCTCAGATTGTATTGATAAAAGATTAATTCAAATATGCTCACGTGTATATATTCATGAACGGGATATATTCCGGGGGGCGTATCCCGGGTATTTTCAGGCCATGCGGAAGCCCGGATACCCTTTGGCCGCAATCTCATTGCAATAGGAACGGTATGTATTCAGCCCGCCGGCATAGGGCATGAACACCCGCGGTTTGCCGGGGACATTCGCGCCCAGATACCAGGAATGATTGGCCTTCGGCAAAAGTGTCTTGTTTGCGGCCTCGGTCACATGATCGGTCCAGTCCCGCATGGCGTCATCTTCGGCTTCGATGGTGACGATATTTTTGGTTTCGGCGTGTTTCAGCAACGCGCTTATCCAATCCACATGCAGCTCGATGGAGCGCGGCATATTGGTCAGCACCGAAGGGCTGCCCGGGCCGGTTATGGTAAACATGTTGGGGAATCCGTGAACCCCGAGCCCCAGATAGGTTTTGGGTCCTTCCTGCCAGGCTTCTGCAAGGGTGCGCGCGTCGCGCCCGACAATCCCCATTTTCAGGAGCGCGCCGGACATGGCATCAAAGCCGGTGGCAAAGACGATGATGTCAGCTGGAATATGTGTTCCGTCAGCCAGTTTCACACCATGCGCATCAATATTTTCGACCGGGTTCCGGCGGATATCGACCAGTTCAACATTATCACGGTTAAAGGTTTCAAAATAATGCGTGTCGATGGGCGGCCGTTTCGTGCCGAAGGGGTGATCTGATGGCAGGAGCTTTTCGGCGGTTTCGGCATCAGCGACAATATCCCGGATTTTGGCGCGGATGAAATCCGACATCAGTTCATTGGACCGTTCATCAAGCAGGATATCATCAAAACTTTCACGAAAGCGCAACCCGCCTATTTGCCAGGCTTCTTCAAGGATGGCATTACGCTCATCTTCACCGGTTTCGCATAATTTCCGTGGCGGTGCGCTCCATGGATGGCCATGACGTGAGGCCAGCATTCGTTCATGCCAGCCGTCAATTTCATCGCAGAATGCTGAATGGAAATTTTCTTCCAGCGGGGCGTTGCGCGCCGGAACACTGAAATTCGGGGTGCGCTGCAGCACCGTCAGTTGCCGCGCTTGGCCGGCAATGACGGGAATGGCCTGAATGCCGGTTGATCCGGTGCCCACCACAACCACGGATTTTCCGGTGAAATCCACCCCTTCATGCGGCCATTCGCCGGTGTGGTAAACATCGCCCTCAAAACACGTGATGCCGTTGATATCGGGACGATTGGCCGAAGACAAACACCCGACGGCCGTGATGAGATATCTGGCTTCAACCTCCAGTCCTGAAGAGCATCTGACCTGCCATTTGCCGGAGTCTTCATCCCAGACCGCCTGATGGACCCGTTGATTAAGGTAGATGTCCTGCCGCAACCCCAGTTTATCGGCACAGAAATTCAGGTAACAGAGGATTTCAGCCTGACCGGGATAACGTTCGGACCATTGCCATTCGCTCAGCAGTTCACGGGAGAAGTAATAGCAATAGGAATGGCTTTCTGAATCGCATCTGGCACCGGGATAGCGGTTCCAGTACCAGGTGCCGCCAACACCATCCCCTGCCTCAAGAACGGCGGCATTCATCTTCAGCTTATCGCGCAGGGAATACAGCTGATACAGACCTGAAAACCCGGCGCCCACAATAACCGCATCAAGACATAGTTTTGATCCGTCCGGTGAAGGATGTATGTTTTGCCGTTGATGTGCGGATTGATCCGGGGACATGAGACGCTGACAACCTGTTTGATTATGTTTAACCGTATCAGGTGCCGGTCATTAATCAAAGACCTAAGGGGCGTGCCTTGCTTGGTGAATTCCTGCCGGCCTTTTCGGAACGAAATGAACTTTTGCAATTTCGTGCAGAAAATCCCGCACCTTCTCAGCCGGGATGCTGATCCCTCTATGATCAGTTGATACTGTCTGAATGGCTGAACAAGACCCGAGCCTGCTAGCCCGGCGGCAAAACAAGTTTAAACGGCTCTTCTGGCTGCTATGCCATGATTAGCCGCGGTTCTTGGTTAGCCAGTGATCGACCAGTCCCACGATCTCATCAAGATGGTTGAGGCTTTGACCCTTTTGTGCGGCAATCGACTGCACCAGTTTATCAACACGTTCGATATTCTTTGCCCCGCCGGCGAGCGCACGCGCCGCTGATGACGGGCTGCCAAGCGAGAGGGCAGCATTCGCGTATTTTTCAAACGGCACCAGATCGGCCGGGTCACTGCCAAGCGAGATACACAGATCAACAACCCAGTTATAGATTGCTTCCGAAGCGGCAATATCGCTATGCACGGCCTGCTGGATTGGGCGCATTTCGTCTTTTCCGATGCACCGGTAATTACCGGCAATCAGCATGGCCCATTTGGCCATCGGCACAAACACGGAATCGTGCACTTTCAGCTTAACCGGAATTTCGATTGCATTGCCGTCATCGTCGGTAAAGCGGGCAGATTCAATGTCAGCCTGCAGGCGGTGTAAAATCGCGGTATCTTCATCACCCTTCAAACGTGCGGCTTTGAAATTGGTTGGCAGGCGCACCTGCAACACATTCAGATTTTCTTCCGGTGGACGGAATGCCTGTGGGTCGGGGCTGCACAGGGTGAATTTATCGGGATTGAACGCATCCCAGACGGTTGAGTCGGCGTAGCATTCGCGAAGAGCTTCAATATCAAGCCCGGACAGGCGGCGAAGAAACGCCAGCGGCGGCATGTTCATGATCGACATGGTCGGCACGCCTGACCGGGCGATCTTTTGCAGTAATACACCAATCTCAGGAGCTGAATATTGGGGCTCCTGCATTGCCAGAACCACCAGATCAAAGGCTGCCGGGTCAGCATCACCCGGCGCACAGGCGGCAAGTTTGCCGGCAAGATCGCGGCTGCGGATTTCGACAAGACCATCGCGGCCCTTTACCGGTGTCCGGATAATCGCGCCTTCAGTGTTGAACAATTCAGCTTCGGCCGGAAGGCAAACCATGGTCGCATGGTGACCAGCCATAACAACTTTTGTCGCAAGCAGAGATCCGTAGGATGCGCCCAGGATCAAAACATTTATGGGGGTCATGTGAAGGGCTCCTGTCAATTTCAACGTCAGAAATATTGAAGAAAAAAAATCCATTTTTGGCAACAATTATTTTCGTATTGTATACAATTTAAAAATGATTGGATTTTTTTTGTTGACTATTAGTTGTTTATAATTTGTGATTCTCTCTTCAACTATCTTTCGTGTTAGGAAGGGGGACGAAATGAGTAAATCTGAGAGGTTATATAATCCTGACTTGGCACCAACGCCGAAAGAGCAAAAAAACTGGGGTTGGTTTGAAATATTCAATGTCTGGGCAAACGATGTTCAAAGTCTATTCGGCTACACGCTTGCCGCATCTTTATTTCTGTATTCAGGGCTGAATGGATGGGCGGTATTCGCCGCCTTGATTTTGGCTGGATTCTTCATTTCCTGGTTGGTCAATCTGTCGGGCAGGCCTAGCGTGGAGCATGGCATTCCTTATCCGGTCTTTGCCCGTGTCAGCATGGGGGTTTTTGGCGCAAACTTCCCGGCCATGGCCAGAGGCCTCGTCGCCATGTTCTGGTATGGGGCCCAGACCTATGCTGCATCAACCGCAGTAGCGTTGCTCATCACCGGCATTACGGGAATACAGGGAGAAGAAGTTTTCCTTGGTATGTCAGGGGTGATGTGGGTTTCGTTCATCTTCGTCTCGGCATTCCAGGTTTATTTATTCTGGCATGGGGTGGACCTTATCAAGCGTTTCCTTAATTTCGCCGGACCTGCCGTATATCTGGTCATGATTGTACTGATGATCGTTATTTGGGCGAAAGCTGGTGGCGGACTTTTGTCGGAAGTCGGCACCGTGTTCTCAGGTGGCACACGTTCCGGCGAATTTGAAGGTCTCAGTTCATTCGGCGCATTTGTAGCGGTATTCTCCATCATGGTTGGATATTTTGCCGCCGTGGTGATCAATTTCGGGGATTTTGCCCGCTTCGTGAAGAATGAAGAAGAGATGAAGAAAGGCAATCTCTGGGGACTGGTCGGAAATGTTGTTTTCTTCTCCTTCATCACGTTGATGATCACAGGAGGGACCATCTCCATTTTCAGTGAATATGTAGCCGAGCCTACAGAAATGGTGGCAAAGGTTGACAATATGCTACTGACAGTCGTCGCGGCCTTTGCCTTCTTTGCGGCAACGGTCGGGATCAACATGGTCGCGAATTTCATTCCACCTGCTTACGATCTCGCTAACCTGCTTCCAAGCAGGATCAATTTCAGAACAGGCGGTCTCATAACGGCAGGCTTTGGTTTTGTCATTGGTGGCTTGTGGGTCTCGGTCATCACCCAAATGGGCCTGTTCCCGTTTGTGAACACACTGGGTGCCATTCTGGCGCCGGTATTCGGCATCATGATCGTTGACTACTACATGATCAAAAAGCAGCAGTTGAATATCGATGCTCTGTTTGATGACAGCCCGGAAGGGGAATACCACTACGATGGAGGGTTCAACCGGAAAGCGATACTGGCCTGGATAATTTCGGGTTATATTGCTGTAGGTTCGGTTTGGCCGAACATCCTCGTATTCGGTCTGGATGAATTTTTCGCAAACCTGGGTGGCGGCGGCGGATACGCCTGGATAATCGGGGCATCGCTCGGTGCTTTGGTTCACCTGGGAATCTCAAAGAGATAATCCATCAAGACAAAAACAGAGATAGCCCGCTGACCGGGAGGTTGGCGGGTTATCTTATGTGCAAATGTCATCAAGAAACCTGTCAACGGGAAGACAGCAGGCAATGCTTGCGCCCGGTCCGGATAATCGGCATCCTCACGGGTGTGGATATCGTTGGTGATCACCCCCACGGAAAGCCGCGGCGACAAGGCCCGGCACAAGCGATGAGTTGCCGTTGCACCTGATGAAGGAAATCTGAAATGCGTACGACCAAAACTATCCATGTGATTTCCGCCCATGCCGAAGGCGAAGTTGGCGATGTTATTGTCGGGGGAGTGTTGCCGCCACCAGGCGACACCATCTGGGAGCAAAGCCGTTGGATTGCCAGGGATCAACGTCTTCGCAACTTTGTCCTGAACGAGCCACGTGGCGGTGTTTTTCGTCATGTGAACTTGCTTGTGCCGCCGAAACATCCTCAGGCACAGGCGGCTTGGATCATCATGGAACCTGAAGACACGCCACCCATGTCAGGGTCAAACTCGATCTGTGTCTCAACGGTTTTGCTCGATGCTGGGCTGGTGCCCATGCAGGAACCCGAAACCCATATGATACTGGAAGCGCCTGGAGGGTTGGTGCAGGTTCGGGCCGAGTGCCGCAACGGTAAGGCCGAACGCATCTTCGTTCAGAATGTCCCCTCCTTTGCCTGTGATTTGGACCAAAGCTTGCACGTCGATGGGCTCGGGGAAATCCGCGTTGATACAGCCTATGGTGGCGACAGTTTTGTTGTGGTGGACGCAAGCTCGCTCGGCTTTGCGCTGATCGATCAGGAGGCCCATGCTATCGCCAAACTCGGTGTTCGTATCACCAATGCTGCAAATGAGAAACTTCGTTTCGAGCACCCCGGGAATCCGGATTGGAACCACTTCTCTTTCTGCCTCTTTGCAGGCCCTCTGACCGAAGGTGCCGACGGATTGGAAGCCGGTGCTGCCGTGGCCATTAAACCCGGCAAAGTGGATCGGTCTCCTACCGGAACGGCACTTTCAGCCCGGATGGCTCTGCTGCATGCACGGGGCCAGATGGCCGTTGGTGACAGGCTGACGACACGCTCTCTCATTGGTTCAACCTTTTCGGGTTCGATCCTTGGCGAAACCATGGTCGGCGGGAAAACAGCCATTCTGCCGGAGATATCCGGACGTGGCTGGATAACCGGCATTCACCAGCATATGCTGGACCCGTCGGATCCGTGGCCGGAAGGTTATCGGCTGACGGATACATGGGGAGCGCGTTGATGTCCGGTCGTTTCAGGCTTCCCTGATACCGGAATTGGCTGAAAGTTTGTATGTATCGTTCCGATGCTATCAGGTCGATATCCCTGAGGATGGCGTCCCTTCTGTACGCAGATTTATTTTCCGCCCTTTTCCACCAGTCTGGTATCAAGCAGCTGGCCTTCACGGGAGAGGATGGGGTAGGCGACGGTGGCGATCTGGCTGTTGAAATCCTTGAAGGCAAGGCCGGTTTCGAGATGAAGATCGCTGGACTCAAGGCTTTCGGTGCGTCCGGCGGCAAGGCGCTTCAAATGGTTTTTACGACTCTTGCGCTGGCGGTGGGAGAATTCGGATTTTTCCTCCACCAGCCGTCGGGCGATGCCGACATCATGGGAGATAAGCACGTTGCCGGCGAGCGCGATATTGGCGATGATGCGGTCATGCATGCCACGCAACTCAGCGAGGCCTTCAGCGGAGAAGCGGATGTCGTCTTTGGCACGGCTTGACGCCAGCGGCGGCAGGGTTTTGGAGACGATATCCCCCGCCGCTTCGATGGCGATGGCAAATTCCAGGAGATGCCGGAGCTGGCGGCGGTGATCGGAACTGGTGATGGATTTTGCCAGATCACCCGCATAATGGCGGATACCGTCAAGCGCATCATTGAGGCGCTGGTCGGTTTCAATGATCTTTTTTGTCCGCTCTTTGTCGAAATGCTCAAACAGGTCCATCACAGGTAGCAGCATCTCTTCAACAATCAGCAACATACGCTGTATCTCTCGCTGGATGCAGGCCAGTGCCAGCGCCGGGTTGTCGAGGGCCGTCTTGTCCAGCACGGACCGGTAATGCGCGGGCATATGCTCGGCGGCGGTGACAGGTTCGGGCAACATCCGTGCCGCCCATTTTCCCATCACTTTGCTGAAGGGGACAGCCACCAGCAGCAAGGCATTAAACACGATATGGGCGAGAATGATCTGCTGTCCCGCATCAGCATCCGGCAACAGGTCAATGAGCGGCGAGCGGTTCACCGCCACCACCATGACAACGGCCGCACTCCCCCGGATGAGCGTATTCATCAGCGGCACCTGCCGTGCCTTCGGTGCCATCGTGCGGGTCATCCAGAGCGGCAGGAGCGATGAGCCGAGATTGGCCCCCAGCATCAGCGAGATCCCCACCATCAGCGGCAGAGCGCCACTCGCCACCAGCGCAACAAACATTAATATGGCGGCAACCGAGGAATGCATCATAAAGGTCAGGAGAGCCCCGAGCAGAAAGGCGGTGAGAAAATCACGCTCAAGAATAAAGGCGATATCAGGCAGGAAGGCGCTGTCCCGGATCGGCGCCACCGTGGCGCGGATCAGGTCAAGCGCAATCAGGATCAGTGCAACCCCAATCACGGCACGTCCAAGTTGACGCAGAAGCGGTGCCTCGGATTTAAGGAACATGAGCCCGCCCACCACCAGCAGGAGCGGCGCGAGCCAGCGGATATCGAGGCTGAGAAACTGGATCACCAGCGCCGAGCCCAGATCCGCTCCCAGCATGGCCGGAAGACCAAGCTCAAAGGAGAGGACAGAGGCGCCGACAAACCCTGCCACGAGCATCGCCACCGCCACCGACGACTGCATGATGACGGCAAGGAAAACCCCGGCAAGCGCCGCCCGCACCCGTGCCCGGGACCGCGTCATCACCCGCCGGAACGACGCCCCATAGGCCCGCTCAACCCCGGTCCGCACCATCCTGACCGCAAACAGCAGAAGGATCGTCGCCCCCGCAAGATTGAGCAGAAATTCAACGATCAGCATAAACTCAGGTCCTTAAATCAATATCAGGTCTTTGCCGGTTCAAAATCAATCGTCAGCGCCACCGGCTGATGATCTGAGGCATTTGTCCGGTCCTGTACCTCAATTTTTTCAACCTTGGCCGCTATATCTCCTGAAACAAAGAAATAGTCACGGCAATGTGCGCCTTGAGGCCATTGAAGGTGATCAAAAATACCGCAGGTTGGTGTATGTGCTTTGTCGCCATGCAATAGTCTCCATGCATCATGATACTGATGGGCGCCATCCGCAAGTGGCTTAATCAAGGCCTGATAATCTTCATCATCGGGTATGGCATTAAAGTCGCCGCATAAAATGCTTGCGGTTGGCCTTGGTGTGGCAAAATAGGGGTCATCTTCTGCCGCATCAAGTTGATATTCCTGATGGCTGACAACATCGGAAAACAGCTCCCGCAACCGCATCATCTGCGCCACACGTTGCCTCATGCTATGGAATTCAAGATGGGTGGTCATAACCCTGACGGGAATATCTGCCTGCTCTATGACGACTTCAGTGGCCTGGCGAGGCATATGCTTGATGACGTTACCTGCTTCGGGTTGAGGCAATTGATGACAGAATATCTGGCGGACAGGCAATTTTGTCAGCACCGCATTCCCGAATTGCCAACGGCAACCCGTTGTGGTGTGTATCCGGTCTATAGCCGCCCCGAAAACAGGGTGATACCCAGCAAAATATGCCGCTATTTCGTCCAGTTGATCGTGGCCCAGGCCGCCATCAAGATCAGGGTTTAAACGGGAAACTTCCTGAAGGCAGATGACATCGGCGTCCCCCATATCCTTGATAACTGCGGCAATGCGGCCAAGATCAACCCTGCCGTCAACTCCGCGTCCACATTGAATATTCCAGGATATTATCTGCATGAGTTCAGGTCCCTGTCTTGCGCGAGGCAACAAGGAAATCAGCGACTTCGGCAAAACCTTGCCCGCCAAAACCTGAGGTGATGTAATTTGGTAATACCTCTATCTGGTCTGTGAAAGCCTTGATATTAGCAACCCCAATCGAGTTGGTGAAAAAACGGAACATGGGGGCATCATTCGGTGAATCCCCGGTAAAAACAAATTTTTCCTCATGTTCATCTATGTTCAGGTTGAGAATGTCCCTGGCAAAGCATTTTGTCATTGTCAGTTTATCATAGTCGCCAAACCAGGCATTAACATGGATCGAACTCACCTTGACGGTCGCGCCTTCGCTCTTAAGCAAGGTAACAATTTTCTGCACATCGTTTTCATCAAGCGGCGCGACATCTTCACGGAAATCCACCGCAAGGTCGGTTTCACGATAGGCCTGATCAGCGGATATAGCAGCCCCCGGTACGTTGGATATGACCATATCGGCAAGCCGCATTAACCGATCATGATTGCGCTGTTTTGTATCTGTATCATCAGCGTAATGCCGATACATTTTCTTTTTCTTACGGTCATAGTGAAAATAGAAGGCCCCATTTTCACCGACTACCCCGTTCACCGGCCAGAGCCGGGCAACCAGATCACACCAGCCAGCCGGCCGACCTGTGATGGGTACAACGATCAGCCCGGCTTCCTGCAAGCGCTCCATCGCTGTATAGGAAATTGCCGGCAGATAGCCTTCAGATGTTAATGTGTCATCGATATCCGTGAATACACCTTTCAGATTTCGAGCCATCGGGGAGGGAAAATCAGCCAGTGGTTTCATGCCGACTTACCTTTCATCTCCTGAGCTGGTCTCTGTCTGCTCACGAAATCATTAATCCAGTTTTCCAGCCGCTTGCGGTCAAGATCACTTGCCCAAAGCCCCAGTTTGGTTCGTCGCCACAGGATATCCTCTGAAGACATGGCCCATTCATGATGTATCAGATATCTTGCTTCCCTCTCATAGAGTCCGGGGCATAATTCCTCACCCAAATCCGCACGGCTGTCCGCCCCGTCCAGTAAGATGGAAATACAGTTGCCATAGGCAAGGGCGTAGCGCTTCAGCAGTGATGCCGGCAACCATGAATATCTCTCCTGCATTCTGGCAATAAAGGCCTTGATATCGGCATGTTCCACATCCCCGCCCGGAAGCGCAACTCTTGCCGTCCAGACCGGGCGGTCATTTTCAAGAATCTGGCAGATTCTGGTTACGGCTTGTTCTGCAAGTTTTCGATAGGTCGTGATCTTGCCCCCCAACACCGAAAGAGCGATCGCCCCTTGTGATGTTTTTTGCACGTCAAGGCGGTAATCACGGGAAACTTTCTTGGCCTCTTCGCTTCCCCCTAAAAGAGGCCTGACTCCGGCAAAGGACCAGATGATATCGGCACGGCTTATCTGTTGCTCGAAAAAGCGGTTGGACGTCTCGCAGATATAGTCAAGTTCTGCTTTGGATGCGCCAACCTTCTCAAGATCACCCTTGAAATCTTCATCTGTGGTGCCGATCAGGGTGAAATCGTTTTCATAGGGTATAGCAAACACAATGCGCTTGTCAGGATTCTGAAAGATATAGGCGCTGTCATGATCAAACAGCTTTGGCACAACAATATGACTGCCCCGTACCAGACGCATTTGATGTGGCCTGACATCATTGATCACATCATCAAGGCAGCGTGAGGCCCAGGGCCCGGCTGCGTTCACCACCATTCGGGCCGTGACCGTATGGTTTGCGCCGTGGGCATGATCTTTGAGGGTGATATCCCAACCCCGGCCACCGGATCCTGGCGTAGCTTTCAGGCATTCGGTGCGTGTCATGATATCTGCGCCGTGTTCCCGTGCGTCCATGGCATTCAGCACCGTCAGGCGTGCGTCATCCACCCAGCAATCATAATAATATGCACCCCGGGTGATCGATCGCTTCAAGGGGTAACCATAATCGGATGTATCAAGGTTCACCGAGCCGGATGCCGGCAGTTTTTTTCTTCCGCCCAGATGATCGTAAATAAAAAGGCCCAGCCGGATCAGCCAGTATGGCCGCACGCCCGGGCTGTGGGGGAGAATAAATTTAAGCGGGCTGATAATATGTGGTGCTGCCGCCATAAGGACTTCTCGTTCACGAAGCGCCGCACGGACCAGACCGAATTCATAATGTTCAAGATAGCGGAGGCCGCCATGGACAAGCTTGGTGCTCGCGGATGAAGTGGCGCCGGCAAGATCACCTTTTTCACAAAGAGCAACTTTCAGGCCGCGGCCAGCGGCATCCCTGGCTATGCCGACACCGTTGATGCCCCCGCCAATTATCATCACGTCATAATCCGGCGTTTTCGTCATTTGATACCCGCATGCATGAAGGATTGAACGAACTGCCGCTGGAACAAAAGAAAGGCAATCAGCAACGGGGCCACAGCCAAAAGGGTTCCGGCGGTAATGATTGACCATTCGACCCCCGATTCCGGCGCGCCGAAAATCGCGAGTCCAACCGTAAGAGGGCGGGTGTCAACAGAATTGGTGATTACCAGTGGCCAGAGAAAATTGTTCCAGTGATAACTAACCGAAACCAGCCCATAGGCAATATATGTAGGACGTGCCAAAGGTACATATACTTTCAGCAAGATCTCCATAAGGGAGCAACCTTCCACGCGGGCCGCGTCCTCAAGCTC
This sequence comes from uncultured Hyphomicrobiales bacterium, assembly GCA_964580905.1. Lineage (GTDB taxonomy): Bacteria > Pseudomonadota > Alphaproteobacteria > Puniceispirillales > UBA1172. The sequence goes on along the minus strand of CAZOLR010000004.1, from coordinate 13,162 downwards.
TTTGGGAATGGTCTTGAATGTCTGGCGCAGAAGAAAGATGCCGAAGGCACTAGCCATATATGGCAGGCCAACCCCTGTAATCGTATCCACCAGATTGAGTTTGGACATGGTGGTGTAGTTTTCGACGATCAGTATCTCAGGCATGATCATCAACTGCAGCAGTACAAATACAAAGGCGACAGACTTGCCGTGAAATTCGATCCGGGCAAAGGCGAAGGCTGCAAGCGTACAGAGAACAAGCTGGGCCAAAAGTATCGATGAAACCAAAATGAACGTGTTCAGGAAATACTGGGCAAATGGTGCCTGATCCCAGGCAGTCCTGAAATTTTCAAGAGTAAGCGGCGCCATGAGATCAAATCGGGTGGCGTATTCCGCCGGATGAAACGCGCTCCAGAACGCATAGATCAGGGGTGACAACCACAGGATTGCCAGAAGCCAGGCACCGGTATATTCGAGCGATTGTATCAGTCTGAAAGGGGTTCTGGTCTGGCTCATTGGTAATGCACCCGTTTATCCAGAAACACAAACTGCCCGATCGCGATCAAAGCCAGCACAGCCAGCAAGACAACGGTCAGTGTTGATGCATAAGCCTGATCAAGGAAGCTGAACGCCACCTCATAGATATAATAGAGCAACAGGGAACTGGCGTTGTCAGGTCCGCCTTTGGTCAGGATGAAAAGCTGATCCACCAGTTTGAAAGAATTGATCACCGCATTGATCAGAACAAAGAGTGTCGTCGGCATGAGTATCTGAAAAAGGACACGGCGGAAAAAATACCAGCGGCTTGCCCCTTCCAGCTTGGCCGCCTCTTCGAGTTCGGGCGAAACAGACTGAAGCGCTGCCAGGTAGAAAATCATGAAAAACCCGGCTTCTTTCCAGATCGTGATCACGATAATGCAGCCAAGAACAGTATTAGGATCACCCAGCCAGTTATGGCTCGGGATGCCAAAGAGGCGGGTGAATTGGTCGATGAGGCCGATATCCGGGGTGTAAAAGAAAAGCCATATATTCGCGACCGCTATCATGGGCAAGATGGTCGGGGTGAAATACGCCATCCTTGCGATGGACTTAAGCGGCAGGCGTCCATTAACCCATAATGCCATGGCGATCGCGAGCGCAATCGATATAGGTATTGTGCCCGCCGCATAGATGACGTTGTTCCAGGCAACCTGCCAGAACACATCATCGTCAAGCATATATTCAAAATTTTCCAGCCCCACAAATTCGGCGGCACGAAGGGCAGTGCCTTGCGAATAAAAACTTTTCGCAAGCGTTGCAACGGTCGGGTAATAGGTAAAGGCAATCAGAAAGGTTGCCGCAGGCATGAACATCAGCCATCCATAGACAGACATCATGGTTGAGCGTTTGATCATTTCCTGAAAACCTGCGGCAACATGATTTATTAGGAGAACTCACCGGCAACCTAAAAAAGGCTGCCGGTGAGTCACGAAGGAACTAGCGGTAACGCTTGAGCAGACGGTCGGCCTGCTTCTGCGCATCACCAAGAGCCTCGGCGGGGGATTTTGACCCGGTCAGGGCCGCCTGAATGGCATCATCCAGAATTTTCCGCACCCGGCCTGTCTGGTAGGTTGACAGTTCGGCCGTGGCAAATTCCAGCTGGTCACGGGCAACTGCTGCCGGCGGGAATTCCTTGACATAATTCTGCAAGGTTGACGTCGCATAAGCATCCGGACGTGTGCCGAGATACCCTGTCTTCATGCTCCATTCACCTGTTCTTTCAGGCTGTGTCAGAAACTTGATCAGTTTGAGTGCTGCGGCTTTTTCTTCATCTGTGCTGTCCTTGAAGATATAGAAGTTACCGCCGCCCGTAGGTGTGCCGCGGCGCTTCTGTGCGGGCAGCATGGCAACGCCAAAATCAAACGATGCGTTGTTCTTGACGGTGGTCAGGTTGCCCGTTGAATGCCACATGATGGCGGTCTTGCCTTCAAGGAAATTCTGCCGCAGGGTGCCCCATTCAATCGTGCCAGAGGGCATAATACCATGATCTGACCCGAGGCTTTTCCAGAATTCGAGGGCTTCGACCGTCGCAGGAGCGTTGAAATAGGTCTCGTTGCCGTCACCATTCATGAGTGTCTGGCCATTCTGCATGGCAAGCGCCCCAAACATCCAGTACGGATATCCTGTTGACGGGATCATCGCGCCCCACTGTTCAACCGCATCCCCGTTCTTCTTGGTCAGTTTCTTGCCAGCAGCAACAAGCTCATCCCATGTGGCTGGCGGGTTTTCCGGATCAAGACCAGCGGCGCGGAACGCATCCTTGTTGTAATACATCACAATCGTGGAACGCTGAAAAGGGATTCCCCATGTCTTGCCCTGGGTGCGGCCATTTTCCATCAGTGCCGGATAAAAACTGTTGAGCCAGGCCTTTTCATCAGCTGTCTTGACGAGATCGTCAAAGGCAACGATGGCGCCTTGTTCAATCAACTCATAAATATCGATGGAGAACATCACCGACAGCTGGGCCGGTTCACCACTCTTGAGAGCAGCAAGCGCCTTGATCCGGGCATCGTTGTAATTGCCCGCATAAATCGCGTTGACCTTGATGTCCGGATTTTCCTTTTCAAAATCCGCAACCAGACCATCCACGATCTTGGTCAGCGCACCACCGACCGCCACGGGATAATACATGGTTAATTCTACAGCCGCTGCAATAGACGTCAGACTCATACTGAACGCTGCAGCAAGGGCCAGTTTTCTGGCCGAGTTTCTTAAAAACCTTAACATAGCTTCCTCCTTTGTGAACTTGGTGACCTTAAGTTGGCCCCCTCTCCGCCCCGAACTTACTGAACGGAAATCTTATTGATCAGGGCTTAGACTGAATAAGCCTTGATCGTGTCATCTCTTTTGCCGCTGGTGCGGTCAAAGACATGGACATCCTTTTTGTTCCACCTCAAGCGTGCCTTTACAGGCTTGGACAACTTCACGTGTCCTGCGCTGCGAACAAGGATGGGCTGATCACCAATGCGGGCATCAATGATCGTTTCTGAGCCCAGATAATCGGCGCTGACCAGCTGGGCTGGTATGCCTTTTTCATCAGATATGGAAATGTGTTCTGGCCGGATACCGACCATCATCTCCGAGCCTGTCCCGGGCAGAATTTTCGTCGTGTTTTCACCTTCGGCCAACATATAGCCATCACCCGGAACCACGTTCAGCAATTTCATCGGCGGCGTGCCGATGAAGGATGCGGCAAACGTCGTGGCCGGACGATCATAGAGTTCTTCCGGTGTGCCCTGCTGTTCGATCTGGCCATCACGCATCAGAATAACCTTGTCCCCCATACTCATGGCTTCCGCCTGATCATGAGTGACATAAATCACCGTCATGTTAAGCCGTTGCTGCAAAGCACGGATCTCAATGCGCATATCATGACGGAGCTTGGCATCAAGATTGGAAAGGGGTTCATCCATCAGGCAGATGTTGTTCTCGGCAATAATCGCCCTTGCAAGGGCCACCCGCTGGCGCTGGCCACCTGAAAGCTGGCCAGGTTTCCGGGTCATGACGTCGGTTAACCCAACGATTTCAGCCACCCGCTTCAATCGTGTTGCCCGTTCATTGGCCGGAACCCTGCGGACTTTCAACCCAAAGATGATGTTCTCTTCAACACTAAGATGGGGAAACAGTGCATAAGACTGGAACACCATCGACAAAGCCCGGTCAGAAGGCGACGCGGTGGTCAAATCATTGCCGCCGATAAGAAGACGACCTTCGGTCACGTCTTCCAGCCCCGCTATCATGCGAAGAGTTGTGGATTTTCCGCATCCGGAAGGGCCAAGGAGGATTGCAAAACTCCCGCTTTCAACAGCAAAGGATACATTATCAACGCCGGTGGTTTCTCCCCAACGTTTCGTTACGTTTTGCAGCTCAATTGCCGACATGTTTCCGGATCACCCTCACTCAATAACCTTAAAACAGGTTTGTTAAGCAATATTCCCCAAGGTTTTGTATGTTACCTGACAATTATGTAAGAAAATTTACAAAGATATGTCAAGTGAGCAATTCAAGATAAAATGAAATCTGGAAATTAAAGAAGCCGCTGTCGTTTCATGTGCAGGGTCAATCGTTGAAAAATAATTCAACACCATTGCCCTTTATCAGTCGCGAAAGATCAGGTGGGAGAGGTTTGTCAGTAAAAATACCATCAAGTTCAGACACATGGGCAAAAGGCATTAGAGCATTCGCATTCATCTTCGAATGGTCAAAGCCAGCGAATTTTACGCGGGAAATTTCCATGGCGGCACGAGATGCCTGGGCATCCCGGTAATGATAATCCAGTAACTGCCCATCGTCGGTCAGTGACCCAACTCCGAAAATACCAAACCCGACACGGAATCGGCGCAGAAATTCAGCTGTTGATTCGTCCCAGATTGCCCGGTCACGATTACGTACCAGACCACCGGTTAAGATAATTTCAAAATCTGTCTTCTCGCAAAGAGTATACACAACATCAATGTGGTTTGTGATTATCTTCAGGTTCTGATGTCCGGAGAGAGATTCGGCCACTGCGGCCATGGTCGTCCCGATGTCAATGAAGACAGATGCGCCATTGGGTATTTGTGCCGCGATCATCCGGCCAATGGCCTCTTTTGCCTCAGAATTCTGCCCCTTGCGGCTGGGGTAGGCCAGCCGATCTTTGCCGGGGGGTAAGGCTGCGCCGCCATGATGGCGCTGAACGAGCTGCTGATCATTGAGAAAAATGATATCCCGCCGAACAGTTTGCTGCGATACACCGAATTTCTCGGCAAGCTGGTCAATGGAGACATAGCCCATCTCACGGACAAGTTTCAGAATTTCCTGCTGGCGCATATTCAGATTCGAGTGTCCATTCTCAATCAAGGCGTATATCTCCATTAATAATGAATCCATCATAGCCTTGGATGATCTTGATGTAAATTAACTTACATTTAATTTACCAACGGTTTGTCTTCTCTGAGAATATTAACCGGACATTCAGCTGCTAAACGGGTGGAAAATCCACGACGTCCCATGTGTAATTCCCCACCTCTGCAGTTGGGGTGGTGATCCCGGCAGGACTCGAACCTGCTACCTTGAGATTAGGAATCTCACGCTCTATCCTGATGAGCTACGGGACCACACACCACGTGATACCATATTCGTTTGCACTTGTTGAGGCATGATTTCACGGCAATGTCGTCAGCCGTAATCATCTGCCCCTGACCGCGATGAGGCCGGATTTGCTTTCCGGTTCTGCTAGCGCAGAGCGGTAACCTCATATCCCGGTTCTTCCGGTTCATCATCGACAATCTCATCGGGGAAACCGGGGGCGGTGATATCGAGCCCGGTTGCGTCTTCAAGCCGGCGGATGATATTCGGCGACCATTCTCTTGCGCCATATTTTGCCATACCATCCTTGAAGATCTCAATCAGGAGCGGCGAGACATCCAGCGGCACATGGGATCTTTCGGCAATTTCCTGAAAGAGGCCGATATCCTTGAGCACCAGATCCATGGTGAAGTTGATATCGCGGCTGCCGTTCAGAATGACCTGGCTTTCTGTTTCATGCACAAAGGAATTGCCGGATGAAATCCGGATCGCCTCAAAGGTTGTGTTGAGGTCCATCCCCGCGGCTTTCATCGTCACCAATGCTTCCGCGCAGGTGATCAGATTGGCGGTGGCGAGGTAATTTGTCATCACCTTGAGAATGGAGGCTGAACCCAGCGGTCCTGTATGAAGGATGCGTCGCCCCATCGTGGTGAGAACAGGCAGGATACGTTCAAAAACCTCCCGCTCACAGCCCGCAAAAATAGAGATATTTCCCGTTGCCGCACGGTGGCACCCTCCCGAAACAGGGCAGTCGACGGCGGCGGCGCCCTTTTCCGCAACACGCGCCCCGAGGCGCCGGACTTCAGCTTCGTCGGTGGTGCTCATCTCAGCCCAGATCTTGCCCGGGGCAAGTCCGGCCAGGATCCCGTCTTCATCCTCCATGACTTTGGCACAGGCCGCAGGCGAGGGCAGGCAGGTGATGATCATATCGCAGTTTTCGGCCATTTCTTTGGGGCTTTCTGCCCAGCCTGCGCCTTTTTCAAGCAACGGGGCCGCAACCTCTTTGTCAAGATCACGTACCGTCACATCAAGCCCGTTCCGGATAAGACTCCCCGCCAGTTTGCCGCCAACATTTCCAAGACCAATAAATCCGATACGCATGCTTCCCTCCCCAGATTTACATCACGCAAGAGTGATCCCAAATGCGTTCATCCGGCAAGAAGAATTTCATGCCTGGCGTGAATAAAGTCTGTTGAGCTTGTCTTCAAAATCACGCCAGATGATATGGCGTTTGGGTTTTAATGTTGGTGTCAGCCTCTTGTTGCTGACCGTAAAACCCTCCCGGTCGATCAGAAACCGGCGCACGCGCTCGCTTGCGGCAAGACGGGAATTGGCCGTATCGATATCGCTCTGTATGTATTTGGTGATCTTGTCGGGTTTGTTTGCGGCCCTCTCAAGGCAGAGCTGGCTTGGGACAATCACCGCGACAAGCCAGGGCCTGCGATCACCGAACACCATCGCCTGTTCTATATTCGGCTGGGCAAGAAGACGGCTTTCCACCCGCCCCGGCGAGACGTTCTCACCGCCGGAATTGACAATGATATCCTTCTTGCGGCCGGTAATAGTGATAAAGCCATCATCATCTATTTCAGCGATATCACCGGTATGAAGCCAGCCATCCTTAAGCACTCTCGATGTTTCCTGGGGTTGGCGCCAGTATCCTTTCATGACGAGCGGCCCCCTGACTAAGAGCTCCCCGGATTTGCCCAGACTGACCTCAACGCCGTGAAGCGGACGGCCAACGCTCTGGATACGGATATCATCCGTCCCGTTTGAGCTGATGACCGGTGAGGCTTCGGTCTGCCCGTATCCCTGAACAAGCCTTATGCCGAGGGCAAGAAAAAACCGACCCACCGCCGGCGAGAGAGCAGCGCCTCCGGATACGATAATCCTGAGTCTGCCGCCAAGCTGGCGGGCGACCGCGCGACGAACAAGAACCGTCAATATGTGGTCAAGAAGTTTCTCACTGAGGGAAAGCTGGTCTTTCTGTTCTTTTTTCCGGCCAAGACGAAGTGTCAGGGTAAGCAGTTTTTCGGCAAGCCTGCCCCGGCCCTTGGCGCCGCTTCGGATACGGTCATGGAGCAGTTCGCACAATCTCGGCACAGCGGTCATCATGGTTGGCCGTGTTTCAAGCAATGTCTGGGCGATATGCTCAGGTGTGGGCAGGTGGTAGATTTCCGCCGCCACAAGGATAGCAAAGTAAAGCCCGATCGTGTGTTCATAGGCGTGGCTGAGCGGCAGGAGGGAGAGAAAAACCTCCCGGCCTTCCCTGACCATGGGATACCTTTCCCGTGCCGCGGTGATATTGCTGAGGATGGACCGATGGCTGAGCATAACCCCTTTGGGATGATCATCACTGCCGGAAGTGTAGATGATACAGGCCAGGTTTTCCGTATCCAGTGTTGAGACCATGGCATCTATATCCGCCGGGTAGCGGCGGCCATCGGCACTGAGATTTTCCCAGGAAATAATGGCAAGACCGGCGGGCTGGTGGATGGTCTTCGAGTTTTCGATCAGAATAAGAAGCCGGCAGGAAGGGGCTTTTTCAGCGGCCGCTTCTGCGGCGGTGGCCAATTTTCGTGTCGAACAGATAATCGCTACCGCTTCACTGTCATTGAGCAGGTGCAGATGATCATCTGTCGTATTGCTGGTATAGGCCGGAACCGTCACCGCCCCGATGGACATGATGGCAAGGTCAGCGATAACCCATTCAAGTCTGTTTTCTGAATTGATGATGACACGGTCGCCCGGGTTGACCCCGCGGGCAAGAAGGCCGGAGGCTATGTTTTTCACCTCTTTGGCCACTTCGCTGTAACTGATCCCGATCCAGCCGCTGTTATGCCTGTTCCAGATGAATTTACGGGATTTCATCTGAGACGATATGCGGAAGAACAGGCCGGGCAGGGACCTGTCTTCAGGTGCGATATCAGGTGTTTTTCCAGCGCTCATGGCATGCCCTTTTTTCTTTATTAAGAATGAAAGTAAACAGGCTGGCAAGACTTGAGCCCCAAATTTGCCCGATTGAAAATCAGTGTTGAGCTTTATTCCGATATTGCTTTATCCGGCATTGACCTTATATCTCAATAGAACCTCTAATCAATGTGTACGCCATGCCTGACAGTCTTCCCCATTGGTCACTGGATGATCTCTATACTTCCCCGGACGCGCCGGAACTTGAGCGCGATCGTAATGCTGCAAAGAAAGACGCCGAAGAGCTTGCCGCCAGATGGACAGGCAGATTGCACCAAGCTTCAGGTGATGAGCTTGCAGACGTGATCAGCGCTTATGAAGCCATTTCCGAGAAGCTTGGACGGATGACAAGTTTTGCCGATCTCGCCTTTGCCGCGGATATGACGGATCCTGCTGTGGGCCAGAAGGCGCAGATGATGCGCGAGACTGAAAGTGAAATCAGCGCAAAACTTGTCTTTGTCGAGCTTGAGCTTGCGGGCATCGGGGATGACCGGATGGAGCAGATTTATGCGGAAAGTCTTCGCTTAAGGGAGTGGAAACCCTGGCTTCGTCAGGTGCGTGCTTTCCGACCGCATCAGCTGTCAAATGAAATGGAAACCCTTCTTTTGGAACGCCAGCCATCGGGAAGAGCGGCCTGGATCAGGCTGTTTGACGAAACCGCCGCCGGGCTTCGTTTCCCTGTCGGAGGAAGAGATGTCAGCGAAGCTGAAATCCTTGACATGATGACCGATCCTGATCCTGCTGTGCGGCGCGAAGCAGGGCTGAGCCGGTCGGGCATTCTTGATCAGAACAAGAGGTTGATGGCTCTGATACTGAACACGATTGCCAAGGAAAAAAGTGTTGATGACAAGTGGCGCAATTTCCCGCGCCCTGTTTCATCACGCAATCTCGCCAATGATGTTGAAGATGATGTTGTCGATGCGCTTGCCCGCACCGTCACGGATCGCATGCCTGACCTGACCCATCGCTACTACAGGCTAAAAGCAGGCTGGATGGGCGTGGATAAACTGCCCTGGTGGGATCGCAACGCTCCTGTTCCGGGTGAGGATACACGGGAATTTTCATGGGACCGGGCCAGATCAATAATACTTGAAGCCTTTGGCGAGTTCGATCCGGGCATGGCAGAAGTTGCCTCCTGGTTCTTTGAGCGGAACTGGATTGATGCCCCGCAGCGGCCCGGCAAGGCATCCGGGGCGTTCAGCCATCCCACCGTGCCCTCGGCCCATCCCTATATTCTGATGAACTACAGCGGTCAGGTGCGTGATGTGATGACGCTGGCCCATGAGCTCGGGCATGGCGTGCATCAGGTGCTGGCGGCCCCGAAAGGCCATCTGATGTGTTCAACGCCGCTGACGCTGGCGGAGACGGCATCTGTCTTCGGGGAAATGCTTGTTTTCCAAAAGCTGATTGATACAGCGGAAGATCCGGTTCAGCGGCGTGCTCTTCTGGCGGGCAAGATCGAGGATATGCTGAATACGGTGGTCCGCCAGATCGGATTTCACAATTTTGAAACCCGTCTTCATGACCAACGGCGTGAGGGTGAGCTGACCCCCGATCAGATTTCAGATATCTGGATGGAAACCCAGGCAACAGCCCTCGGCCCGGCCATCACGATTGATGAGACCTACCGGCCGATCTGGGGGTTCATTCCCCATTTTGTCCATGTTCCTTTCTATGTCTATGCCTATGCTTTCGGGGATTGTCTGGTGAACGCGTTATGGCAGGTTTATCAGAGCGCGGGGACCGATGCCGCAAAGGCTCAGTTTGTATCGGGGTATCTTGATCTCCTTCGTGGCGGGGGGACGGACCGCCATGACGCCGCGCTTGCCCCCTTTGGTCTTGATGCGCGTCAGGAAACCTTCTGGTCACTGGGACTTGATATGCTGGCAGGGATGATCGATCAGCTGGCCGATGATCTCGCCACCGACGGTATCGGGGAGGCATAAATGAGCGACGATAAATCAGGCATGGGCGGCAGGATACGCCGCTACGCCAAGGTGACGGGAACCATGGGCAATCTGGCGATGAAACTCGCTGGTGAGAGATATCTCGGGATCAAGGTTGACCGGGAAAATCACGCAACCGAATTGCGGGATGCGCTGGGCGGGCTGAAGGGCCCGCTGATGAAAGTCGCCCAGATCCTTGCCACCATCCCCGAAGCCCTGCCCCGGGAATATGCAGAAGAACTCGCAAATCTGCAGACCGATGCCCCTTCGATGGGATGGCTGTTTGTGAAACGGCGGATGGCGACTGAACTGGGGTCAGACTGGCAGTCCAGATTTGCCGCATTTGAAAAACAGGCCGCTGCCGCAGCTTCCCTCGGCCAGGTGCATCGTGCCACCGGGCATGACGGCCAGGCCTATGCCTGCAAGCTGCAATATCCTGATATGCGTTCTGCCGTCGAAGCTGATCTGCGCCAGCTCAAGCTGATCTTTTCCCTTTACGAGCGCTACGATAAGGCAATTTCAACCAGCGAGATCCATGCCGAACTTGCCGAGCGTCTCGAAGAAGAGCTTGATTACCGGCGTGAAGCCGCGAATATGAGGCTTTACCGTCTGATGCTTGAAGGTGAGGCCGGGGCTAATGTGCCTGAACCTCTGCCGGAGCTCTCTTCCGATCGTCTTCTGACCATGACCTGGGTCGAAGGCCAGAAGCTGAAAGATTATATTGCCGCCACCGAAGATCAGGATGAACGCAACGCCGTTGCCATCAATATGTTCCGGACATGGTATGTGCCGTTTTATTACTACGGCGTGATCCATGGCGATCCGCATCCGGGAAATTACACGATTGCACCGGACCGGTCAGTCAACCTGCTTGACTATGGATGCATCAGGCTGTTCCGTCCGGATTTTGTTGCCGGGGTGATTGATCTATATCATGCCCTCAGGGACGGGAACGATGATCTGGCGGTGCATGCGTATGAGAAATGGGGGTTTGCAGGTCTTGACCGGGAAGCCATCGATATTCTCAACATCTGGGCAAGATTTATCTACACGCCTCTTCTTGAGGACAGGGCAAGACCAATACAGGAGATGCGGACAGGAAATCAGGGACGTGAAGTCGCCATGAAAGTCTATGAAGAGCTGAAACGGATCGGCGGCGTACAACCGCCCCGGGAATTCGTTCTCATGGACCGGGCCGCGATCGGGCTGGGTTCAGTCTTTATGCATCTTAAGGCCGAGGTTAACTGGCACCAGCTTTTTGAGGGTTTAATTGACGCATTTGACGTAAAAGACCTTGCTAAACGCCAGCATGATGCGGCATCTTTGTGCGGGATTCCTGAAGCTGTCTATTCCCATGGGCGGCTTTAAGACTAATTTTGAAACTCAGCGGCGGATTTCGCCGGGTTTTTATATCGGAGTGATGCAATGCGGATAGGTGCGCCCAAGGAAATTATGGCTGGCGAAGCAAGGGTGGCTATGACACCTGAATCGGCGCTTCAGCTTCAGAAACTGGGGCATACCTGCTTTATTGAAAAAGGCGCGGGCGAAAAAGCACGTTTTTCGGATGATGCCTATGCCGAAGCTGGGGTCACGGTCGTAAAATCAGCAAAAGAACTCTACGCAAATGTTGATGTGGTGGCCAAGGTCCGCCCTCCCACATCCCAGGAACTCAAGTCACTGAAGAAGGGCCAGACACTTATCGGGTTTTTCAACCCTGCCGGTGACCAGCCTGCGCTTGAACAGGCCGGCAAGCAGGGGGTCAATGTTGTTGCCATGGAGATGGTTCCGCGGATTTCCCGGGCCCAGAAAATGGATGCGCTTTCATCCATGGCTAATATTGCCGGTTACCGTGCGGTTATTGAGGCGGGTAACAATTTCGGACGGTTCTTCACCGGGCAGGTCACGGCTGCGGGTAAAGTGCCGCCTGCCAAGGTGCTTGTGATCGGTGCTGGTGTTGCCGGGCTTGCCGCCATCGGGACGGCTCAGTCTCTCGGGGCTATTGTTCGCGCCTTTGATGTCCGGCCCGAAGTCGCCGAACAGATTGAATCGATGGGCGCGGAGTTCCTTTTCCTTGATTTTGAAGACAGTCAGGATGGCGCGGCTTCAGGTGGATATGCCGCTCCGTCAAGCCCGGAATTCCGTGAAAAGCAGCTCGCCCTGTTTCGTGAGCAGGCACCCGAGATTGATATCGTCATCACCACCGCCCTGATCCCGAACAGGGAAGCACCGGAGCTCTGGACAGCCGATATGGTCGCGGCCATGAAACCGGGTTCGGTCATCGTTGATCTGGCGGCGGAGAAGGGCGGAAACTGCAAACTCACGGTTGCTGATGAGAAGATTGTCACGAAAAATGAAGTGACAATTATCGGCTATACGGATTTCCCCTCCCGGATGGCCACTCAGGCGTCCACGCTCTATGCGACGAATATCAGGCATATGATGGCTGATCTTACGCCGGAAAAGGATGGCACTCTTGTTCATGATATGAACGATGACGTCATCAGAGGCGCCACGGTAACCTTTGAAGGTGAGATCACCTACCCGCCTCCGCCACCGAAAGTGCAGGCTATTGCCTCAAAAACACCAGATAAGGCCCCGCAGAAAACACCTGAAGAGATCGCCGCCGAAGAAGCTGCGGCCATGGCAAAGGCGGGACGCCAGCAGACGGGTCTTCTGGTGCTCGGAGGTCTGCTGATGGCGCTGATCGGCGTTTATGCTCCGGCCAATTTCATGCAGCATTTCATTGTTTTCGTGCTGGCGGTATTTGTCGGCTTCCAGGTGATCTGGGGTGTTGCGCATTCGCTTCATACACCATTGATGGCGGTCACTAACGCCATTTCAGGCATCATCATTCTCGGCGCATTGCTGCAGCTCGATACAGGCAACTCGATCATCACGGTGCTGGCGGCAATATCGGTGCTGATTGCAACGATCAATATTGTGGGCGGGTTTATGGTGACGCGCCGCATGCTCCAGATGTTCAAGAAATCTTAAGGCGGAGGTGTAGTTATGGTTTTTGGTATTCAGGCCGCCGCCTATATTTCGGCAACTGTTCTTTTCATTCTTTCTCTTGGCGGGTTATCCAACCAGGAAAGCGCCAAACGTGCGGTATGGTATGGCATTATCGGCATGACCATCGCTGTTCTGGCAACGGTGGCCGG
>CAZOLR010000003.1:0-113808 GCA_964580905.1 uncultured Hyphomicrobiales bacterium | reverse complement strand
TGTGGTGCCGGTGTTGGTGCAGATGTTTGCGCCATCAAGCTCCAGTGCAGATGTGGCACCAAGAGCGGTCGGAACCATCATGCCCTGACCGTCATAGTAGTTAACACCAGCAAAATTGAGGCCGAGCTGGGTGTCACGTGTCATGGTCCAGGTTGTGTTCCGTGACAGGATATCAATTTCGCCCGAGCTCAGAGCGGTGAAACGCTGCTTTGCGGAAAGGGGGGAGAACTTAACTTTGCTGGCATCGCCGAAAACGGCTGCAGCAACGGCGCGGCAAAGGTCAACATCAAGACCGGTCCAGTTACCGGAATCATCAGCATTCGAGAAACCAGGAAGACCCTGGCTCACTCCACACTGAACGAAGCCCTTCGCTTGGACCTGTGCGAGTGTGCTATCACCATGGCTACCAGCGACGGCGTTGGAGGCAAGCATAAGGCTAGCAACACCAACAATAGCTGTTGTTAGTTTTTTCATAATATCATCCCTAGGTTGTTTGTTCAGGGTAATTAACCCTAGTAGATGAAAGATAATCAAAATCATGCTGTCTTGACAATAAATTTTTGTTTAAAGTCTATTGATTGGATTAATTCTTAAGAGAAATTTCTCGGTTAAATCTTATAAATTACACCTGCACCACCTATTGAGGGCGAAATGAACACCAAAGCGGTAAAAAAGGGATCTTATGCTGTCCACGCCGGAATGACACCAGCGAAAAACCACGGAATACCCAATATTCCGGTCTATCATACCTCCACCATAATGAAAGAAACCCTGGATGATTACCGCAATCGCCGGGGTAAATACGACTATGGCCGTATTGGCACCCCGACTTCCGAGGCGGTGGAGATGTCTGTTGCGGGTTTGTATGGCACCGACGATGCCGTTGCGGTGCCTTCGGGTCTGGCGGCGATCACCACCGGGGTTCTGGCGGTGGTAAAAAATGGTGATAATGTCCTCTTCCCTGACAGCCTTTACGGATCAGGTCGACGTTTTGCTGAGGTTATTCTGCCGCAGATCGGCGTCACTCCCCTGTTTTATGATCCTGTCGCTGATGCCGAAAGCATCTCCCGCCTGATCACGGAGAAGACAAGCCTTCTTTATATCGAAACCCCCGGAAGCCTGACTTTTGAAATGCAGGACACCACAGCCCTGGTCGCCCTGGCAAAAGAAAAAGGCATCCTGACTGCATGCGATAATACATGGGGAACTGCATTTTATTTCAATGCAGTAGAGCATGGAATCGATATTATAATAGAAGCCGGAACAAAATATATCAGCGGTCATTCCGATGTCAGCATAGGTTTCGTGGCCTCATCCGGAGAAACATCAAAACACATTCGCGAATACACAAAGAATATCGGCCTGTGTGTTGCGCCGGACGATCACTATCTCGCCTTGAGGGGGTTGCGGACCATGGCAATACGTCTCCGCCAATCCGAAACCAACGGCCTCGCGCTGGCTGAATGGCTTGAACAGCAACCTGAAGTTACAACCATGCTGCATCCCGCACTTGAGAGCCATCCCCAGCACGCTTTGTGGAAACGTGATTTCACCGGTGCATGCGGTTTGTTCGGTTTTGTGATCGACAAAGACATCCCCGATGCAGCCGTTGATGCAATGGCTGACGGGCTTGAACTTTTCGGCATAGGTGCCTCATGGGGAGGGCATGAAAGCCTCATCAGTGAAGGACACCTCAAAAGATCCGTCACCTCTCTTCCCCCCGGTCGTCTGATGCGTATCTATGCCGGGCTTGAGGATACGGATGATCTGCTGGCTGATCTCGCCGCGGGGTTTGTGCGAATGCGCAATGCGAAATAAACACTTTGCGGGATTTCTTCATCCTCTGTTCCTTTCCCTGACTTGCTAGTTCTGAAACTTGTCTTTACTCTGAATATGAGGCCCCCGTCTTTCCGGGTCTGATATCTTTTTTCTATGAGTGTAGCCATGATCAAAAACCAACATTCCATCGCAGTAATCCCCGGAGATGGGATCGGCAATGAAGTTGTCCCCGCCGCCCTGAAGGTACTTGACGTTGCCTGTGAACGGTTTGGGATCAATCTCAATTACACCCATCATGATTTCGCATCCTGCGCCTATTACGAAGAGCATGGCCAGATGATGCCCGATGACTGGAAAGACCGCATAGGTCAGGATGATGCCATTTTCTTCGGTGCCGTGGGCTGGCCTGAAACTGTTCCTGACCACATATCCCTGTGGGGCTCACTCATCAAGTTTCGCCGGGAGTTTGATCAATACGTGAATTTAAGGCCTGTTCGTCTTCTTCCCGGAGTTCCCTCACCCCTCGCTGGCCGCAAACCCGGAGATATTGATTTCTACATTGTCAGGGAAAATACCGAAGGTGAATATTCATCCATCGGCGGCCGTATGTTCCCGGATACCGAACGTGAAGTTGTCATTCAGGAAACGGTCATGTCCCGTCATGGTGTTGACAGGGTCCTCAAATTCGCCTTTGAACTGGCCAGATCACGTCCGCGCAAGCATCTGACTTCAGCGACGAAATCCAATGGTATTTCAATCACCATGCCCTATTGGGATGAGAGAGTTGAGGCCATGGCCGAACATTATTTTGATGTGACATGGGATAAATATCATATCGATATTCTGACCGCCAATTTTGTTCTCCACCCGGACTGGTTTGATGTGGTGGTAGCCTCTAATCTTTTCGGTGATATTCTCTCTGATCTCGGCCCGGCGTGCACCGGCACGATAGGCGTTGCCCCGTCAGGGAATATTAATCCGGAAAAAACTTTCCCCTCCCTTTTTGAACCTGTTCACGGCTCAGCCCCGGATATTACCGGCAAGGGTATTGCAAATCCGACAGGCCAGATCTGGGCCGGAGCAATGATGCTGGAACATCTCGGCTATACTGAAGCCGCCGCCGCGATCGTCACGTCCATCGAGGCAACCCTGGCTGATCCAAAATACAGGACAGGCGATTTGGGTGGTGAGGCAGATACATTGTCAGCCGCCGCCGCCATCGCTGATCACCTCGCTCAAAACTAGGAGAATTCGAATGGATTATCGTCGTCTTGGCCGGACGGATCTTATGGTTTCGTCCCTTTGTCTGGGTAGTATGACCTGGGGCACGCAAAACACCGAAGCCGAGGGTCATGCCCAAATTGATATGTCTCTTGATCACGGGATTAATTTTATCGATACCGCCGAAATGTATCCGACAACACCAATGTCAAAGGAAACCCAGGGCGATACGGAACGTGTGATAGGGACCTGGATTGCCAGTTCCGGGAAAAGGGATAAGATCGTGCTGGCCACCAAGATTACCGGCGAAGGCAACCAAAACGTCCGCGACGGAGCGCCGATCACCAGGAAAACACTGGAAGAAGCGCTCACCTCCTCCCTTGTTTCACTGCAGACAGATTACATTGATCTCTATCAGCTGCACTGGCCCAATCGTGGATCCTATATGTTCCGGCAGAACTGGACCTATGATCCCACCGATCAGGACAGCGAGGCCGTCACCGCCAATATGCTTGAGGTGCTCGAAACACTTGATGGATTTATAAAAGAGGGAAAGATCCGTCATGTCGGGCTTTCCAATGAGAGCGCCTGGGGAACGATGCGCTGGCTGCAGCTTGCCGAGGGGAACGGCTATCCACGAATGCAGTCTGTTCAGAATGAATACAGCCTTCTCTGCCGTCTTTATGACACGGATATGGCTGAACTCACCCATCATGAAGATGTCGGCCTTCTTGCCTTCTCCCCGCTGGCGGCAGGCCTTCTCACAGGAAAATACAGCAACAAAGAAACTCCACAGGGCTCACGACGCAGCATCAACGAAAGCCTTGGCGGCAGGATTAATCCTCGTATTTGGCCCGCCATCGACGCCTATCTTGGCATTGCAAGGGATAACGGGCTTGATCCGGTTCATATGGCCCTTGCATGGTGCCAGCAACGACCATTTGTGACATCGGCAATTTTCGGGGCAACCAGCCTTGAGCAACTCGAGCGCATCATTGCAGGAAAAGACCTTGTCCTTTCCGATGACGTGATGAGCGCCATCAATGATGCCAACCGGGCACACCCGTTACCGTATTAACCTCATCACTTTGTTGCGCTAACGGGTCGGCCTTTCTTACCTGAAAAAGACGTTCAGCTCTCCTGCTCTTCGGGAGGGTCGACCATTTCAGTTGCAAATTCCGCAGGAGACGTGATTTCTATAAGCTCCAGATCATCGCTGTGGCGTATCTCCCGGTGGCGAATGCCTGGCGGTTGGAGCGCAGCGGATCCGGGGCGAAAAGTAACCTCCCCCTGACCTTCATATTCGAACGTCACCCATCCCTTGAGGATATAGATCATCTGGAAATCCAGCTCATGAATATGCCAGTTCGGCTCAGCATGGCGGCCGGGGACAGCGCGGATCACATGGGCGGCGAATTTACCGCTGGTGGCATCTTTGATGCCAAGATCACGGTATTCGAAAAATGCTCTCAGCCCTCCGGTAAATCCGCCCGCGGCAATGCCGGTACCGTCAGCGTGACTGACAGTGAAAGCCTGCCCTTTCCATAGTTTGGATGCCATTATCCTCTCCCGGTATCAAAAACGGTTGCCCCGGTCGTCCGGCGATTGATCAGCGCCTCAAAAGCTTCAGGCACATCTTTAAGGGCATATCGCTGGTTGATATCGATATTCACATGTCCGCCGGACAGCATCCCGAACATATGTCCCGATACTTCAGCAAGACTTTCCGGCGTTGCGATAAAGTTGAACAGGGTCGGCCGCTGGGCATAAAGAGATCCGTTCTTGGCAAAATCTGCCATGGCGAGATTACTGATCACGCCGCTGGACTGGCCGAAAGAAACAAACAGCCCGAACGTCTTTATGCAGGTAAGGGTTTTGGGATAGGTGGCCTGACCGACACTGTCATAGGCAACATCCACGCCTTCACCCTTGGTGATTTCAAGAACAGCTTCGGCAAAATCCGAGCTGTTATAGTTGATAACATGGGTATATCCGGCAGCCTTGGCCTGCTCGGCTTTCTCATCGCTACCAACAGTGCCGATGCTTTCCGCACCAATATGCTTTAACCACTGACCAGCAATAAGGCCGACACCACCAGCCGCCGCATGGAACAGCACTTTACTTGAGGAAGTTACCTTAAATGAACGGTTGAGCAGATATTCCACCGTCATCCCTTTGAGCATGGAAGCCGCCGCCACTTCATCTGAGATACTATCCGGCAATCTGACCAGGCGATCTGCTGGCATGACACGTTCTTCCCGATACGCCCCGTTCGGTGTTGTATAGGCCACCCTGTCACCGATATTAAAACCGGTCACGCCCTCACCGACAGCAGCAACGATGCCGGCCGCTTCACCACCGGGGATCTGCGGGCCGTCTTCGGGGAACGGATAAACACCGCTTGTCATGTAGACATCAATGAAATTGAGCCCGACTTTTGTCTGATGAATGAGAACTTCACCCGACCCGGGATCAGGTGTCGGGATATCTCTCCATTCCAGAACTTCAACGCCGCCAGGTGTATCCGCGCAAATTGCATATGCCATGATTGTCTCCAGATATTTTCATGTTATTACGATATGGGAAGGCTTTGCTTCCGGTCAATGGATGGCTGTAAAGATGAAGATTATTACCGCCGGAAGCAACTTATACAAGTTTATCAGTGGAGATAATGAACATGGGTGGACCCGCAGCATTCTGGAATGAGCGTTACCAGAAACCAGATTACATCTTCGGCACCGAAGCCAATGATTTTATCAAGGCGGTGACCCCGTTTGCCACAAAGGGGATGAAAGCTTTTGCCCCCGCGGATGGCGAAGGCCGCAACGGCGTGCATCTGGCACGGCTGGGCTATGAAGTCACCAGCGTCGATGTCTCCGAACTTGCGGTGGAAAAAGCCGAAGCGCTGGCCAAAGCCAATGGTGTCCGGATAAACGCACATGCTGGTGATCTGTTTGAATGGAACTGGGGTGAAGCCGCATACGACCTTGTTATTGTCTGTTTCATGCATTTTCTGCCCGAAGATCATACCCGCTTCGTTGAGCGGATACGCACCTGCCTGAAACCCGGCGGGTTGCTTGTTTTTGAGGGATACACACCAGATCAGATCGAACTGACATCCGGCGGCCCCAAAAAACCGGAAATGCTACTGACAGCAGAAAAAATGAAGCGTGATTTTGAAGGTTTTGATATTCTTTTCCTTCAGGAGGTCCGCCGCTATCTTGCCGAGGGTCCCCGTCACCAGGGCGAAGCCGCCACGGTCCAGTTTTTAGCCAGAAAGCCGGGTTAGCAACATGCTTTCAGCCTTGATGAACAGAGAACTCAGCAAGAAAACAGCCATGCTGACTGTTCTTCTCGGCTCTTCCATATGGGGTTTCCTCTGGATACCGCTCAGAGCTATTGAAAGCGCCGGCATGGGAGGCATCTGGGCCAGTCTCTATTACACTCTCATGCCTATCCCTGTTCTGGCCATGATCTATATTCCTGTGATCTGGCGGGACCGCAAGCATCTTCCCGTATACCTCATCGCCGGCGGGGCTATCGGCGCAGGGTTCATGCTTTACATCATCGGACTGATTGTTGGCTCGGTAACCAAGACAACACTGATATTCTATCTTACTCCGGTCTGGTCAACCCTGATGGGAATGGCATTTCTGGGTGAAAAGAACCGACCCGTTCTCTGGCTTGGAAATATGCTTGGACTTACGGGCTGTGGCCTGATCATGGGTATATCCCCTTCATCGCTCACCATTGAACCGCATGACCTTCTCGGTCTTGTGGCGGGTGTTCTTTGGTCGGTGGGCACGGTTGCTATCCGGCGCTACCCGGACGCCGATATCGGAGGCATTACACTAATGCAGTATATCCTCGGCTCGCTCGTGGCAGTAGTCGGGATCGTGATTGTTGGTGAAGCAACCCCGTCTGTGGACGTGCTGTTACAGGCAACGCCTGTCGCCTTTATTGCTTCAACAGTGGTGTTTATGCCGGTATTTCTCCTGATATGCCGTATCGCCCAGTATGTTTCCCCGGCGATCATCGGAATCCTCATGCTGTCCGAGGTGTTTTTTGCCATCCTGACAGCAAATCTGTTTCTTGATGAACCAATGGTCTACAGCCAGTGGATCGGCGCAAGTTTCATTATCCTGACCGCTTTACTGGTGACAATAGCGGAAACAAGGGATCAGAAAAAACACCCCTAAGCGTCGCTCCTGGCTCCAAGTTCCACAGCCCATCCTCGCAGGATCCTGTCTGCGATAATCGCGATAAACGCCATGGAGAGCCCAGCGGTCATTCCAAGCCCTGTATTGGCATCACGAAGACCGATATTGACCTGCTCAGCCAGTCCCCTCGCCCCGACCAGCACAGCAATAATAAGCATGGCAAGGGCAAAAAGAACCGTCTGGTTCAGGCCCAGCAGAATACTTGGCCGCGCCACCGGCAATTCGATAAAGAGAAGTTTTTGCAGGCGCGAGCACCCTTGCGCTGTCGCGGCCTCCAACAGTGTTGCCGGCACATTCCTTAGCCCGTGTTCGGTATACCGGATGAGCGGAACAATGGCATAGAGAACAATCGCCACCAGCGCTGAAAATTCATTTATCTGAAAAAGCGCAACCGCAGGGATGAGAAAAATATAAAGCGGGATGGACTGGAGTGTATCATTAATCGGCTGCATCACCCGGGATACGGTATCAGACTTGGCCGCCCAGACACCAAGAAGGCATCCCAAAAGAAGACAGACCAGAACAGCCGCGGAGCAGAGATAAACAGAATATAATGCATCCTGCCAGTGCCCGGCCCAGGTGATAAAAAGCATCATCAGTACAGCAGATATAGCAAACTTCCAGCCGGCAAAACGCCAGCTCAGCCATGTTACGGTCGGCACCACCACCCACCAGGGAAGAAACGTGAACCCGCGATAAAGAACAAGACCGGTTGCCGCAACCAGAACCGCGCCAACAAGACGCCCGCGGGCAAAAAGATAAAGGCTGAGAATACCCACCCCGCCAAGATAGCAAAACTTCATCATGGGAGTGAAATCAATGCCCCAGGTGAAGGGCAGTATAGCCTGGGTAAGACCTATGCGCATGGGAAGAAGCACATATATGAGCGCCGTATTCTTTATCCGGTCAAGGATCATACCGTATTCACGGATGAAACCATTGAGACTAGAATTTACAGCCGCTTCCGCGTCACGCAAGGACATGGCGGTATGTGCCGCAAGGGCATCAAGATTATCGGCAAAAACAAACCCGATGATTGCACCGCCAGCCACAAGTCCGAAATCGGCAAGGGTAAGATGACGTCTATGTCCCGGGGCCGGAGGTTCTGCGGCGGCCCTTGTGAGCCGGTCGATCACCACCGCCAGCAGGACAATCACAATGCCCGCGCCGAGGGCTTCACCAAACCGGGCGGAACCCTTGTTGGTGGCAACCAGCACTTCACGCCCAATATCATCAAACCCGCCAATCACGGCCGCAATAATAACCATCGACAGGGTTGCCAGCACGGTCTGGTTAACACCGACAAGGATCTGCTGTTTGGCGTGCGGCAGTTCAATGGAATAAAAACGTTGCCAGGCCGAAGCCCCCGAAATATCTGCGACTTCCCGCAGCTCTGATGGCACCTGACGAAGGCCGAGCATCACATTCTTTGTTATAGGTGGCGCCGCATAGATCATGCTGGCCAGAACGCCGGGGACCGGGCCAAAACCAAAAAGTACCACCAGCGGGGCAAGATAGGCAAAAGTCGGGATTGTCTGCATCAGATCAAGCGTTGGTTGCAGCACCGCATTGGCACGCCGTGATTTCGCCCCGAGAACACCAAGTCCGAACCCAAGAATAAGCGCAAGAGGAACCGATACCCCGACCATTGCCAGTGTGTTCATGGATTTGAACCAGTGGCCGGATAAGGCCATATAAAGGACGGCAAGCGCAGAAAATCCGCCTAATGCAGGTGATTTAAGCCGCCATCCCAGAACACCACAGGCGAGCACCAGCGCAAGCCACGGGATCGAATGAAGCCAGAATTGAAGCCCCCGGACAGAGGCATCAACAAGATTGGCCACAAATCGTAGCCCGGGTTTGAAAATATCGACAAACAAGGCAATGCCGCTGTTAATGGCATCTGCAAGAGCTTCCGAGCCGGGAACAGGCGGCAAGGATAACAACGGCAGAGCATCAGGCATCAGGATGGCAACAGCGGTGGCAAGCACAGCTCCTATTGCCATAAGTGATTTTTTGTCCGTTTGCATTATTCCACCGCCACCGTAGAAAGAATTTCTTTGCGCATAACTTTTCCGACTATCTTGCCCTCATCGTTTCTGACGGCAATCTGGTCGCCTCCATTGCCCATCGCCAGAAGAGCCTCTTCAAGGGACGCATTATGAGATAAGGTAAGATCAGCCTTCAGGCGGGAGGCAGGCGTCATGATATCTTTGAGTTTGAGCACCTGAAGACGCGGCACATCACGGACAAAGGAACGGACATAATCATCCTCAGGGCTTAGCAGGAGCGATGAAGCACTGCCCTGTTGAATGATTCGTCCGTCACGCATGATGGCAATGCGATCAGCAAGCCGGACAGCTTCAGCGAAATCATGGGTGATGAAGATGATAGATTTACGCAAGCTTGCCTGCAGATCCAGAAGCTCATCCTGAAGCTGACGTCGTATCAGGGGGTCAAGAGCGCTGAAAGGTTCATCGAGAAGCCAGAGTTCAGGGTCCACTGCCAGGGACCGGGCAATGCCAATACGTTGCTGCTGGCCACCCGACAGCTCAGAAGGGAACGCGTCCCCTCGCCCTTCAAGCCCGACAAGGTTCAACATCTCCCTGGCTTTCGCATCACGAGAAGACTTATCCTCGCCACGAACCCTCAAGGGGAAGGCTATGTTCTGCAAAGCCGTAAAATGAGGCACCAGACCAAAATGCTGAAACACCATTCCCATTTTTCGCCGCCGGATATCACGTAACGCGTCATCGCTCATGGCAGCCAGGTCTTCGCCATCGAAAAGGACTTCACCGATGGTGGGGCGTTGCAATTGTGCAATACTGCGCAGAACTGTCGATTTGCCTGAACCGGACAGGCCCATGATGACAAAAAGTTCTCCCGGGGCAACATCAAAGCTGACATCTCTTGCCCCGATGATGCCGGCGTTATCCAGCGCGGCCTGTTCCATCTCATCGGATGTGCCGTTTTTCGACATGACATCGCGGCACGCTTTTTCAGCCCGCTCTCCGAAGATCTTCCAGACCCCGCGGCATTCAATCTTCGCTTGGTTTTCGGTCATCGCCATATGCCCTGAGGCAGGAAAAAGGGGCAGCATATGCTGCCCCTTTCGCATTTACATGGATTTGGCTTTGGAGATCATTGCATCGATGGCGCCGGCATTGGCATCAACATAGGCGGCAACCACCTTGTTGATATCCTCACCACGACCATCCACTGCAGCCATCATGTTCTGCTGGCTGTCAGCATCAAATGTGTACATCTTGAGAAGAGCGTCAGCCATTGGCCAGGTGTCGGCCATTCCGGCCCAGGTGACCTTGAAAATTCGTGTCGGGCTGAAATCACAATCCCCCGTCGCATTGGGATTAACACCCCAGGATGCATCGGAATAACATTCATCGGTACCTGCAGGCAGGGCTACCCACTCAGTTTCGTATTCAGCCAGTGCCCAATGTGGCTGCCAGAAGGTCATCACAAGCGGTGATTTCTTTGCAATCGAAGCTTCGAGTTCCGTAATCAGCGCTCCTTCAGAGCCAGCCGGAACCGCGGTGAAATCGATGCCGATAGCCTCAAAACGATCTTTACCGGGCGAGCCCCAGTCGGCCGGGTAATCAAGCAGTCGACCTTTGGGAAGGGTGTCCACGGTGGCAAACTTTGCGGCGCAGGCGTTAAGAGCTTCCCAACTGGGAAGACCGGGGCACATTTCCTTCATATGGACGGGGTAGAGAACACCTTCCCGGGCATCGAGGCCAAGATCACCGATATCAATCACCTTGCCGGCATCGGCCGCTTCGTTGAACTGGCCAGGGGCATTGGAGGTCCAGATCTCAAGCGTGGCGTGCAGATCACCTTCGCCGAGAGCAATGAACTGCGGACCATAGCCAGCTGTTACGTATTCAACATTATATCCGGCTCGCTCCAGAATGGCACCGGCGACACGTGTGGAAAGATGCTGGCCTGTCCATTCATTGATGGCAAGTTTGATCGGCTTGTCTGAGCCCATCTCAAGCGCTGATGCAGAGCCCGTAAATGCCAACGAAGCACCCAAGGCTATTGCAGCTACAGTTGATTTAAACATTATACATATCTCCCTTCTTGTCTTTATTTTTGCTTAACAATGTTGACGAAACACTGACTTTTACATCGTTCAATACAAATTCTGTTCTTGCAAGTAAAAACATGATCTCCCTTCCGTATTGAGGATGTCCATAATTAAACATGTCTTTAGCGGGCAGAAATGTCCGTTCGGAACTGAAACGGTGTTCTGCCCCTGAGGCGTCCATCTGAAGGGGATAGGGCAAATCGCTTTTTATATGCCCGTGAAAAATGTTCACGTGAAGAAAATCCGCTGGCAACAGCAACTTCAAGAAAACTTAAATCTGTCTGGGTTACCAGTCTGAATGCATGAGAAAGACGAATATCAAGGTAATTCCGCACAGGTGACTGACCGGTATACCGGATGAAAACCCGGTCAAGCTGGCGTTGCGAGACATCCAGCTCTCCGGCTATTTCGCTGATCTTGAGCGGCTGATCAAGGTTGGAGTGCATCATGGATAAAGCCTGCAGGAGGATTGGCGGGAAGTTTCCGCCACCCAGCATGTGAAAATCTGTCTGCCGTTCCGCACCAGACCTGATGCGTTCGTGAAAAACATAGGACGCGGCCGCTTGCGCCAAGTCTGCGCCATGCTCCTCTCCTATCATATTCAGTGCAAGATCCAGCGCCGCGACACCACCGGCCGCGCTGAAGCGTGATCTTTCATGGGTAAAAAGCCCTTCATGGATAAGTATATCAGGGAAAATTTCCTGCGCGGCGGCGATATGTTCAAAATGCAGCGCATAGCTGGCACCGCCAAGCAAACCCGCATAACCAAGAAGAAAGACACCCGTATCCAGCCCGCCAAGTCTGGCCCCGCCTCTTGCCTGTTTACGCAACCAGTTTAGTAACACAGGGTCTCTATAGGCTTCAGGAGTCCAGCTTGAATTGATCACGACCAGATCAAAAGGGGTGGGTGCAGAAAATTGATCAAATTCCTGCACAGAAGTCATCATCCCGTTACTCGCTCTGATGTTTCTTCCGGCATGAGAGATCATAGACCATTCATATAATCGAACACCGGCAAGATAGTTAGCCGCGCGGAAACCATCGAGAAAGGCCGTCGCCGCGAGAAGATTGAAATCCGGGACAAGAACCATCCCGATCCGGGTTACATTTGTCGTCAGATTCTGAATAACGGGACTCCGTTCTCTTAAGTTTTCAGATAATCGTCAAGACAGCTGCAAACCCTGGTCAACGCCGTTGCATAATGTCTTAATATATCAAATTTATGACGAAAAAATACATGTTACAAGGCGAGAATTAACTCAAGATCGACAGGTGATATCGCGTTTCAGCTGTAAAGATGAAAAGTATCGATACGTTTTCTTGAGGAAATGATGATGACGACCCAGACCCCCAACATTCTGTTGATCATGGCAGATCAGCTGGCACCGCAATTTACCGGCACGTATGGACATCCGGTTGTCAAAACACCGCATATGGATGAGCTTGCCCGGAGGGGAAGCCGGTTTGATGCGGCGTATTGCAATTCCCCCCTTTGCGCCCCCTCACGTTTCAGTTTCATGTCAGGGCAGCTCATCACCAGAATTGCCGCCTACGATAACGCCGCGGAGTTTCCGGCCTCCGTCCCGACCTTTGCGCATTACCTCCGTCAGGCCGGGTATCGCACCTGTCTTTCGGGGAAGATGCATTTTGTCGGCCCGGACCAGCTGCATGGTTTCGAAGAACGTATCACCACCGATGTCTACCCCTCCGATCATGCCTGGACACCAGACTGGGAAATGCCGGATGAGCGCATCGACAAATGGTACCATAACATGGACTCGGTGAAAGAAGCCGGTGAAGCCGCCACCACTTTTCAGATCGAATATGATGAGGAAGTTGCTTTTTTTGCCCGCCGTAAGATTTTCGAATATGCCATGGAAAAGGTGACCCCTTTCTGCATGGTGGCCAGCTTTATCCATCCCCATGATCCATATGTCGCGCGCCCTGAATGGTGGAAGCTTTATACCGACAGTGAAATCGACATGCCCCGGAATATTCCGGAAGCCGACGCCCATACAAAACGGCTCATGCACGGGATAGAGGCAGATCAGATCAGCGTCACCGACGATGAGATACGTGCCGCACGTCGGGCGTATTACGCCAACACGTCCTATTTTGACAGCAAGGTGGGGGAACTGGTCAAAACCCTTGAAGAAGCCGGGTTTCTGGAAAACACAATTATCATCGTCACCGCGGATCACGGTGACATGCTGGGTGAGCGCGGTCTCTGGTACAAGATGAATTTCTTTGAACATTCCGCCCGTGTGCCGCTGATCATGGCCGGACCCGGGGTAAAACAACAGCACATAACCAGCGCTTGTTCGCTTGTCGATATCCTCCCCACCCTCAATGATATTGCCGGTATTGACCCTGAACTGGGGATGCCTGTAGACGGACGATCTCTGTGGCCAGTCGCCAAAGGCGGTAGCGATACAAAAGATGAAGCCATCGGGGAGTATTGTGCGGAATGTGCGTCACACCCGATCTATATGATCCGGCGTGGTCATATGAAATACATCCACTGCGATATCGACCCGCCCCAGCTTTACGATCTGTCCCAGGACCCGGATGAGCGTAATAATCTGGCCGACAACCCTGATTATGCCGCAGAAACGGCGGCTTTTGCCGAAGAAGTTGCCTATCGCTGGAACAGTGAGGCCATTCGTGAAAATGTGATGGCAACCCAGCGTCAAAGGAGGGCCGTGCACAAGGCCATGCAGGAAGGCAGGCTCACCTCCTGGGATTACCAGCCCCGCCGCGATGCATCCAACGAATATGTCCGCAATCACATGGACTGGACTGTCGCGGCAGAAAAAACAAGATTTCCTCCGTTTTCGCGGAATTAACGATGCCTGAAGGAGACAAAAGCATGTCAGCAGAAAGACTGTTCACCGGATGGGACGATGCCCCCGCCCGGTCACTTTCCATGCATAAGGATGCCTATATTGACCCATGCTGGCTAAAGGTTGATCAGAAAGAGATTTTTCACCGGTCCTGGCAGTTTGTTTGTCATGAAGAAAATCTCCGCGAGCCCGGCCAGTATGTCGCCATGAATATCCAGGGACAAAGCATCGTTGCGCTTCGCGGAAAAGACGGAGAATTGCGGGCGTTTTATAATGTCTGCAAACATCGTGGCCATGAACTTCTCAAAGGTAGCGGACAAACAAAACGAATAATCTGTCCCTATCATTCATGGTCTTATGATCTTGACGGCACCTTCCTTGAAGCCAGACAATCTCGTTTCATCGAAAATTTTGATGGGGACGATTTTTGTCTTGATCAGGTGCAGATCGAAGTTTTCTGTCATCTTGTTTTTGTCAATCTTGATCCTGAGGCATCACCACTTGCCGTTCAATCCGGCAATCTGGCCGGTGAAATCATGCGTTATGCCCCTGATCTGGGTCGTCTGACCTTCGCGCATCGCCTGACCTACACGATCAAGGCCAACTGGAAGTCAGTGGTGGATAATTTTCTCGAATGCTACCACTGTCCTGTTGCCCATAAGGATTTCTGTACGCTAATCGAAATGGATACATACAGAGTTGAAACCCATGGAATTTATTCGAGTCATATGGCTAAGGCCGGGCGCAGCGATAACAAAGCCTACAGCACGGACGGTGCCAGCGTAACCGACCACGCTGTATGGTATCTCTGGCCCAATACGACGCTGATGCGATATCCCGGGCGGGGAAATTTCATGGTCTGGAGGTTCTATCCGGTGGGACCTGAGGAAACCTATGAAGAATTTGATTTTTTCTTTGAAAGCGCTGAGGTGCTTGAGGAAGAAAAAGAAGCCATAGAATTTATCGATGATATCCTTCAGCCGGAAGATATCAGCCTCGTTGAAAGTGTCCAGCGCGGTATGCAGACCCCGGCCTATCAGCAAGGCAGATATATGGTTGACCCCGATGGATCCGGGTTGAGCGAACACGCCGTGCATCATTTCCACAGTCTTGTCCGCAAGGCTTATCTCGGGGAGAAAATAGCATGAGCGGGCAATCCGTAAACGCAACACAACCACTTGAAGGACGTATTGCCCTTGTAACCGGCGGCACAGGCGGCATAGGCACAGCCATTTGCAGGCGGCTCTCACGCGAAGGCGCAACCGTGATCGCAACAGACCGCAAGAAACCTTCGGCAACCCTGCCCACGGGCGTGAATTTCATCGAAGCGGATATAACCAGTGAGGCCAGCATCATCGGGACCATGGCCACTCTTGAGGCTGAATTCGGCAGGATGGATATTCTGGTCAACGCCGCTGGTATTGAAATTGAGAAAACCATTGAAGACACCACGCTGGATGAATGGAACCATATCTTTGCGGTGAACGTGACCGGCACGTTTCTGACAAGTAAACATGCCCTGCCCCTGATGCGAAAAGCCGGCAACGGATCCATCATCAATTTCGGCTCCTATGACGGATTTATTGCAGACCCCGGCCTTGCGGCATATTGCGCAACAAAAGGCGCTGTGCATGCGCTCACCCGGGCAATGGCCTGCGACTACGGCCCTGAAGGAATCCGCGTCAACGCGATATGCCCGGGATATATAGACACCCCGATGCTGCAGAGCTTTTTTGGCGACAGCGGTGATATCGAAAGCCTTCAGCAGGCTGTCCGTGATGTGCATCCGATGCGTCGTTACGGAACCCCGGATGATGTGGCCGGGCTGGTCAACTGGCTTGCCGGCGACGAAGCGCGGTACGCATCAGGACAGTTATGGGTTCTTGATGGTGGCTTGACCGCACAGGTACAGCAGATGAAACTCTGAATTTGAAATGACTTGAGGAGAACGATCATGGCAAAGGCAAAAAGTGTAATCATAACCTGTGCTGTTACCGGCGGTATCCATACCCCGACCATGTCACCGCATTTGCCGGTAACGCCGCAGCAAATCGCCGCCGAAGCCATCGCCGCTTCTGAAGCCGGGGCCTCGATCATTCATCTGCATGCCCGGAACCCTGAAAACGGACGCCCTACCGCAGATCCGGATGTTTTCATGCAGTTTCTTCCTGTCATCAAGCAGAGTTCCGATGCGGTGATCAATATCTCCACAGGTGGCGGGCTCGGCATGACGCTGGACGAAAGGCTGGCGGCGGCACGCAGGGCGAGCCCGGAAATGGCGTCACTCAATATGGGATCGATGAATTTTGGCATCTTCCCGATGCTGGACAAATACACCAGCTGGGAAAACACATGGGAGCCGGAATTCCTTGAAATGACAAAAGACTTCATTTTTAAAAATACTTTCAATGATATTGAAACAGTTCTTAAGGATTTAGGCGAAGGACATGGCACCAGATTTGAAATGGAATGTTATGATCTTGGTCATCTTTATACCGTGGCTCATTTTGTGGATAAGGGACTGATCAAGCCGCCCTTTTTCCTGCAGCTGATCTATGGAATTCTGGGTGGTGCAGGCGCTGAAATTGATAACCTTGTCCATATGAATACCGTCGCTGACCGCCTTTTCGGGGATGATTACGAATGGTCCGTCCTTGCCGCAGGGAAAAATCAGATGGGCTTTGCCACCACGGCCGGACTGCTTGGAGGAAATCTGCGTGTCGGCCTCGAAGACAGCCTTTATATCGGCAAAGGTGAACTTGCCCGCAGTAACGCAGATCAGGTTGCCAAGATCCGCCGCATCGTCGAAGACCTGTCGCTGACCGTCGCAACACCTGAGGAAGCCAGACAAAGACTGGCCCTGAAAGGCGGCGATGCCGTCGGATTTTAATTATCAGGAAAAGGAGAGAACATGACCTATGATGTTGATCTGCTCATTAACGGGGAAATCGTCGCCGGTGATGGTGATGCGGTTGATGTACTGAACCCCGCGACCGGCAAGAAAATCTGCACGGTTGCTGAAGCCTCAGCAACACAGGTTGATGCGGCTGTTCGGAGCGCAACCGAAGCTTTTCCAGCATTTGCAGCCATGACTCCCGGGGCCAGATCAGGCCTGTTGCTTGACGTTGCCAATCGTCTTGAAGCGGAACTGGACGCCTATGCCGCGCTGGAGTCACTGGATACGGGAAAGCCGATAGAGGCCGCCCGCGATGAAATGGCGGCTTGCGTTGATCTTTTCCGGTTTATGGCCGGCGCCGTCCGAAGTCTGAACGGTATTGCCGCCGGTGAATACATGGAAGGTTTCACCTCCATGATCCGCCGTGATCCCGTAGGTATTGTCGCCAGCATCAGCCCCTGGAACTACCCGCTGATGATGGCCGCCTGGAAACTGGCGCCTCCCCTTGCCACCGGATGCACCATGGTGCTCAAGCCATCGGAATTAACTCCGCTCACCACCCTGAAACTGGCACATATGCTGAATGATATTTATCCCAAAGGGGTGGTGAATATCATTTCAGGCCGTGGTGAGACAACCGGCAACAGCCTTATCAACCACGATGGAGTGGAATTTATTTCGCTGACCGGTTCCATCCGCACGGCAAGCAAAGTGCTTGAGGCGGCTTCTTCCACCATCAAGAACACGCATCTCGAACTGGGAGGAAAAGCTCCGGTGATCATTTATGATGACGCGGATATTGAGAGCGTTATCGAGAATCTCAAAATGTTCTCTTTCTACAACGCCGGTCAGGATTGCACCCAGCCGTGCCGATATTACGTTGCTGACCGCATTTACGATAATTTTGTCGCCGATATGGGAAGTGCTATCGCCTCCATCAAGACCGGCCAGCCCGACGCCGAAGATACCGAGATGGGCCCGATCATCACCCAAGGCCAGTTTGAGCGCGTAAAAACAATTCTTGGCGCGGCCGGCGATGACAGCAAACTGGAAATCGTGACCGGTGGCAAAACCATGGCTGGCAGCGGTTTCTTTGTCGAACCCACCCTTATCGCCAATGCCGGCCAAGGTGATCAGGTTGTTCAGGAAGAAATTTTCGGCCCAGTGGTCACGGCCACTCGTTTTACCGATGTGGAAACGGCCATTTCTTGGGCCAATGATACGAGATACGGTCTCGCCTCCTCGGTATGGACAAAGGATGTGGGCAAAGCCATGAAGACAGTTGCCCGTCTCCGCTACGGCATCACTTGGGTCAACACCCATCTTGTCGGGGTGTCCGAAATGCCGCATGGCGGGATGAAAGCTTCCGGATATGGCAAGGATATGTCCATCTATGCGCTTGAGGATTATACCGTACCGCGTCATGTCATGATTGCCCATGACTAGAACAGGCTTGGGGATGTCCGATGACTGAACAAAAGGCAGCACTCGTCACCGGCGGCAGTCGCGGCATCGGCGCTGCGATTGTCAACCGCCTCATTGACGACCAGATACGGGTTATCACGTGCGGGCGTGGCCCCCGTCCGGATCATCTCAACCCGAAAGCGGAATGGATCACGGCGGATATCTCTGATGCCGATGCTGTAAACCGCATCTTCGCTTTGGTTGAAAACCTCAGCGGGCGCCTTGATATGCTCGTCAATAATGCCGGTATTCAGGTGGAAAAAACCGTCGTCGATTCAACCGATGAGGATTGGGACCGCGTCATGGGTATCAACGCAAAAGGCGTCTTCCTGACAACACGGGCAGCACTACCGATAATGATCAGGGGCGGTGGCGGCAGTATCGTGAATATCGGCTCCATCTCCGGCAACCACGCCGATCCTTCCATGGCGCTTTATAACGCCTCAAAGGCATTTGTTCATGGCCTGACGCGATCCGTTGCCGTTGATCATGGCAAAGACGGGATCAGATGCAACGCGATTTGCCCGGGCTGGATAATGACCGGTATGGCAGATGCGGCCTTTGCCCTTTCATCCGACCCGGAAAAAGCCCGGCAAGATGCGCTCAACAGACACGCTACAGGACGTTTCGGCAGACCGGAGGATATCGCCGCAGCGGTTACCTGGCTTCTTTCCGACGAAGCCGCTTTCGTCACAGGCCAGACACTGACTGTTGACGGAGGCCTTATCGCCGCAACACCAATTCGCCCTGAATTAAGTTAACTTAATAAGTGAATAAAATTATGAATAATATTGAAAAAGTTGGAATTATAGGATCAGGTGTTATCGGAGCAAGTTGGAGCGCCCTGTTCCTTGCTTCGGGTTATGAGGTGGTGAATTACGACCCCAGACCTGACAATAAAGAGGAAACCCTGCGGTATATTGAAAAGGCATGGGCGCATCTCGAAGCTCTGGACAGCGTGAAAGAAGGCGCCTCTCCTTCCCGTATCAGCTTCACCGGTGATCCGGCAAAAGCTGTTGAGGGTTGTGGTTTTATTCAGGAAAGCGTGCCTGAACGTCTGGATATCAAACACGAAACATACGGCCGGATTGAAGCTGCCTTTGCTGAGGATGCGATCATCTCCACCAGCTCCTCCGGGCTTCTTTTGGGCGATATGCAGGCCGGTCTCAAAGATCCGTCGAAACTTATTCTCGGCCATCCGTTCAACCCGCCTCACCTTATCCCCCTTGTCGAATTGCTGGGTAACGAACATACAGCCGAAGGGATAATTGATCGCGCGGCGCAGTTTTATGAAAGCTGTAGCAAGGTTACCATTCGCGTGAATAAGGAAGTGCCGGCCCATGTTGCCAATCGCCTGCAGGCCGCGCTCTGGCGTGAGGCAATCAGTCTCGTGGCCGAAGGAGTCGCCAGCGTTGAAGATGTCGACAAGGCAGTAACGGCAGGCCCGGGGCTGAGATGGTCTGTCATGGGTCCGCATATGCTGTTCAGTCTCGGGTCCGGCGGCGGCGGGATAAAAACATTCTGCGAAAGGTTTGGTCCTAGTTTCCATACATGGTGGAAATCCATGGGTACGCCAGACCTGACACCTGAAGTCATCAGCCTTCTTCAAAATGGTATTGAGCAGGAAGAAGCAGGACGTGATTTTGATACCCTTTCGGCTGAACGTGATGCTAAACTTATTGCGAGCATTAAGGCTTTAAGGGAAATTCAATCATGACCGAAGTGTCAAACCCGATCCGTGCAAGTATGGAAATCATCTGGCACCTGACTTGCGGGGAATGCAGTTTTTACTGGACGTATCCGACCATGAACGTGCATGAAAGCATTGATGCCAGACCAATGCACTGCCCTCTCTGCGGCACCAAAAACCCTGTTAAGATAGAAGCATCACCAGAAAGCCCGGCCTGATGCCAACCAAACAAATCTCTTTGCCTCAAGGGGTATCCGCCAGCAATGCTTCCATGGGGAGCATGTTCTTCATTGGTGCCATGTTTGTTTTCGCCACCCAGGATGGTATTTCCAAATATCTGGCCCTGACCTACAGCGTCTTTTTCATTGTTATGATCCGTTATTGGGCTTTCGGTGTTTTTGTTCTGGCCCTGAGCGCACGCAGACCCGGCGGAATACGTGCTGTCGCCCGATCTGCGGCGCTACCTGTACAGATCTTCCGTGGTGTTCTGCTGGTGATACAGATCTGCTGTATTGTGTGGAGTTTCAGACATATCGGCCTGATTAATACCCACAGCGTTTTTGCATCCTATCCTTTGATGGTCACGGCTTTGTCTGTTCCTCTGTTAGGAGAAAAGGTGGGCCTCCGGCGTTGGCTTGCCATCTGCGTCGGTTTTGGTGGCGTTTTGATTATTCTGCAGCCAGGATCAAGTGTTTTTTCCCCATCCTCGTTATATCCTCTCGGTTTCGCCGTCATGTTTGCGCTTTACAATATTGCCACCCGCTATGTTGCGCGGGTGGACCGGCCGGAGACGAGTTTTTTCTGGACCGGCATAAGCGGTGCGGTGACCATCACCCTTATTGGCCCGTTTTACTGGGATCCGATGCAGACAAGCTTTGACTGGATGTGGATGGGGATACTCAGCATAACCGGAACCCTTGGTCACTACCTGATGATCAGGGCGCTGGACCTGACCGAAGCATCCCGAGTTCAGCCTTTCGTCTTTCTTCAGACGGCATTTGCAAGCGGTATCGGCATTATCATTTTTGCCGAAGAGCTGAGGTCAACGACCATACTTGGGACCTCCATCGTTGTTGCATCCGGGCTGTTTACGCTATGGCGTGAACAACTCAACGCACGAAAAGCCGCCAAATCCCGCATGGAAGATTAATCATCAAACCATGTATACGCGACTTGTCTTTATCAGAGGCTCATTTCATAATCATCGTATAAACCACATTCGGGGAATTTGATGCAAATCGATCTTGAACACTTTACACCCTACCTGTCCCTGACAGGGGGGGTGCTTATCGGCCTTGCCGCCCTCTTGCTTCTCCTAGCGAATGGGCGCGTAATGGGTATCAGCGGTATTATCGGGGGACTGATAAGCCCTGGCGATGAAAAAGATGAGCGCAGTTGGCGCCTGGTTTTTATCGCCGGCGTTATTTTAGGCCCTTTCCTTGTCATGCAGTTGACCGGCACACCGATTGAGATACGTCCCGCAGCCTCAGGTTTCTGGCTCATGGCAAGCGGGCTGATTATCGGCCTCGGCACCGCCATCGGTTCGGGATGCACATCAGGACACGGAATTTGCGGATTGGCTCGGCTTTCCATACGCTCTCTTGTCGCAGTGATGATCTTCATGACCAGCGCGATCATTACCGTCGGCCTCACCCGCCACATATTCTGAGGATATATCGATGATACTTTTTGCTTCGTTGATTACAGGTGTTCTCTTCGGTATGGGCCTTGCCCTTGGTGGCATGCTCGACCCTTCAAAAGTTATCGGTTTCCTTGATATATTCGGGCTTTGGGATCCGTCTCTTGCTTTTGTCATGGGTGGAGGTGTCCTTGTCAGCGGCATTGGCTATCGCCTTGCTATTTCACGTGGCAGGCCTTTTCTTGCTGAAACCTTTATGCTTCCTGCAAGCCAGCTGATAGATCGCCCGCTTGTGATTGGTGCAGCCCTTTTCGGCATCGGATGGGGGATCTCCGGCCTCTGCCCCGGTCCGGCTGTGGCTTCTGCCCTGCTCAACCCTGCAGACGGAATCGGATTTGTCCTTTTCATGATTGCGGGCTTAACATTAGGACGCGTGATCAAAAGAAGGATGTAACCCATGACTGGCTCAAACCGCATCAAACCTGACGATATCCAGAAATGGGATAACGACCATGTGTTTCACCCGTGGGAGTCGATGGGGACGGACGATGCTGATCTCGGCATTATCAATGCCGCTTCAGGCATCTATATGACCGATCCCGACGGCCGCCGCATGATTGATGGTCCCGGCGGGATGTGGTGCGTGAATATAGGTCATGGAAGAGCCGAAATGGCCAAAGCCATTTCAGATCAGGCCAGCAAACTTGGCTATTCCAGCCCATGGACTTCAGCCACCAAACCTTCCAGCATCCTTGCCAGAAGAATTGCCGAAAAAACACCGGGTGACCTGAACACCGTGTTTTTCACCACCGGCGGGTCTTCAGCGGTGGATACAGCTCTTCGCTTTGTTCATTTTTACAACAATATCAAAGGGCGGCCTGAAAAAAAGATCACCATTGCGCGGGAAAAGGGATATCACGGGTCCACCTACCTTTCCGCCAGCGTATCCGGCAAGGAACGAGACCGTAAATTTCTTGACACAAACAAGGACATGGTTCGCTTTCTGCCGAATGTGAACCCTTATATCCGTCCTGAAGGGATGAGTATTGAGGCCTGGCGTGACGAGAAACTGGCTGACCTTGAAAACATGATCCTTGCCACCGGCCCGGAAAAGGTTGCCGCCTTTATCGCGGAGCCTATTCTCGCTTCAGGAGGCGTGATTGTACCCCCGGAAGGATATCATAAGGGATGCCTTGAAATCTGCCGTAAATATGACGTGCTTTATATTTCAGATGAAGTGGTAACCGGTTTCGGTCGCCTCGGCCATTGGTTTGCTTCACAAGAGGTTTTTGGCATTACCCCTGATATCATCACCTGCGCCAAAGGGCTGACTTCAGGGTATGTTCCCATGGGTGCGGCCATTTTCTCAGATAGCCTTCTGGCTGACATTCAGGATGAAAATAACGGCGATATTCTGTTTTCGAACGGATACACCTATTCCGGCCATCCGGTTTCCGCCGCCGCGGCCCTGAAGAACATGGATATCATCGAAGAGGAAAATCTTCTTCGGCATGTGCGTGAAATCACACCGCATTTCCAGGCAAGGCTGAAAGAACTTGGCAACAGGCATCGCATCATTGGTGATGCCCGCGGAATGGGACTTCTGGGATGTCTTGAAGGTGCCGCAGCACCAGGAAGCCCTGAAAGCATCAAGCTTCCTATTGACCTTGAATTTGGCCACCGGATGGATGTTGCAACAGAAAAACGTGGTCTGCTTGTCCGCCCCATCATCAATATGTGTGTATTTTCGCCTCCTCTTGTCATCACCAAAGAGGAAATCGATACCATGTTTGATATCCTTGACGAGGCGATTGCCGAAGTTCAGGCCGAAATGATGCCCTAAATTTTCAGTTGTTGATGTCTTTTTACATGATAGGATAAATGAGTTTATCCGGGAGGAACACACATGAACGTATTTACAAAAACATTGATGTCAGCTGTTGCGGTTGTATCTGTTTCCAGCATGACACTCGCCGCCGACAATGATCTGGTCATTCTTGACTGGGCAGGCTACGAAGACCCGAACTTCTTTCAGGCCTATATCGACAAACATGGCGATGCGCCAACGTATTCTTTCTTCTCAGATGAAGAGGAAGCCTTTCAGAAAATCCGGGCCGGGTTCAAGGCTGATCTTGGCCATCCCTGCTCGCAGTCCGTGATCAAATGGCGTGAAGCCGGTATTATCGAGCCTATCGACACCTCGCGCCTTAAAAACTGGGACAAGGTGATTTCGAATTTCAAGAACATGGAAGGCTTCAATGTCAACGGTGAGCAGTGGGTTATGCCGGTAGATTGGGGTGCAACTGCCCTGACCTATCGTACAGACCTTGTTTCCGATGCTGAAGCCGCCACCCTGCAATCCTTTGCCGATCCGAAATTTGCCGGACGGATATCAATTGTTGATAACGTTGACGACGCCTATGCCCTCGGCTTTCTTGCAACAGGCGTTACGGACTGGAACAAGGCCACTATGGCTGACCTCGACAAAGCTTCGGCATTTTTGCGGGAAGTTCACAAGAATGTCCGGACCTACTGGCAGGATGGGGCCGAAGTCCGCAGTCTGATGGCAAGTGGCGAGATCCTTCTGTCCTGGTCCTGGAACGAAGTCGCGGTTATTCTTGAATCCGAAGGCGTACCGGTCGGCATGAACCGTGACACCAAGGAAGGATCTTCTACATGGGTTTGCGGCTATGTCATGCTCAAAGATGGCGGCGGATCAAAGGACAAGGCCTATGACTTCCTCAACGCCTGGCTTGAAGACAGTTCGGCAAATTACATCG
This sequence comes from uncultured Hyphomicrobiales bacterium, assembly GCA_964580905.1. Lineage (GTDB taxonomy): Bacteria > Pseudomonadota > Alphaproteobacteria > Puniceispirillales > UBA1172. The sequence continues at coordinate 89,171 of CAZOLR010000003.1, read as the reverse complement.
TTACCGAATGGGGATATGGCCATTCGAATGGTGAAGTCATGAATGCCATCGGCGAAGAAAACGGTTTTGGCACACTGGAAAGCTATTCCAAGAACACACTTTGGCAGGCACCTGTGAACCCAGCCATGCGTGAGAAGATGATCAAGGAATTCGAGCTCATCAAAGCTGGTTTCTGAACCCATTCACAAAAACGGAAAAGGCGGGTTTTACCCGCCTTTTTTATGCCTGATCCACGAATTTAGTCATTCTCTCTTCAGCTCAACAGCAAGAGAGATTCCCGGCCGAGCCCCAGTCTTGTTGTCTCGCCGATATCCAGTACACGTCGCCCGGCTGTGTTGCGCATGGAAACGCTGACTTCACGCTCCAGCCCTTCCACGGCAATTTCATAATAGGTCATATCTCCGTAATATGCGGTGTCAGTGACCGTACCGGTAATTTCAATTTCCGCCTTATCGCTGGATGAGAAAAGGATCGTAAGCATTTCAGGTCGGATACCGATCGATACATCTCCCGGCTGAAGCGGGATGGGCATCTGATCCGGGCTGATGGTCATGGTCCCGAGAGGGTCGGCATCAATTTCAATCCCCTTTTCCGTGACAGATTTCAGCGTACCTTCCATGAAGTTCATTATGCCGATAAACGAAGCGATACGTTTATCAAGGGGTCTTTTATAAAGAACCTGTGGTGTGGCGAGCTGGGCAATCTTGCCGTTGAACATCACGGCAATCCGGTCGCTCATGGTCAGCGCTTCTTCCTGGTCGTGCGTCACAAGAATAAAAGTGATACCCACCGTCCGCTGCAAGTTTCTGAGCTCAACCTGCATCTGCTCTCTCAGCTTTTTATCGAGGGCTGACAAAGGCTCATCGAGAAGAAGAACTTTGGGTTTCATGATAAGAGCGCGAGCAAGTGCAACCCGCTGCCGTTGCCCTCCGGACAACGCATGGGCAGGCCGGGTGTTATACCCTTCAAGATCAACAAGCCGGAGCATCTCATTCACCCGCGCCCGCTGGTCTTCCCTGGAAAGGTTCTGCTTTTTAAGGCCATAAGCCACATTTTCCTCAACATTAAGATGCGGAAAGATGGCATAGGACTGGAAAACCATGTTGGTGGGCCGGTGGTTCGGCTCCACCTGATCCATATCCCGGCCAGCAATGACTATACTTCCTTCATCCGGATGCTCGAACCCTGCAATCAGGCGGAGCAGTGTTGTCTTACCGCATCCTGACGGCCCGAGAAGGGAGAAAAATTCCCCTTCCCTGATCACCGCATCCACGCCGTTGACAGCAAGAACATCGCCGAACGACTTTTTGACAGTATTTAATTCGACCATCGGACGTGTGTCTGTTGAAATACTCATCTTTTCCTTTACCCATTCCGAATTTCTGAAGAGCCTGAACCGACAAGAGCCGCTGATTTCTTCCGGTAATATTCCCCGAGCGTCAGCAAGATCAGCGACAAGACCAGCATGATAAAGCCCAATGCCATCACTCCCGGAAGTTTTGAAGGAAACCTCAGCTGTGACCATATATACACCGGCAGGGTCGGCTCAGTTCCCGTCAGAAAGAAAGCGATGATGAATTCATCGAGCGACAACGTAAAACCAATGAGAAGCGATGATATCAATCCCGGCATGACAAGTGGCAGGATAACGCGGAAGAATGTTTCCCGTCTGGTTGCTCCCAGATCAAGCGATGCTTCCTCAAGAAATTTATCCATATTGTTGAACGCGGAAAGAAGAATGGCGATGGAAAACGGCATGCAGATCAGAACATGACCAAGAATAACCGTCCAGACATTAAGCTCAATACCCAGCTGGACCAGAACAATCAGCAATGATACCCCAACGATGATCTCCGGCAACACCAGCGGCAGCATCAAAAAGGACATGATCGGTTTTTTGCCGAGAAAATCGTACCGCGCCGCAGCCCTTGCGGCCAGAACACCAAAACATGTGCTTAGTACCGAGGCGGAAATACCTACAATCAATGAATTTTTAAGCGCGACCAGCAAGGTGCTTTCCCCGGCCAGCCCCTCAAACCATCTGAAGGTGAAACCTTTGAGAGGAAAGGCAATGACCGCGCTGTCGTTGAAGGCAAAAAGCGGCAACAAGAGAACAGGCGCATAGAGAAAAACAAGATAAACACCAACAAATATGGTCAGATATCTGGGTGCTCCCGTCATGACTGACTCCTGAGATAGCGGCGGTTGAAGAAAACAAAACATGCCGCAATCATGCCGACAATCAGCATCGCTGAAACCGCAAGCGCCGCCCCGAGTGGAGCGTTATTCGCCTTGGAGAACTGAACCTGGATCATATTGGCAATCATCAGCCCGTCGGTACCGCCGACAAGCTTCGGCGTGATATAATCACCTATCGTTGGAATAAAGATGATGAGTGAAGCCGCAACGATGCCGGGCATGGCCAGCGGCAGGGTAATTCTAATAAAACGCTGGAAAGCCGTATCCCCCAGATCACGGGCAGCTTCAAGGAGCGAGCGGTCTATTTTTTCAAGTGAAACAAAAATTGGCAGTATCGCAAATGGCGCCCAGGCATGGGCGAGGGAAAGAACAACAGCATTCGCGTTATAGAGAATAAAGGTCAGCGGCTCTTCAATAACAGAAAGCCATTGCAGTGTTGAATTCAAAACACCGTTATACCCGAGGATGATTTTCCACATGAAAATACGCAACAGATAGCTCGTCCAGAACGGTATCGTGATCAGAAAAAGCCAGAGCGATTTTCGCTTTCCCCCGTAAAAAGAAATAAAATACGCCATGGGAAAGGCAAGGATGACCGTGCATAACGTCACCAGAATCGAAATCACAAGAGAACGCTGCATCAGCATCCGGTAGACAGGATGCGTCCAAGCCTCTTCATAATTGGCAAAAGACAGTGTTCGATCAAGGTCAAGGTAGTTCTGCGTCCAGAAACTGAGCAGAAGCATCATCAGTAAGGGCGCGGCAAGCAGGAGCAGGGAAAACCCGAATGGCCCGGCAACAAGTTTTAATCCCGACCGCGACTCCCGCGTGAACCAATCTTTCATGTGCCCGGCCCAACCCGGTTTTCAGCCAGTGTTTTATTGCAACTCAACAACGAACCTGATGGCGGTTCGTCGTCCTGGGTTACAACAGGTATCTCTTTGCGCAACCTGTCATGATAGGAGCGAACACCTCCCTCAAGATCAGAGAGAATGGCCCCGTCATAGGCGCTTGACTGAATGGCTTCCTGCACCCACACGGTCAGCATACGGTCTTCTTCGGCGGTGAGATTATCAATCCGTGAGGAAAGGTATCGGGCAGCACGTGTCACCCGATCCTCATCGGCACGGCGATAGATGGCACCGCGAACAGCCGTAGAATTAACCCCGAGGGGAATATCCTGATAAAAGATCACCGCATCAGGATAAAGACCGATAACGCTGTTCGGATAAATCCCCATATATACCCACTGATGCGGCAGATCGCTCCAGGGTTTGGGGAGATGATCAAGGAGTTTTCTGTAATTCTTGACTGACCAGAGCTTTGCCGGACCATCATTCATCACGCCAACGGAACGGAAAGTATCCCCGACCATCACGTCATCCACGTAATTTTTACCGTAAAGGTCATGCAATCCGGGATGGGCCATAGCCACGTGATACCCTTCATTATCGACATCACGTACAGATTTCCAGTTTACCGGCGCCTCTTCCATCAGGTAGATGCCATCTTCGGAAGGCTGAAGATCTTCAAGGTGATAGTTCGCTGCTTCCTGATCGAATCTTTTCAATACAGTAGCAATCGAAGGCTGGGGGCCTTTCTGAAAACGAATAAAAACAAACCCGTGCCAGATTTCCATCTCAACCGGTTTCAGCCCCCATTCTTCCGGGTCTAGTTTGGGGAAACTCCGCGGTTGTGCCGGTGATCGCAGGCGTCCGTCCAGCTCAAAACTCCAGGCGTGGAAAGGACAGGTTATAACGCCGGGGCAATTCCCCTTTTCTTTTGCCACAACACGCGAGCCACGGTGACGACATAAATTATGAAAGGCGCGAACCTCACCATCCTGCCCGCGAATGATAATGGCGCGCTCTCCGACAAGATCAAACGTTATGTAGTCACCAGGGTTCGGAAGATCTGAGACATGACAGGCCATCTGCCAGTACTGACGAAAAAGCGTGTCGCATTCCAGATCATAAAGTTCCTTGTTCGAATAACACCAGCCTGGCAGTCCTTCCCGGCCTTCGGTAATATTATGTTGACGCGCTGTATCCATGTATTTCGTTATGGCTGCTTGCAATTCATCTGATCAATTTTCATAATCATACCCTGTATAACGCAATATTCCAGCATGGTTTTTAATCCTGCGCAACCTGCAATAAACGCTGATGACTGGGCAAACTTGGGGAAAAGAATGATGTATGATGCAATTATCATTGGTGCTGGTCATAACGGGTTGACGGCCGCGGGATATCTGGCTGGCAAGGGTAAGTCCGTGCTGGTACTTGAGCGACGTGATGTAATAGGCGGTGCAGCCCTGACCACCGAATTTGCCCCGGGTTTCCGGAATTCAGAATTTTCCTATGTGGTCAGTCTGCTTGATCCTGAAGTGATCCGTGATCTCCGCCTTGAAGAACACGGGCTTGATATTATCCCCCGCGAAGGCGCTTCGATCACCTTTGGCCCGGAGGGGCATCTGTGGCTGCCCCAGAAACTTGAAGATTCCTGCCGTGAAATTGCAAAGTTTTCGGAAAAAGATGCGAAAAACTATGCGATACTCGATGATGTACTGGAGGAAATTTGCGCCATTCTCCGGCCATTGATGAAACAATCCCCGTATAACATAACCTCATCGTTGTTCAGCCAGATCTCCGATACTGTCTCAACAGGGCGCGTGCTGGCAAAGGCATCCCTTGAAAATCGGGCCCATCTTGCCGAGCTCATGACCAAATCCGTCGGCCATTACCTCGATCAGTGGTTTGAAACCGATATCCTCAAGGGCACGATGGCTTACAGCGGCAGTGTCGGGAATTTTGTCAGCCCCTACCATCCCAGTACAGCTTATGTTCTGCTTCATCATGTATTCGGCCAGGTCAACGGCAAGACAGGGGCATGGGGTCATGCCCGTGGTGGAATGGGGGCCATAACTCAGGCCATGGCCCGTTCAGCCCGGTCACGCGGTGTTGAAATCAGAACCGAGGCTGAGGTCACCGGCGCATTGATACATAACGGACGCATTGAAGGTGTCCGCCTTGCGAATGGAGAAGAAATACGATCACGCAGTGTCATCGCCAACTGCCATCCGCAGATACTGTTTGGTGATATTATCAGCCATGATGATCTGCCTGATGATTTCAGCCGGCGAATCAAGGGATACCGATCTGAATCCGGGAGTTTCCGCATGAATCTGGCCTTAAGTGAATTGCCGCGATTCACCTCCCTCAAAGGTCTGGACACCCCGCCGGAGATGATGCTCAACGGCTCAAACAACATCATGCCATCCATCCCTTACATTCAGAAAGCCTATGATGACGCCTGCACCCATGGATGGGCCCGAAAACCGGTGATTGAATTCTGTATCCCGAGCCTCCTTGACGACAGTCTGGCGCCGGATGGATCCCATGTTATGAGTCTTTTCTGCCAGCATTTCCGTCGTCATCTGCCAGATGGCCGGAGTTGGGATGATGCCCGTGATGAAGCCGCGGACACTGTTATTGACACGATCGAAGAATTTGCCCCCGGCTTCCGCCAATCCATCGTGGCAAGGCAGATCAATTCCCCCCTTGATATCGAACGTAAACTCAACATGGTGGGCGGTGATATTTTCCACGGGGCATTGCACCTTGATCAGCTCTACTCCATGCGGCCTGTCGTCGGGTCAGCGGATTACAGAATGCCTCTTAAGGGCCTGTACCTTGGCGGCTCTGGCGCACATCCGGGTGGCGGGGTCAGCGGCCTGCCAGGACGCAACTGCGCACGCGCTGTTTTACGGGATATCTAGGCGCTCTTTCCATCAGCAAGCGGTACGCTCGGCACCCAGCAATATCCCATTGGGTCAAGAATAAACGCTTCCCGTATTCCATGTTCTTTATCCACCGGATGCTGGAGCACATGCCAGCCATCGGTTGCCTCAGCCCTGCTTACCGCGGCATCCGGATCAACATCAAAAAGCCTGAGCTCAACCCCGACACCGCGCATCTCGGCTTCCTTGAGGCAGGCATGATAAGGATTGTTTGCATAACTCTTATCGGCATGTATCTGGATAAGAGTGTTGATTTCAGGCGGAGACTTCCATGAAAGAAGGGCAAAAAAGGCATCCACCCGGATCAGCTTCAGTGCCATGATGCGGGAAAGTTCCGGGGCATAGGTGAGCGGATCAGGACAGAGAAGATTTACCCCCATCCCCTTGAGGCGGCGCCCCAGATCATCAGCCTCAATGTCTTTCAGGTTCAAATCCGGCATTAATCCAGCATAAGTTCAGGCCAGCGTGCTGTAAACCTCGCATAGTCAGCTTCGGAAAGGGTAACTTCCATTTCCTCGCAACCATTGTCCTGCATGAAGGTATGATGCACCCTGCCTTGCGAAAACAGCCATGCTCTTGCGGCCCCTTCATGTGGGGGTACCGTGATTTTAAGGATATGATCCTGTATCGATAAAAGATGCTCTATTCTGTTCTCAAGGTCAGCGATACCTTCACCGGTCAGCGCCGAAATCATCACAGGTTCGGTGAAACGTTCACAAACCGTTGCCGCAATGTCACCGGCAATATCCGCCTTGTTGAACACGTGAACAACCCGTGTTGCCAGCGTTTCTTCATCAATGCCAAGATCCTGCAGAACCTTGAACACATCGTCAGCTTCTTCGAGCAAAAGCGGCGATGATGCGTCATGAACATGGATCAGCAGGTCAGCTGAGACAACCTCCTCCAGCGTGCTCTTGAACGCCTCCACAAGTTCCGTCGGCAACTGACTGATAAAACCAACCGTATCGGCCAGCACAACCTTGCGCGACGATGAAAGTTTAAGCGCTCGCATGGTCGGGTCAAGGGTCGCGAAAAGCATGTCTTTTGACAACACCCCTGCCCCGGTAAGCGCATTGAACAACGTTGATTTCCCCGCATTGGTATAGCCGATCAGCGCCAGTGTTGGTGTTTCCGCACGGTCTCTGTTCTGGCGCTGAAGAAGACGTGTACGCTCAACATCGGTCAGCTCCCGTCTTATCTGCTTAACGCGTTGCATCAGCATCCGCCGGTCGAGTTCAATCTGACGCTCACCCGGGCCACCAAGAAATCCGCCGCCACCACGTTGGCGTTCGAGGTGCGTCCAACTGCGGACAAGACGACTTCGCTGAAAGCTGAGTGCGGCAAGCTCGACCTGCAACCGGCCCGCATGCGTGTTGGCTCTTGCACCGAAAATCTCAAGAATAAGAGCGGTACGGTCAATAACCTTGCATCCGGTTATCATTTCAAGATTTCGCTGCTGGACAGGGGCAAGCGATGTATTGATAACTATCAGCGGATGGTCATCTTCTTCAGCCCTTTCTTTGAGCATCTCAGCATACCCCTTGCCGATAAATGTTCCTGCCCGGGGCCGGTTCACCGGCGTTATATCTGCAAATTCGACATTGACCCCGATAGCTTCGACCAGACCGCAGGCTTCCTGAAGGCATGTCTCAGGTGGCCGGGGCAGCGGATCCTGCCGGTTGTCGGGATGGATGACATAGGCAACAGCCTGTCCCATGGTCAAGAGCCTCTGTTGTTCAGCAAGAAAAAGAAAACTTTTCCATAACCGCCTGGTTCTGTGTTAGGCAGAATACATACTACGTCATGAGGATACGTCTGATGGCAACGAAAACAAGCATTAGTGTTGATATTTTTTCCGACGTGATATGCCCGTGGTGCATGATCGGAAAAAAACGCCTGGAAGATGCGGTTGAACTTCATGGCGGTATCTCGCTTCGTATTAATTGGCGTGCTTTTCTGCTCAACCCCAACATGCCGCCCGAAGGCATGGACAGGCAATTATATATCCAGAAGAAATTCGGTAATGCCGGGCCGGGTTTCTATGCCCGGATTGCCGCAACAGGAAAAGATGCCGGGATCGATTTTCAATTTGAAAGGATCCTGCGCACGCCGGACAGCCGGGGCGCCATTGCCCTTGTACTCAGCGCAGACAAAGCATCTGATGACCTCAAGCAGGATCTGTTCAACGCCTATTTCCAACAGGGGACAGATATAAGCAGTAATGATTTTCTCACTGATCTTGCCGGCAGATATCATATTCCATATCCTTCCAGCGAAGGGGTGCGCCGCAAACTGGAAAAGGATTTGAGCGAAGCCCAACGCCTCGGAATTCAGGGCGTGCCCTATTTCATTTTTGAAAATCAATGGGCCTTATCTGGTGCCCATCCGCCGGAATCCTTTCTGCCGCTGTTTGATGCCGTCATTGCCCAAAAATCCGGCAACTAAACCGTAAGAGCAACAAGTTCCTGAAGCTGTTCCCGGATGACTTTTGCACGACTTGACAAGGGAAGAGCCTGTTTCATCACCAGCCGGTGATCATGGCCGAGCTGAAGCCTGCCTGATTTTGATGCTATGTGCCCCACCAGTCTTTCCGGATTGGGGAAGGTATTGTTCCGGAACGAAAGGCTGACCCCTTTTGGCCCGGCGTCAACTTTGGCCACATTTGCCATCCGGCAGAGTATCTTGATGGTGATGGTATCAAGAAGGTTACGTGCTTCATCAGGAACAGGTCCGAAACGATCCACCAGTTCGGCTGAAAGCTGATCAAGGTCTTCCATCGTTTCAAGCGACGCGATACGACGATACAAAGACAGCCGGACGGTCAGGTCTTCGACATAGCTATCCGGTAACAGGACCGGCGCGCCGAGATTGATCACCGGCGACCAGGCTGTGTCAACAGGTCCGGCCTCACCCTCACCCATCTTCACCGCAACCACAGCTTCTTTCAGCATTTCCTGATAAAGTTCAACCCCGACCTCCCGCACATGACCGGATTGCTCGTCCCCCAAGAGATTTCCGGCACCACGGATATCAAGATCATACGAAGCCAGTGAAAAGCCAGCCCCGAGCGCGTCAAGTGTCTGCATGACTTCAAGGCGGCGACGGGAATTCGGGGTCAGCAAACGCGTTGGATCGGTAGTCAGATAAGCATAGGCACGCTGGCGGCTGCGGCCAACTCTCCCCCGCAACTGATAGAGCTGTGAAAGGCCGAACATGTCCGCCCGGTGAATGATCATCGTATTGGCGGACGGAATATCAATTCCGCTTTCAATGATATTGGTGGAAAGGAGGATATCGCCCCCGCCTTCGCCGAAATTGGTCATGGCGTCGTCAAGCTCGGCGGCCGGCATCTGTCCGTGGGCAGTGATAATACGGGCCTCGGGAACCATGGTTTCCAGCCTTTTATAGACCCGTTCAAGATGATCAATTCTCGGGCAAACGCAAAAGACCTGCCCGCCACGGAATCTTTCCCGGCGGATGGCCTCGGCCAGCACCACCTGATCCCAAGGGCCGACCGATGTTCGCACGGCAAGCCTGTCAACAGGAGGCGTTGCGATAATTGACATCTCCCGCACACCGCTGAGCGCCATCTGCAATGTTCTGGGTATCGGCGTTGCGCTTAAGGTAAGAACATGGATATCCCCGCGCAGGGATTTAAGCCGTTCTTTCTGGGTAACCCCGAAATTCTGTTCTTCATCAACAATCACAAGCCCGAGATTATTGTAATTCACGGTCTTTGACAGCAGGGCGTGGGTACCGACAATGATCTGGCAGTCCCCCGTGGCAATATCTTTTCGCAGCTGGTTTGCCGCCCCGTGCGACGTCATCCGGGACAACACGCCGACACGGACGGGGAAGCCCTGAAATCTGTCCATAAAGGTCTTGCCATGCTGACGCGCAAGTAGAGTGGTCGGGGTGATAACGGCCACCTGAAACCCTGCCATCGCAACGGCGAAAGCGGCCCTCATGGCCACCTCGGTTTTACCAAATCCCACATCCCCACAAATGAGCCTGTCCATGACCCGCCCTGATGCCAGATCATCCATCACATCGCCAATAGTATCGAGCTGATCATCTGTTTCCGCGTAAGGAAACCGCTGGCAAAATTCCGCAAAACTCCCCACATCCGGCACAACAGGCTCACATGTTGCGGTCTGCCTGAGCGCGGCCACCTTGATCAGCTGTTCGGCAATATCACGCACCCTGCCCTTGATTCGTGCCTTGCGCGCCTGCCAGGAAGCACCACCAAGTTTATCAAGTTGCCCTTCGCTTCCCTCTTTGCCGTATCTGGACAACAGATCAATATTTTCCACCGGCAGAAACAGTTTGTCCCCGCCCGCATAAACGATGAGCAGGCAATCGTGATCAATGCCACCGGTGGTAATTTTCTCAAGCCCTTCATACCGGCCGATACCATGATCGACATGAACAACCAGATCCCCCACCGCAAGACTTGAAACTTCTCTCAGGAAATTTTCCGCGCGACGCCGTTTGCCCTGCGGACGCGCAATGCGTGAGCCGTATACATCCTTTTCCGAAATAACCACCAGTCCGGGCAGAACGAAACCATCCTCAACCGGCCAGACGAGCGAAAAGATATGTCCTTTTTTAAGGGAGCTGAAATCCGGAACTGGCTGAACAGGGAGTCTGGCGGGAAGATGCTCAGCCATCAGTTCAGCCATACGCACGCGCGCGCCTTCGGTAGAAGCGGCGAAAACGACAATATTTTCCGCAGCAAGATCAGCCGCAGCTTCAGCGGCAACCTTGCTGGGTGAATTTGAGAGCGTTTCCCCTTTGTCACTGCTTTCCGTGGCCGCGGCATGATAGATCACCCCGCGCCGTCCTTTAAGGTCAAATCCCGCCCCTTCCTCACCCTCTTGTCGAGAGAAACGTGAAAGCTGGTGGCAAACAAGATCATGTTGCTGGCCGTCCCATTCCTTCGATGTCAGATATAGGCTGTCAGGTGGTATCGGCCGCCATATCAGATCAGTTTCCGCATCATTGCTGGCCTCACGACGAGCGGTATAGAAATCATCGATCTGGGCAAACCGCTGTGCCGCCGCCTGCATCACTTCCGGATCCATGAGAACTGGTTTTTCTGAAAGATACGAAGAAAGGGGCACCAGAGCTTCATGGAACAACGGTAGCATCTGTTCCATGCCGGGGTGATGCCTGCCCTCACTTACCGAAAGATAAAGAGGATCACGCATGGCTTCGGCCCCGAAAAGCTCCCTGTACCGGCTCCGGAATTCGGCAATCGTCGCATCATCGAGAAGAAATTCACTGACCGGATGCAGTGTAACCGACCCGACCTTATCCATGCTTCGCTGGGTTTCCGCATCAAATGTCTTGATTGTCTCGATTTCCGTATCAAAGAAATCAATCCGTACCGGATCATCCGCGCCGGGCGGAAATATATCCACGATGCTTCCGCGAATGGCATATTCCCCAGCCTCGCGCACGGTATCTGCCCGTCGGTATGCCTGCTGTGTGGCGTATTGGCTTATATCTTTAGGGGAAAGGATGCCGCCTACGTCCAGATGCAGGGATGCGTTGACGAAATGAGACGGCGGCGGCACACGCTGGATCCATGCATTGATTGTTGTCAGCACAATGCGCGGCGCCTGAGGGGCGGAAACAAGATCAGCCAGACAGTTCAATCTCTGGCCCGTAATGATCCCGTTGGGTGAAATCCGGTCATAGGGAAGGCAATCCCAGGCCGGAAATGTCCGTATCTGATTATCGTCAACACCGATCAGTTGAAGAGATGCCCGCATCCGGGCGAGTCCAGAATCGTCAAGCGCTATATAGACAGCCTGACCATCATGACCATCAGCCAGCGCTTTCAACGCCAGCACATCAGCGCCTTCCGGAATACCCCAGACCTTGCCTGAAGACATGGTCTGCCAATGGTCAAAATAAGAAAACATCTAACGGTGCTGCCCCCGGGACCAGCGGATAAGGGCATCAAGAGCTATGTTCTTCATTCCGTCCGGGCAATTCTCCTGCCCGCTGACCCAGGCCCAGATTGAAGGATCCCCGGCATCAAGCAGTTCTTCATACGCATCAAGACCGGCATCATCCATATCCGGGAGAATATCACGGGCAAACCCTGCAAGCAGAAGATCAGTTTCTTTGGTCCCGGTATACGAAGACCGGTATATTAATCGGCGGATGCGCTGGGTTCTGTTTTCGGTCATGGTAACTGGCTACATATTAAGGCAGATGGTGCACAGGATGTAATATTGATCTAACATGAGCGATGGAAATAGCAAGACATCGCTGACGGATGGAGGATAAATCACCGTGACGACACCGGCTGATTTTCATCATATCAAACGTCCAGAAGAGCTTTTTCGCCTCTTCGCCCGCGTTACCGCTTTGCCCGGCGTAGGTGATAAGGTTGCGAAATTGCTGGAAAAAAAGATGGGGGGACTTGTCATTGATCTTCTGCGGCACCTGCCCGTGGGATTGATCGACCGGACAAAACGCCCGCCCCTCAACATGGTTGAACACGGGAGCATCATCACCGTTGAAGTTACCGTCACCAGCCATGACAAGCCACCAAAGGGCAGCCGGAGACCGGTGCGGGTGATGGCTGAAAATGAAACGGGACATATTGATATCGTCTTTTTTCACGCCCGGGGCGATTATGTTCAAAAATTGCTGCCCGTCGGAGCAAAGCGCATTGTCAGCGGCCGGGCCGAATGGTTCCAGAACAAGGTCCAGATGGCGCATCCGGATCATGTCGTGGCACCGGAAAAGGCACATAGCCTGCCTGCATTTGAACCCGTCTATCCGCTTACAGCAGGTCTGACCCCAAAAACCCTCGGAAAAGCGTTGAGTGCCGCAACGGAACGCATCCCCAAACTCGAAGAATGGATTGATCCGGATATCCTGACCCGGTTCAACTGGCCCGCATGGGATACGGCAATGCGTGAAGTTCATGCCCCTCAAAAAGAAGCTGACGTGCTTCCGGGAAGCCCGCCCAGATCAAGGCTTGCCTATGATGAACTTCTTGCCAACCAGCTCGCCCTTGCGCTGGTACGGCAAAGCTCGAGCAAAATGTCAGGGCGCGTGACCAAGGGGGATGGGGGATTGCGCGCAAAACTCCTCGCCTCCCTTCCCTTTGACCTTACAGGAGCGCAAAAACGTGTGGTTACGGAAATTCTGGCAGATCAGTCTTCGGAAGACAGAATGTTGCGCCTTGTTCAGGGTGATGTCGGGTCCGGCAAAACCCTGGTGGCGCTGTTGGCCATGCTCAATGCCATTGAGACAGGACGACAGGCGGCGATGCTGGTGCCAACGGAAATACTTGCCCGTCAGCATCACCAGACTCTTACCCGGATGCTTGAACCTTTGGGCATATCGCCCGGATTGCTTTTGGGAAAGATGAAGATATCCGAAAAACGTTCGGTACTCGAAGGTGTATCCGATGGCCGGGTGCAAATTGTGATCGGCACCCATGCGCTGCTGACTGATGCCGTTGAATTTCATGATCTGGCCCTTGGCGTTGTTGACGAACAGCACCGTTTCGGGGTGAGACAGCGGCTCGTGCTGGGGGAAAAAGGTAACGGCGTCGATGTCTTGGTGATGACGGCAACCCCCATACCAAGAACCCTTGCCATGACAGCCTATGGTGACCTTCTGTCTTCAAGAATTGATGAAAAACCACCAGGACGAAAGGATGTCACCACCACCGCCCTGCCGATTGAACGGGTGGATGATGTTATTCACAGGCTCAGATCAGCCCTCGCCGGTGGTCAGCGGATTTACTGGATCTGCCCGCTGGTTGATGAAAGCGATGCGATTGACGTGGCCGCCGCCGAAGAAAGACACATCATGCTCAACGCCGCCCTCCCTGAGGCAAATGCAACGCTTGTCCATGGCCGCATGGATGCGGAAACACGAGAAACCGCCATGGAAGCGTTCAGAACGGGACAAAGCCAGCTTCTTGTCGCGACGACGGTGGTTGAAGTCGGCGTTGACGTGCCGGAAGCCGGCATCATGATCATCGAGCATGCCGAACGCTTTGGCCTTGCCCAGATGCACCAGTTGCGCGGACGTGTCGGACGCGGCAGGGATAGCGCCAATTGCCTCCTTTTATATAAAGGCCCCCTGTCCGAAACAGCACGGGCGCGACTTTCCATCATGAGAGAGAGCAATGACGGCTTCCGCATCGCTGAAGAAGATCTCAAACTCCGCGGGCCGGGCGAAGTATTGGGGCGGCGTCAATCCGGTGATCCTGAGTTCCAGCTTGCAGATCTGGCCTGTCACGCCGATCTTCTGGAAATTGCCCGTGATCAGGTCATGGGGATTCTGGAAAACAATCCTGCTCTGGACGGACCTGAAGGTAAACGCCTCAAAAACCTGCTCGCACTTTTTGAGCGGGATATGGCGGTGACCTATCTTTCCGGCGGATAACCGGGCCGGATCAGATTTGAGGTGAAGAGCTCACGCTGACGTTGATGTCTTGCGGGCAGATTTTTTTCCCGAAGCTACGGATTTGGCTTTGGTCTTGGTTTTGGCTGACGTCGCACGGGCCCTGGTCTGCTTTCGGGAGGAAGAGGCCTTTTTGCCGGTTTTTGGCTTTCCTGTTCTGGTGGTATCCAGCGACAACTGTTTTGGCTTGCGGCCGGGAGTAGGATCTGCAGGGGTGACAATCCCGCCTGACACAACCATTTTGACAGCTTCTTCCACCCCCATATCAAGCGTGATGAGATCTTCGCGGGGAAAAAACAGAAGAAAGCCTGACGTCGGGTTTGGAGTCGTCGGCACAAATACATTAACAAGATTTTCGGAGGAGAGATTCTGCACCTCACCACGTGTTGTGCCGGTTACAAATCCTATCGCCCAGATGCCGCGACGCGGATATTCGATCAGCACCACTTCCCGAAAGGCATCGGACTGGCTGGCCATGACCGTTTCCATGATCTGCTTGGTCGCGCCATAAACAGAACGTATCACCGGCACGCCGTTAACAAGACGTTCCCCGAAACGAATGAGCGAGCGGCCCAGAAATCCCGTGGTCAGCGCCCCGATGATGATAATGATCAATGCGCCGATGATGAGCCCGAAACCCGGTAGCGGGAAATCAACATATGTCTGCGGGTTCAGGTCTCTGGGCAGGAATTTTGATACATACCCGTCAATGATACCGATAATCAGCCATGTCAGATATCCGGTCAGCAGAACCGGAGCCGTGACAAGAAAGCCGGCCAGAAACCAGCGACGTAAATAGCCGAAAACAGACAAACCTGATTTGGTATCCGTATCTTGCGGGGTGTCAGTGGACATGGCTTTATCCCATCCGTAAATGTCTTTAATATATAGACATAAATTCACGCAATACAACATGACTTATCGCGGAATCCAGATGACAAATTCTTCTCAATATCCCCAAAACAGATCTGAGGCGGAAAAAAGCCTCGCCGCCCTGATTGATGTTATGGCCAAGCTTCGCGACCCCAAAAGCGGGTGCGCGTGGGATTTGGAACAGACTCACGAAACCATTTCGCCCTATACAATAGAAGAAGCTTATGAAGTGGCGGAAGCCATCGAAAAAGGTGATCCGGGCCTGATACGTGACGAGCTCGGAGATTTATTGCTGCAGGTTGTCTTTCAGTCCCGCATCGGTGAAGAAGCCGGTCATTTTGACTTTGCCTCTGTTGCAGACAGCATCACGGCAAAGATGATCCGGCGTCATCCCCATATTTTTGGTGACGATCACTACCGAACACCCGATGAGCAGCGAAAAGCCTGGGAAGATATGAAGGCCGCAGAACGTACGGAGAAAAAAGAACACGGAACACTGGATGGCGTCGCAACAACACTTCCGCCCGTCACGAGAGCCGTGAAACTGCAGAAACGGGCCGCCCGGGTAGGATTTGACTGGACAGACCCTGCTGACGTGCTTGGCAAGATCAGGGAAGAGATTGAGGAAGTGGAAGCCGAAATGAATACGAGCGCTGAAAACAACAACGCCCTTGAAGCCGAGCTGGGTGATCTTCTCTTTGCCGTTATCAATCTGGCGCGGAAATGCGAGATAGATCCTGACCGCGCATTAAACTTAACAAATCGTAAATTTATAAACCGGTTCGGGATGATGGAACAGCTGGCGAAAGCTCACGGCACATCGCTTGCTGAAAGCACCCTCAAAGACATGGAAGCCTGGTGGACCGATGCCAAAAAACAGGAACGTAAAGCTTAAGACCTGTTACGCAACCCTGCGCTCAGGCTTCGATTTCTTCCCGTGTTTCCACATCAAGATTGACCGGAACGGCTGGCATAATGGTGGAAATCGCATGTTTATAAACCAGTTGAACATGCTGATCACGTTTTAGCAGCAGGCAAAAGTTATCAAACCAGGTGATAATTCCCTGTAATTTAACGCCATTAACCAGAAAAACCGTCACCGCAATATGATCCTTGCGCACGGAATTCAGGAAAATTTCCTGAAGATTGTGGCTCTTCTCTGTAGCCATGATGTATTCCCCCTGTAAACGATATTACTTGATCTTTCGAAAAAGTAAATTATCCGTTCTTCATAAGAGAATAATATTATTCGGCCGCATTGGCAATGTGATCAAAATAGGCCTGCCGAAGCGCCATGGAAACAGGCCCCGCTTCACCATCACCGATAGTTGTCTCGTCAACCTGACCAACAGCGGTGATCAGAGATGATGCGCTGGTGATAAAGACTTCCGCCGCTTTTTTTGCTTCCTCCGGGGTGAACGCACGTTCAACGATTTTCAGATTACGTTCAGCGGCAATAGCAAGCACAGCCTTTCTGGTGATACCGCTCAGAATATCGTACGTCGCCGGGCGCGTGACAATCTCTCCTGCCCCGGTGACGATCCAGGCATTTGAGCTTGAACCTTCGGTGATAAACCCGTCGTGATCGACCATGAGCGCTTCATACGCGCCAGCCTCAACAGCCCTGGTCTTGGCAATACAGTTGGGCAGAAGTTGTGTTGTCTTGATATCACGGCGTTGCCAGCGCTGATCCGGCACGGTAATCACCTTGACAGCGCGCGAGCTATCCCTTGCCGGAAAGATGAGAGGCTTTGCTGTCATGATCAGCTGAGGGGCAAGTGTTGAATTGATCGCGTGGTCTCTTCGCATCACGCCCCTGGTCACCTGAAAGTAAACCAGCCCGAACCGCAATGAATTCATGCGGATCACATTGCGGATGACGATCTTCAATGCCTGGCGTGACATCGGCATCGGAATGCCCAGCTCCCCCAGTGAAAAGGCTAACCGATCAAGATGCCAGTCTTCATCGGCCAGAACGCCGTTAATCACCGAAACCACTTCATAGACACCATCCCCGAACTGATATCCCCGGTCATCGATATGAACTTCAGCATCGGTATGAGGCACATATTTTCCGTTAACGTAAGAAATTCGAGACATGTTTCAACACTCTGTTATTAATTGATAATCAGAAGAAATCCGGACGTACGGACAAGAGCTTCTCAACCTCCGGCACGGCATGACGTGCAGAAAACAATATCACCTTGTCGTTGGGTTCAATCATTGTATCGCCACGGGCCGGGATCATTTCATCGCCGCGGACAATCGCCCCGACAGCTGCGCTCTTGGGAAGGTTTGCGGAACGTAGCGGCACCCCGACAAGTGGTGATGACGGCATGGCTTCGACCTCCATGAACTCACCCTTGTCTTCAACAATGGTATGAATATCCCTGATGCGGCCACGTCTCACATGCCGGAGTATCGATGATACGGTAATCGCTGGCGGATTGATGACCGAATCCACCCCGAGTGTTGAGATCAGCGGCACAAAACTTGCCATATTCACAAGACTGACCGTATGCGCTGCGCCAAATCTGCGGGCCAGAAGTGATGAAAGGACATTAACTTCATCATCATTGGTAAGAGCGACAAATGTATCCGCATCCGCCACATCACCTTCGGCAAGCCTTTCCGGATCAAGGGCATCACCGTGAATAACCATGATATCAGGGAGAAGATGGGCGGCTTCATTTGCCATTTCCTTGCTCTCTTCAATGATGGTGCAGCGTGAGTTATCGATTTTCTGCAAGACATCTGCCGCCACCATCTTGCCGATGGTGCCGGCACCTGCGATCAGGACTTTGCGGCTTTCCGGTTCTTCATGACCGAAAGAAGCCATGGCCCTCGCCATATGACTTTCTTCACAGACAAAATACACCTGGTCCCCTTCGCTCATCTTCATGGATCCGTCACGGGGCACAATAACCTCCCCACCGCGAAGAATGGCAACGATCGTAATTTTAAGATCTTCAAAAAGATCCGTAAGATAACGGATGGGGGAGCCCAGTATGGGGCAGGAACTGGTGCAACGCACGCCAACGATACGGACCATGTTATCGCACATATTGGCAACATCGAACGCCCCCGGCACCCTGAGACGCCGGCTCACCGCGTCCGAGACCTCAACTTCCGGCGAAATGATATGATCGATAGGCAGATTTTCAGGGCTGTAAAGATCACCGAATGTCGGATTGAGATATGATCTTGCCCGGACCCGGGCAATTTTCATCGGCGTGTTGAAAATGGAATGCGCGACCTGACACGCCACCATATTGACCTCATCCGAGTCGGTGACGGCAATAATCATGTCCGCGTCTTTGGCCCCGGCCTCTTCAAGAATATCCGGGTGGGAAGATACTCCGATGACACCACGCATATTGTTGGTTTCAGCGGCACGCTGAACGCGGTCAGCATGTGTATCCACAATGGTGACATTGTTTTCGAGGGCAAGATGACCTGCGATAGATGTGCCGACCTGGCCGGTGCCACAAATAATGATATTCATCCGTCTAACTCCCTACTCGCTGTTTTCGGGATTGATGTTCAGGCTCTTGAGCTTTCGGTGGAGGGCTGATCTTTCCATGCCGATGAATGCCGCTGTTTTGGATATATTGCCATCAAACCTTGAAAGTTGCGATATCAAATACTGTGTCTCAAACTGCTCTCTTGCGGCCTTGAGAGGCAGACCAACAACCGTCTCAAACCCGCCTTCCTGATTTTTCCGGGATTTGCCCGTGATATCCGGCGGAAGATCATCAGGCATGATCAGATTGTCAGGGTTTGCATCCACCATGATAATCAGCCAGTCAATGACGTTCCTGAGCTGGGTAACATTTCCGGGCCATTTATAGACCTGCATCATCATCAGCGCTTCATTGGAAAAGAAAAGTTTCCTGCCATGGCTCTCACAGGCTTTCTTCAGAAAATACCGGGCCAGATCAGGAATATCCTCTTTATGCTCCGAAAGCGCCGGAACATTGATGGGCACAACACCCAGCCGGTAAAACAGATCCTCACGTAAATTTCCGTTTTTGATTTCGTCCTGCAGGTTGAGCTTTGATGCACTGATAACCCGGACATCAACACTGACTTCATGGCTTCCGCCCACCCGACGGAAGCGCTGATCCTGCACAGCACGCACCAGTTTGCCCTGCGTTTCGAGCGGAAGATCGCCGATTTCGTCAAAATAAAGCGTTCCCCCGTTTGCCTGCTCGAAAAGGCCGACAATGCGCTGGCGGCCATCCGTGCCTTCGGTGCCGAATAATTCTGCCGTCACTCTTTCCGGGGAGAGCATGGCACAGTTGGCCAGAACAAACCTGCCTTTCTTCCGTTCAGAAAGATGATGAATTTTACGTGCCACAAGCTCCTTACCGCTACCCGACGGGCCGGCAATCATGACACGACTATTGGACTGCGCCACTTTCTCAATGGTCTGGTTGAGCGATGAAATGGCACCAGATGAGCCGATAAGATTAACATCAAGAGAGACTTTTTTCTTCAGTTCACGATTTTCAGCCTCAAGGGCAGCTTTGGCCAGCGCCCGTTCAACAAGCAGAATGAGGCGGTCAGACTTGAAGGGTTTTTCGACAAAATCGAACGCACCATCCTTCATGGCCTGAACGGCTGTTTCAATATTCCCGTGTCCGGACATCATGATGACCGGCACATCAGGATAGAGATTTCGCAGCCATTTCTGAAGCTCGAGCCCGTCCATATCTGATTTATCCATCCAGATATCAAGAATGACCAGCTGAGGCGGAAATTCCTGTACGATTTTTCTCGCATCTGCCGCGTTGGAAGCTGTCCTGCAATGATAGCCTTCATCCTCCAGCAACATACTGGTCAGGCGGCAGATATCTTCCTCATCATCTACAATAAGTATTTCATGTTTCATGAGCAGGGTTTCATCACAGCGTCATCGGGAAGGAAAGGTGATGGTAATTTCAGCCCCGGGGAATTTACCTTTGCTTCCATTGGCAAGTTTGAGGCTACCATAATGATCTTCGACAATTTTCCTGACAATCGCAAGTCCAAGGCCGGTCCCCTTCTCACGGTTCGTGACGTAAGGTGCCGTCAGATCCCTGTCATCGTCAAGCGGCAGGCCGGGACCATTATCCCGGACAATGAGGGTCATATTGTCGGTATCCCTGGATATTTCAACATGTATCTGACCTTTTTTAATCAGGGCTTCACGCAGCGCGTCGACCGCATTCTGGAGAAGATTGGTGATGACCTGCCTGATCATGCCATCATCACAGGTAAGGGAAAGCCGGGATTTCCCGTTACTGTCCAGTGTAAATTTAATATCCTTTTCGGCGGCTTCAAAAAGTTTGATCTGACCACGGACCATTTTTATAAGATCATGCGGCGCCATTTGTGGCGCAGGCATCCGGGCGAATGAGGAAAATTCATTGACGAGACGCCCTATATCATCGACCTGCCTGATAATGGTATCGATATAGGTGGAAAATGCCTGCCTGCCCTTTTCATCTTCAGGGGTATATTTGGCGCCGAGACGTTCGGCGGCAAGCTGAATCGGGGTCAGGGGGTTCTTGATCTCATGGGCAATGCGGCGGGCCACATCTGACCAGGCGGCCTTGCGCTGGGCGTCAAGAAGATCAGACACATCTTCGAAAGTCACCACATATCCGACAATTCTTCTCGCCACGGTTTCTGTCGTTACCCGAACAAGCAGGTTGCGTTTGACACCGTTCCGGTCAACCTCAACATTCTGCTCCTTGTTTCGGCGACCCGGCTTGTCGGCATTCTCAAGAAGGTGTTCAAGTTCGGGGACAATATCCACGAGTTTCCGGCCGATGGTCTCTGCCCGCGTCAACCCGAGCATTTCAAGCGCGGAAAGATTGGGAAGGGTAATGAATTTATTCTCATCAATGCCGATGACCCCGGATGATACGCCGGCCAGAACAGCTTCGGTAAACTCCCGTCGCTTGTCGATCTGGCGGTTGGCCTCAACCAGCTCTTCCCTGTTGCGGGCAACTTCTTCAAGCATCCTGTTGAAGGACACACCGAGCTGTGCAATTTCATCATTGGTCTTAACGAAAGGCACCCGGGACGCCAGATTACCTGCCCTCACCTGCTCGGCAACCTGAATAACAGCGCCCAGCGGCAGAATAATAGCATTGGCAAAGTTGATCCCGACCCAGACAGACCCGAGAACAAGTAACAATGCCACCATGCCGAAAAGAATGGCAAAACTTACCTTGAGATCAAGCTGCCGGATATCGAGAGATTGATATTCGGTGACAGCGATCTGTGTCCGGTCCACCGCACCCGATACATTCGGATCGATAAACCGTCCCACGAGCAGATACGCATCAACAAACTGGTTGAGCCTTACCCCCGCCCGAATACGGTTCGTGATATCGGTTCGCGTGATGGCAACGTCACCGTCCCTTGCGCTGGAATAGAAATCTTCACCAAGACTGGAAAACGTTACCGCGTAGGCAAATCTGGAATGGGCAATGACGCGTCCGGTTGAATCCATCACCAAAGCTTCGGAAAGGTTTCGCACCCCGGCCTGATTGGTCAGAAACGCATCAAAGGCACGGCGGTTTCCCGAAAGTGAACTTGCTTCACGGTTGATATCGTTAGCCATGGCAAGGATCTGGCCACGCACCGATAAGATATGCTCCTCAAGATAGGCATCGGCAACGGTAACACTTTCATTGATCGCCGTTGAAATCCGCTCGTTGAACCAGCCGCGAAGGGAAAAATCGAGCACGAAATAGGAAAAGGCTATGACAATCACGGCAGGAAACACGGTAATCACGCCAAAAAGCGTCACCAGTTTCCAGTGCAACTGATACCCGGCAAGACGGTTCCGCCGCTCCCGGATAAGCTGGAAGACCTGACGGCCAACAAAAAACAGAAGCACCGTGACCGCGAGAATATCAACACCGATCAGCAGGCCGACAAGGTCACTTTTATTATTCAGGAAATCATCACTCGACAGCAGGCTGAACGTCACCGCACCAAGTATCAGCGCAACACCAATCGAGAAATAGGCGAGACTTCGTTCATTCACTCCGGTGAAAAACAGATGGCGCAGACGTAGCATCATCTCCCACCTCTCCCCGATCGGCGATGTCCTGTCAAGGTGATACCCAATTCGCGGATTTTTTTCCGGAGGGTGTTTCGGTTTAGACCAAGGACATCAGCGGCCTTCAACTGGTTGCCTGCGGTTGACCTTAACGTTTCTTCGATGAGTGGTTTTTCAACCTCGGCCATGACCCTTGTATAAAGCCCCGCCGGCGGCAGATCATCGTCATGAGCA
The DNA here is from genome assembly GCA_964580905.1 of uncultured Hyphomicrobiales bacterium. GTDB lineage: Bacteria > Pseudomonadota > Alphaproteobacteria > Puniceispirillales > UBA1172. The sequence continues at coordinate 66,564 of CAZOLR010000003.1, read as the reverse complement.
CGAAAATACCGGTCAATGTGAAACTGTGCGGCACCAGCGAGAGACAACATGACAGGATCAGATGGGGAAAGCCCCTCTGTCACCGCCTCCTCTTTGGTGCGCGGATGGACCATCACGGCGGTGATGTCAGATGGCCGGATAACCACGTCATCCACCAGCACAAGAAGACGAAGAACAAGGTTTTCAAGTTCACGGACATTTCCGGGCCAGGTCATTTTATTCAGAAGATCAAGCGCATCCCTGCTGAATTCTTTTTTTGCAAGACCGGTATTCATCCCTCTCATCAGAAAATGATTTGCCAGATCCTCGATATCCTCATGGCGCTCACGTAACGGCGGCAGATTGAGAGGCACCACATTGAGCCGATAGTACAGATCTTCGCGAAACTGTCCTGAACTGATCTGTTCGGGCAGATTTTTATGCGTTGCGGCAATGATACGTACATCAGCCTTAAGCAATTCACGCCCCCCGACACGCGTATAGGTTCCGTCCTGAAGAACACGAAGCAGTCTGGTCTGGGCTTCGGGCGGCATATCTCCGATTTCATCAAGAAAAAGTGTGCCGCCCCGGGCCTGGGTAAACCTGCCCTCGTGGCGGCGTTCCGCTCCGGTAAACGCCCCGCGCTCATGACCGAACAGCTCAGATTCAATGAGATCACGGGGAATGGCCGCCATATTGATGGCGACAAACGGGCCTGATTTCCGGTGCCCGAGATCATGAAGGGCACGTGCAACAACCTCTTTGCCTGTGCCGCTTTCTCCCGTGATCATGACAGAGAGATCGGTATTGATCAGCCGCGCCATGGAGCGGAAAATCCCCTGCATTGCCGGCGAACGTCCGATCAACGGGCCCTGATCCTGCTGGATTTGTTTATCAGGTGCCTGATCCGCCTCAGGATTTGTTTCCGTCATGACTGGTATTGGCGCGGATTGATACGCATCCGTGACGGCCGACACCAGATCATCAAGCGGAAACGGTTTTGGCAGATACGCAAAAACCTCACCTTCCTGGGTTTTCAGAGCCGTCAGCAGGGTGGATCTTGCGCTCATGGTGATGATCCGCAAGGACGGCTGGCCGGCCTTGATTTCAGGCAGAATATCCAGCGCATCCCCGTCAGGGAAAACAACATCTGATACAAGAACCGGAAACGTCTCTTTCTTAAGGGCCGTGACCATCTCTGAAAGGGTCGCGACAGCACGAACCGAAAATCCTGCCTTCTCCAGCGCTGTTGTCGCCACAAGACGGATGGCGTGATCATCATCCGCAAGCAGAACAGTGCCAATTTTACCCATCACCGCATCCTCCATGGTCAGATCCCATCCGCCATGGGAAGGCCGATCCGGAAAGAGGTTTGACCCGGCCGTGAGGTCACGTCGATAGTCCCGCCATGATCAGCGATCGTACTTGCCACAAGGGCAAGCCCCAGCCCGCTGCCATTGGATTTGCTGGTAAAAAACGGATCAAAAATATGCGGCTCTATCTCTTTGGGTATGCCAGCGCCGTTATCCTCAACTTCGATGATCAGCGGCGAAGATGATTTTTTTCTGGTTGCGTTCACGGCATAACCTGCGCTGATATCAAAATATGTTTTGACAAATATTTTTCCATTTTCTTCAGTGGCTTCACATGCATTCTTAATTAAGTTTATTAATGCCTGCATCATCAGATCACGATCACCAAGCGCATCGGGCAATGACGGATCAAAACTTGCCTTTATTTCACGCCCCCTGCCGAAACTGTTCTCTGCAAGCCTGATGGAATGATCGACAATTTCATGAACATTCACCGGCAAGCGATCAATAGGCTTACCGCCGGCGAGATTTTCCATCCGCGTGAGAAGTGCCGCAATGCGGTCGGTTTCAGCCATGATCAGCTCGGTAAGGGCACGGTTGTCGCCATCGGGATGATTCTGGATAAGCTCAGCCGCACCACGTATTCCGGCAAGGGGGTTCTTGATCTCATGCGCGAGCAGAGCGGATATTGAGGTCATGGATCGCGCCGCCCCACGGAATTGCTCCTGCCCCCTCATCCGTTCAGCCAGCGCACGCTCCTGAATGGCGAGAACCAGATAGCCCGCATGATCGACAAGCGGTGTGACCTGCAGATCAACACGCCGCCGCCCCAGTCGGTCGGATATGATTTCAATTCCCTGTTCGCTTACGCTGGACCGGTGCGATCTTGCGCGTGCCAGCATGGTGTAGATCGGGTGCTGATCGCCGAAATACGTTGCCAGATTCTGCCCCGTCAGCACGCCGATACTGGAACGGAAAAACTCTTCTGCCGCGCCGTTGACAAAAACAAATCCGTGGCCGTCATCAACCACAATGACGGGATAAGCAAGGCTGGCAAGAACAGAAGCCATGAAATCTTGTTTCACTTTTACGTCACCCAGCATCACGCAGCCTCCGCCCCGCCCCTGACCTGACTGGTGCCGGAGGATTGACCCGGGAGTTCAGCCTCTCTCAGCTTTTCAAAATACTGATCTATGGCCTCAAAAACCCGGGCGGCATCACCGGTGTTGTTGGCGATCTGACGCATCAGGGCAGATCCGGCCAGCCCCTTTGTATAGGCGGCAATATGCTTACGGGCCAGCCGCAGCCCGTCATTCCCGTAATGGGAGAGCATCAGGTCAAGATGCTGACGCATGATATCGTGACGCGCAGCAAGAGACGGATCATCCGGCACATCCTCACCGTTAAGATGACAGCCCGCCTGATGAATAAACCAAGGCTTGCCCATCGCGGCACGACCGATCATGACCCCATCAGCCCCGGAAAGGCTCAACGCTTCATCCACATCATCAAGCGTGCTGATATCACCATTCACAAACAGCGGTATCGAGATGGCATCCCGGACTTCCGCAACCGCCGCCCAGTCCGCATCCCCCTTGTAGAACTGGCAGCGTGTTCGGCCATGGACGGCCACCATGGCAAAGCCCTCATCTTCGGCCATTCGCGAAAGTTTGGCGGCATTGCGCATGCTGTCATCCCAGCCCAGCCTCATCTTGACGGTAACGGGAATATCCACGGCCTTGCGCACAGATTTAAGGATCTGCCCGACAAGATCTTCATCACGCATAAGGGCTGAACCTGAAAGCTTGCCCGTGACCTTTCGTGCCGGACAACCCATGTTGATATCGATGATCGCCGCCCCCATATCCGCGCCGACCCTGGCTGCTTCAGCCATGACCGAAGGATCCCATCCCGCCAACTGAAGCGAAAACGGATATTCAGCCGCCGCATCAGATGAAAGCTTTCGCATTTCAGATAAAACACCGCTGATCATGGCCTGACTAGCCACCATTTCCGATACAACCAGCCCTCCCCCCAGCATCCGCACAAGCCGGCGGAACGGCCAGTCGGTGACCCCGGACATGGGGGCCAGTATAACCGGCGCGGGCAAGGTTATATTGCCGATGGAAAGTTGGTGCCGCATAAGAAACCCTGTTTTATGCCTAATTTTTAGGCAAAATTTATCTGCCTAAAATAGAGGCAGTAGCTCAACAGGGCAAGATAAACATGGGATTTTTGATCTGATGATGGAAAAACCCGCAGGACACGCTATAAAGACCCTATGAAAACACCTCGCGTACATGTTGTTCTGCTCTGCGCCGGTAGCAGCACTCGTCTTGGCGGTGAGATAGCCAAACCCTGGCGCAGGATTGGCGGTGCGGTGGTCATGCGTCATGCGCTCGAAGCCTTCATGTCCCATCCGCTGATCACAAGCGGTGTCATTGTCGCGGCGGCCGGTGCGATCGACGACGCCCGGAAGCACAGCAGAGACAGCGGATGGATCATCACCGAAGGCGGGACAGAACGCAGCTTTTCCGTTCGCCATGGCCTCGAAGTTCTGGCAAAGCTTGATCCCGAACCTGAATATGTTCTGATCCACGATGCGGCGCGGCCTTTTGTTCCCTCATCGGTAATCACAAACCTTCTGAACGCGCTGGAAAATGGCGCCCAGGCCGCGGTTCCCGTCCTGCCCCCTGCCGACAGCCTGAAACGTATGGAAGATAATATGGTGGCGGGCCGGGTGGATCGTGAAAACATTGCCCGGGTTCAGACACCGCAGGCCTTTGCCTTCCGGACCATTCTTGAACTTCACCGGAATTCAGCTTCCCCCCTGACCGATGACAGCAGTCTTGCCGAAGATGCCGGAATAAAGGTGGTGGCGATTGAAGGTGACCCGATACTCAATAAAATCACCAACAAGGCGGATCTTGAGATGGCCGAACGGCTCGCCGTAACCTGGCCTCGCCCTTTGCCCGAAACACCGGAGGTATCCCCCCAGATGGCAGCAAATCACTTTCGTGAACCGCGCAGCGCCGGCGGTTTTGACGTTCACCGCTTCAGCGACGCACCGGGGCCGATAATGCTGGGCGGGATTGCGATTGAACATGACCGCGGGTTTGATGCCCATTCTGATGGTGATGTTGCCTTGCACGCCCTCACCGATGCGATGTTCGGCCTGCTTTGTGATGGCGATATCGGCACGCATTTCCCGCCTTCCGATCCGCAATGGAAAGATAAGGACAGCGCGGCGTTTCTCAAGGAAGCCAAGGCACGCGTTGATCAGGCAGGAGGGGTGATAACGCTTGCGGATATTACTATTATCGCGGAAGCTCCCAAAATTCTCCCCCACCGTGATGCGATGCGGCGCAGAATTGCTGAAATTCTCGAACTCTCCGCTGACCGGATATCTGTCAAGGCCACGACTTCGGAAGGGCTTGGTTTTACCGGCCGGCGTGAAGGCATTGCGGTGATGGCAAATATCTCCGCCCATTTCCCCGGACCTGATGATGACTGACCGGATACTGGCCTTTATTGCAACCCTCGGCCCGATAGGCCGCCTGCCCGCCCCCGGCACGGCAGGATCCCTTGCCGCGCTACCGCTTGGCCTTGTTTGCCTTCACGCATTCGGGCCGGGCTGGTTTGCCCTTACAACAGCGATTGCATTTCTCCTCGGGCTTTCCGCCGCCGGAGCGCATTACAGGCTCACAGGGAAAAAAGATGCGGGGGAAGTGATCATTGATGAGGTGGTCGGCCAGTGGCTTGCCATCATGGCCATCCCTCTTCCGCCTGACTTTTCCGCCCCGTACCTTCTCGCCGTTGCCGGAGCTTTCGTGTTGTTTCGTCTCTTTGATATCCTGAAACCCGGGCCTGTCCGCATGGCGGAACAACTGCCCGGCTCTTTAGGGGTGATGGCCGATGACGTCCTGGCGGGTGTCGCCGCCGGAATTACTGTTATCCTGGCCGTTTACCTGTGGGGGATGATGACATGATCACGGACAGCGCACGTAAGGTACTGAATGCGGCTGAATCCCTGGGCATCATGATCGCCACCGCTGAATCCTGTACCGGCGGAATGGTCATCGCCGCCCTGACCGATATCGCCGGATCGTCTGCCGTGGTGGACCGCGGTTTCATCACCTATTCCAACGAAGCCAAGGCAACCATGCTCGGGGTGAGCAAGGAAGTGATCTCAACTTATGGTGCTGTCAGCGAAAACGTCGTTCTTGAAATGGCCGAAGGCGCCCTTGGCAAGGTCAGTCATGATGGAAAAATGGCGCTCGCCATCAGCGGCATTGCCGGCCCCGGTGGCGGATCGGCGGATAAACCCGTTGGGCTGGTATGGTTCGGGCTGGCATCTGAAATGGATGGGTCCAAAAACCTGATCGCTGAACATAGGGTGTTTTCAGGTAACCGGGCTGAGGTCAGACAAGCCGCAACACTCCATGCCCTTGGGATGATGCTTGATCAGCTGGCTTCGAGATCAAGCCGGGGATAAAGTTCATCAGCGCGGTCTTCAAATGCCCGCACCATTCTCCGCACCGCTTCCGAAAACAACGTCTCAATCACCGACTGAAAGAGCCGTGACTGAAACTCGAAATCGACATAAAACTCGATCCGGCAACCATTTTCATGGGGATGGAAAGACCAGGAATTCTGAAGATACTTGAAAGGGCCCTCAGCATATTCAACTTTTATTTCAAGTGTTTCCGGATTGCAATCAACGTAAGATGTGAACTTTTCACGATAAAGCCGGAAGCCGATGATGAGGTCAGCAACAAGCCGGATATCAGATTTCTCCCTGATCCGGGCCGCCATACACCAGGGCAGAAATTCCGGATAGGATTTGACATCGGTCACCAATGCGTAGAGGTCAGCCGGGCGATGAGGGATAATGCGTGTTTCCTGATGAACGGTCATTTTGCGGATGAAATCGTCTGATGCAGCTTTTCCATACGGGCAGATTTGAGGGCGGCGAAATCTTCATCGGCATGATACGAAGATCGCGTCAATGGCGTTGCGGAAATCAACAAAAATCCCTTGCTTTTGCCAAGCTTGCTCAGCCCGTCGAATTCATCCGGTGTCCAGAACCGGTGCAGAGGATGATGTTTCGGTGTCGGCTGGAGATATTGACCGACAGTCATGAAATCAATGTCAGCTGATCTCATATCATCCATCACCTGCACAACCTCTTCCCTTTCTTCCCCGAGCCCGACCATGATACCTGATTTGGTGAAAATCGTCGGGTCCAGTGTCTTGACATCATTAAGAAGCCGCAAGGAGGCAAAATATCGCGCCCCGGGTCTTACCGCGGGATAAAGACGTGGGACAGTTTCGAGGTTATGGTTAAAGACATCGGGCCGTGCCTCAACAACCTGTTCAAGGGCACCGTCCTTTTTCAGAAAATCCGGTGTCAGCACTTCAACCGTGGTATCCGGTGAGTTCTCGCGGATAGCCCTGATTGTCCGGGCGAAATGCCCGGCGCCACCGTCGGGAAGATCATCACGGTCCACCGAGGTGATCACCACATGTGCAAGAGACAGCGTGGCAACCGCATCCGCCACCCTGTTCGGTTCATCCTCATCCAGCCGGTCCGGCCGCCCCGTCGCGACGTTGCAGAAAGCGCAAGCCCTGGTGCAGACAGAACCGAGGATCATCATGGTTGCGTGTTTTTTCTGCCAGCATTCCCCGATATTCGGGCAGGCGGCTTCTTCGCAAACCGTGACAAGATGATTGTCACGGATGATGTTTCGCGTTTCAAGATACCCTTTGGTCACCGGAGCCTTTACGCGCAGCCATTCCGGGCGGCGTGGCTGTGGCCTGTCTTCGTTTCGTGCTTTTTCAGGATGACGCGCCGCGCCCTTCAGCCCCTGACCACGAAATTCGACCATATCATCCGGTTGCGATGTCATATGCTGGTTTTCCTCTGGTTACACCCTAGAAATGGAGGGCCTTGCCATAGGCGTCAAGCACAGATTCATGCATTGCCTCAGATAATGTCGGATGAGCGAAAACCGTCTGCATCAATTCCTCTTCCGTTGTTTCAAGTTTCCGGGCAATGGCATATCCCTGAATAAGCTCCGTGACTTCAGGCCCGATCATATGCGCCCCGAGCAGTGCTCCGGTCTGAGCATCGAACACCGTCTTGATCATCCCGTCATCATCACCAAGGGCTATCGCCTTGCCATTGGCCTTGAACGGAAAGCGGCCCACCTTGACGTCATAACCTGCATCAATGGCCGCCTGTTCCGTCAACCCGACGCTTGCCACCTGGGGGCGGCAATAGGTGCATCCGGGAATGTCTTCACGGCTGATCCCATGGCCCGCAGGCTGTCCTGCGATATGTTCGGCGGCGATTATCCCTTCATGGCTCGCTTTATGTGCAAGCCAGGGGGCACCGGTCATATCGCCGATGGCATAAACCCCTGCCTCACCTGTCCGCATCACTTCGTCGGTGACAACATGCCCGCGATCCAGCTCAATCGCCGTGCCCTCAAGTCCCAGGCCTTCGGTATTGGCGACAATCCCGACAGCAAGGATAAGCCGTTCCGCTTTAAGGGTATCGGTTTGGCCCTCACTCCCGATCACCACTTCAACCCCGCCTGATACGGCGTTCACTGAATTGACTGTGACGCCAACCTTCAGATTTATCCCCCTGCGGCTGAGAATTTTTCCGGCCATGGCGGAAATCTCGCTGTCTTCCGCCGGCAGAATGCGATCCACGGCTTCAAGCACCGTCACTTCCGCCCCCATATCGCGGTAAAAAGAGGCAAATTCAATACCGATGGCACCAGACCCGACAACAATGAGTGATTTCGGCATCGTTTCAGGGGTCATGGCATCACGATAGGTGACAACAGATTTGCCATCGACGTCTATGCCGGGCAGCTCCCGCGCCCTTGCTCCCGTCGCCAGAATGACTGCACCGCCGGTGATCACCTCACCTGTATCCAGCACGATCTGCCTGCCTTCGCTGCCCGCGTCACCCAGACGTGCTGAGGCTGCATACACCGTGATGGAATTCTTCTTCATCAGGTGCTTCACCCCGGCTGAAAGTTTGGAGGCAACTTTACGTGATCTCTTGACCACGTCACCGATATCAGCCGTGACCGAACCAACCGTGAGGCCGAAATCTTTGGCGTTTTCGATGAGATGCTTTACCTCAGCCGTACGAAGAAGCGCTTTGGTGGGAATACATCCCCAGTTAAGGCAGATCCCGCCCATATTTTCTCGCTCGATCACCGCCGTGCTGAGACCGAGCTGACTTGCCCTTATCGCGGCAACATAGCCGCCGGGGCCGCCGCCGATGACAACAACATCATAGCGTGGATTGGTCATAGTCTTTTCCTTTATCCAAGAGCCAAAACCGGATTTTCGACAACCTGCTTGAATGCTGCCAGCCATTCTGCCCCGATGGCGCCGTCCACAACCCGATGGTCACAGGACATTGTGGCGGTCATCATGGTGGCTATTTTTATCTCGCCATTACGCGCAACAGGGCGTTCCTCCCCGGCGCCGATGGCAAGAATAGCGCCCTGGGGCGGGTTTATCACGGCTGAAAACGATGTGATCCCGTACATGCCCAGATTTGATATGGTGAATGTCCCGCCGTTGAATTCTTCGGGCAGAAGCCTGCCTTCCCGGGCCCGTGCCGCCAGATCAACCATCTCTCTTGAGATAGCATAAAGGCCCTTTTCTTCCGCCCTTGAAACAATCGGCGTCACCAGCCCGCCCTCAACGGCAACGGCAACCGCAATATCCGCATGGCTGTAAAGCCGTGTATGTGTTCCCTCCCAGCTCGCATTGGCCCCGGGAACCATCTTCAGGGCAACAGCGGCGGCCTTGATTATCATATCATTGACCGAAACTTTCACGCCTTCAGGTGCGTTGGCATTCAGCGCCTTGCGGGCCGCAAGCATGGCATCGATTTCGATATCCATATTCAGATAGAAATGAGGCGCCTCAACCTTCGACTGCTGGAGCCGTTCGGCGATGATCCGGCGCATCTGGCTGTTTTCAACCAGCGTTGACTCCCCTTCCCCGGATGGCACAGGTGATGGAATGGCCGGTGCTTTCGTCGCGGGTTGCCCGGAGCCAGCTGTGCTGACCGCGTCGATATCGGCACGGATAATCCTTCCGTTGGGGCCACTGCCGCGGATACCTGAAAGATCTATGCCGCGTTCCGATGCAAGCCGACGCGCAAGCGGACTTGCCTTGATGCGTCCCTGCCCCGCAGATACCTGATCCTTCCCGTCTGTCTTGACACCATCAGCAGATGGTGCGACTGCTGGCACGACTGCAGGCGGGGTATTCTTACCTTCAGGCGCATTCTCCGATGGTGCCGGCGGAGGATTGCTCCCCCCCTCATTACCCCACTGGCTTTCCTCGCCCTCGGCCAGAATTTCAGCAATGGCCGCGCCAACCTTCACACCTTCCGTGCCTTCAGCAACCCCGATGCGGGCCAGAACACCATCATCAAGGGCTTCCACCTCCATCACCGCCTTATCGGTTTCAATCTCGGCGATCACGTCACCTGAACGCACGTTATCACCTTCACGGGCAAGCCATTTCGAAAGCTTGCCTTCGGTCATGGTCGGCGACAGCGCCGGCATGGTTATAATAGCCATGATCAGGACTCCTTCACGCGGTAGCAGACTTTCCGTGCGGCCTCTACGATATCCTGCACCTGAGGAAGCGCCATCGCTTCAAGATTGGCGGCGTAAGGCATCGGCACATCTTTGCCCGTTACCCGCGCCACCGGCGCATCAAGGTCATCGAAAGCCTGCTCGTTCACCTGTGCGATCAGCTCAGCCCCGATGCCCGCAAACGGAAACCCCTCTTCACAGGACACCATACGATTGGTCTTGCGGACCGATTGCATGATCGTTTCATGGTCAAGAGGACGTAGCGATCGCAGATCAATCACTTCGGCATCAATGCCTTCTCCGGCAAGAATTTCCGCCGCTTCAAGGGCTTTGCCCACCATGATTGAGAACGCCGTTATCGTGACATCAGCCCCGGGGCGGACAATATTTGCCTTCCCGATGGGGATGAGCCAGTCTTCGTCATCCGGCACATCAAAACTCTGTCCATACAGAACCTCGTTCTCAAGGAAGATCACGGGGTTGGGGTCACGAATGGCTGATTTGAGCAATCCCTTGGCGTCAGCGGCAGACCAGGGTGATACCACTTTGAGCCCCGGGCAATGCGCATACCAGCTGGCATAACATTGCGAATGCTGCGCCGCCACTCTCGACGCTGCCCCGTTCGGCCCCCTGAAGACAATCGGGCATCCCATCTGGCCACCTGACATATAAAGTGTCTTGGCGGCGGAATTGATGATCTGGTCAATCGCCTGCATGGCAAAATTGAAGGTCATGAATTCAATGACCGGACGCAAATCACCAAACGCGGCACCAACACCAAGTCCGGCAAATCCCATTTCGGTAATCGGTGTATCCACCACACGTCGCGAGCCGAATTCGTCCAGAAGACCCTGGGTTACTTTATAAGCACCCTGATATTCCCCGACTTCTTCCCCCATGACGAAAACACGATCATCACGGCGCATTTCCTCCGCCATGGCATCACGGAGGCTCTCACGTACTGTCATCGGCCTGACATTGCCATGAATTTGCGGCTCTTCCGGCCGGATTATCTGCGGCGGGTTTGCTACAGGCTTGAGCCTTTCCGGCGCGGATGGTTCAGCCTTTGCCGGGGTGCCCGTGCCTGAAGACTTTTGCGGCTGCTCGGACGCAATCTGGTCATCTGCCTCACCATCAGCGGAAATAATGGCAATGACTGTGCCGACCGCCACACCTTCCGTGCCTTCCGGCACCGCTATCGATGTCAGTTTCCCGTCATCAAGGGCTTCCACCTCCATCACCGCCTTATCGGTTTCGATTTCAGCGATCACGTCACCTGAACGGACGTCATCCCCTTCACGGACAAGCCATTTCGCGAGTTTGCCTTCGGTCATGGTCGGCGACAGCGCCGGCATAGTGACTTGACTGCTCATTCCGCCGCTCCTTCAATCAGAATATCTGTCCAGAGTTCAGCCGGATCAGGTTCAGGGCTGTTCATCGCAAAATCAGCGGATTCCGTAACCACGGCCTTGACCTTCGCGTCAAGTTCACGGAGTTTTTCGTCGCTGACGCCATCTTTGATAAGCCTTTCCTTAAGTTGATCAAGGGGATCACGCTGCTTTCGCATCGCGTCGACCTCTTCTCTGGTGCGATATTTGGCCGGGTCACTCATGGAATGGCCACGGTAACGGTAGGTCTGCATTTCCAGAATGTAAGGGCCCTTTCCCTCACGGCAATGGGCTATCGCCTCAGCCCCGGCGGTCCGAACCGCCAGCACATCCATACCGTCAACCTGCATGCCCGGTATTCCATACGCCTTGCCGCGATCCGACAATGTCCGACCAGCCGCGGCACGTGCCACCGAGGTACCCATGCCGTACTGGTTGTTTTCAATCACGAAAATAACAGGCAGCTGCCAGAGCGCCGCCATATTGAAACTTTCATACACCTGGCCCTGGTTGATCGCCCCGTCACCAAGATAGGTCATCGACACCGCATCACTGTTGCGATAGCGATGGGCAAAGGCAAGGCCAATGCCGATAGGCACCTGAGCTCCGACGATCCCATGGCCGCCAAAAAAGTTTTTCTCACGGCTGAACATGTGCATCGAACCACCCTTGCCGCGGGAATAACCGCCTTCCCTGCCGGTTAATTCCGCCATCACGCCGTTGGCGTCCATCCCGCAGGCCAGCATATGTCCGTGATCGCGATATGAAGTGACGACCGTATCTTTTGGTTCCGCCACCGACTGCATGCCTACAACAACCGCTTCCTGACCAATATAGAGGTGACAGAAACCGCCAATCTGCCCCATGCCGTAAAGCTGGCCGGCTTTTTCCTCAAACCGGCGGATCAGGAGCATTTGTTCATAAAGTTCAAGCAGTGTCGCCTGATCAGGTTCAGGCAAGAGCGATGCCTTGGCCGGACGCCCGGGCCTCCGCTTGATCGCTTTCTTGGCTGTCGCCTTTGCTGAAGACGGTGATCGCACCATGATTAGGCCTCCTTCTGGAATTCACCACCATCAGGATGCCTGAAATTCAAAAATTTACAATATTTTAATAACGTTTAAAAACAGATAGTTAATAACTATTAACCGAAATCAGTTAAATTCTATGATGATTTCATCCGGGGCGTATAGGCCGCCTTCTTTACGGGCCAACTCTCCCAGAATGTCGGCGTCGATCTGATCCTGTGAAACAAGTTTGACCTTATGCTCAAGCCCCTGGCGTTCAAGGACAAGTGCGGCCAGTTCTGCTCTGGCATCAATAATGTCATCATTCAGACGGTCGATGGTGAGAATTCCGCGTTCATTACCAAGCCCGAGCCCGTGCACCGTGAAATATCCGGCAATGAAAAAGGTGGCAACCCAGAAGCAGAAAACTCTCAATCGGGTGGAAGCGGCACGCCCCATGATAACCTCCATAAACATGCGAATCGTTAATTCATCGCGATTCGGATGATTAAGTGAATCACAGGGCATTAAAGTGGTCAAGTGCTTTGATCACGATGATCAGGAAAAACCTGTCTACCGGAACTCCCCCTGATAGACGGCGTTCCGGCCGAGAGTTTCTTCTATGCGGAGCAATTGGTTGTATTTTGCCATTCTGTCCGAACGAGACATGGAACCTGTCTTGATCTGCCCGGCATTGGTCGCCACCGCGAGATCAGCGATGAAATTGTCTTCGGTTTCCCCCGAACGATGGGAAATCACCACCCCGAAACCGGCTTTCTGCGCCATGGCAATCGCGTCAAGGGTTTCGGTCAGTGTCCCGATCTGATTGACCTTGATCAGGATGGCATTGCCGGCTTTCTCCTTAATGCCGCGGGCAAGTCGTTGCGGATTGGTGACGAACAGGTCATCTCCGACCAGTTGTACGGCACCCCCCATTTCAGATGTCAGGCTTGAAAAACCCTGCCAGTCGTCTTCATCAAGCGGATCTTCAATCGACCTGATGGGATACCGGCCAACAAGGTCCTGCCAGTAGGAAATCATGGCATTGGTATCCAATGACTTCCCCTCACCTTCAAGGTGGTATTTACCATCACGGCAAAATTCGGTTGAAGCGGCATCAAGGGCAAGGATCACATCATCCCCCGGTTTGCGTCCGGCAACCTCAATCGCTTTCATCACATAGTCCAGCGCTTCAGAAGTACTGCCGATGGCCGGGGCAAATCCCCCTTCATCCCCGACAGCAGTAGACAGGCCGGCATCATGAAGAAGCCCTTTCAGCGCGTGGAAAACCTCCGCCCCGGTGCGCAGGGCTTCGGTAAAGCTCGGCGCACCGACAGGCATGATCATGACTTCCTGAATATCCAGCGCGTTATCCGCATGGGCACCACCATTGAGAATATTCATCATCGGTGTAGGCAACAGATGGGCATGAACGCCGCCAATATACCGCCACAGAGGCTGACCAAGGGAAAGCGCGGCGGCACGCGCCACGGCAAGACTCACCCCAAGGATTGCGTTCGCACCGAGACGGGCTTTATTGCCGGTGCCGTCAAGATCGATCATGTCATGATCAAGACCTTTCTGGTCGGTGGCATCCCGCCCGGAAAGAATGGAATAAATCTCCGTGTTGACGGCATCAACCGCAGCCGTAACACCCTTACCGTTATACGCCTCGCCGCCATCACGACGCTCTACTGCCTCGTACGCTCCGGTGGACGCGCCCGAAGGCACCGCCGCACGGCCGACAGAGCCGTCGTTCAGAACAACATCGACCTCAACCGTCGGGTTACCGCGGGAGTCAAAAATCTGCCTTGCTTTCACATCTCTGATTATTGTCATGATCTTTCCTCAAATTTCTCAATGGCTATCAGCCGGTATGTTTCACCACCTGATCCAGCGCAGCAAGCGATGACAGAAGATCTCTCATCTGGCCAAGCGGCACCATGTTGGGGCCATCAGAAGGGGCTGTGTCCGGGTTTTCATGCGTTTCGATGAACAGCCCGGCCACACCAACCGCGACAGCGGCCCGCGCCAGTACAGGAACATATTCACGCTGGCCTCCCGATGCACCGCCCAGACCACCCGGCTGTTGCACCGAATGCGTGGCATCAAAGATAACCGGCCAGCCGGTTTCCGCCAGCCGGGGAAGGCTCCGCATATCCGAGACGAGCGTATTATAACCGAAACTGGTTCCGCGCTCCGTCAGCATGATATTGCTGTTCCCCGCCTCTTCCACCTTTGCCGCCACGTGATCCATATCCCAGGGCGCAAGGAACTGGCCTTTCTTGATATTGACCGCACGTCCGGTTTCCGCCGCCGCAACCAGAAGATCTGTTTGCCGGCATAAAAAAGCCGGTATCTGAAGCACATCCACCACAGAGCCTACCTCACCGCATTGTTCCGGCAGGTGAACATCGGTGAGCACGGGAACAGAAAGCTCATTCCGCACCGCCTCAAGCACTTTGAGGCCGTCATCAAGGCCAACTCCACGACGTGAACGGATCGATGTCCGGTTAGCCTTGTCAAAGGAAGATTTATAGATAAACCCGATCTTCAGATCATTGCAGATCTCAACAAGGGTTGAGGCCACATCTATCGCATGATCACGACTTTCGATCGAACAAGGCCCCGCAATCAGCATCATGCGGGCTTCATTTCCACAGACAACAGGGCCGATTTTGAGGGTCTTTTGCTGAACCATGATCAGGATTTTCTTTATGTATTAATGTTTCAGACGAGACGCGACCGATCTCTCGCAGCGTTGATAAACCCTTTGAAAATCGGGTGCGGATCAAACGGCTTTGACTTTAACTCGGGATGAAACTGAACTCCAATAAAAAACGGGTGATCTTGCCGCTCAACGATTTCAGGCAGAACCCCATCAGGAGAAAGGCCGCTGAACCTGAGCCCGGAAGCTTCCAGCTGATCACGGTAATTGATGTTCACTTCATACCGATGGCGGTGACGTTCCTGAATGGATCTCTCCTCATAAAGAGACAGGGCCAGCGTGTCGTCACCCAGAACACAGTCATATGAACCAAGGCGCATCGTGCCGCCGAGGTCATCATCCTGGCCCCGGGTTTCGCGCTCATTGCCGCGTGTCCATTCGGTCATGAGCCCCACCAGCGGTTCATCCGTCGGGCCGAATTCCGTTGAACTTGCCTCCGGCAATCCCGCAAGGTTGCGCGCCGCTTCAATAACCGCCATCTGCATGCCGAAACAGATCCCCAGGAAAGGGAGTTTCTTTTCACGGGCATAGGTTATGGCCTTGATTTTTCCTTCTGAGCCACGTTCGCCAAAGCCTCCCGGCACCAGAATTCCGTCAGCATTTTCAATCAGGTGCATGGGGTTTTCTGCGGTTTCGAACAATTCACTGTCCACCCATTCCAGATTGACCTTCACATGGTTGTGCAACCCGCCATGAACAAGGGCTTCGGCCAGTGATTTATAACTATCAAGAAGGCTTGTGTATTTGCCGACAACAGCAATATTAACCTCACCTTCCGGGCTCTGTATCCGGTCAGCGATATCCCGCCACACGCTGAGATCAGGTTCATTGAGCGGCAAATCAAAATGCCGGCAGATCTCCATATCAAGGCCTTCCTTATGATACATCAGCGGCACATGATAGATGCTTTCAGCATCACAACCATTGATGACCGCTTCAGGCCGGACATTACAGAAAAGGGCAATTTTCTCCCGCTGTTCACGGGGGATTTCCTGCTGCGTTCTGCACAAAAGAATATCCGGCTGGATACCGACAGACTGAAGCTCTTTTACCGAATGCTGCGTCGGTTTGGTTTTCAGTTCAGCCGCAACAGCAATATACGGCAAAAGGGTCACGTGCAGAAAGCATGTCTTGGACCGGCCGAGCTCATTTCCCAACTGGCGGATCGCTTCAAGGAACGGAAGGGATTCAATATCACCTACGGTACCGCCGATTTCACAAAGGACAAAATCCTCGTCTTCCACATCAGCAAGAACAAATTCCTTGATGGCATTTGTGACATGAGGAATGACCTGAATGGTCGCCCCCAGATAATCCCCCCGTCTTTCCCGTGCCAACACGTCGGAATAGATCCTTCCCGTGGTCACGTTATCGGTCTTGCGGGCATGGACACCGGTAAACCGTTCATAATGGCCAAGATCAAGATCTGTTTCCGCACCGTCATCGGTCACAAAGACCTCACCATGCTGCGTTGGCGACATAGTACCCGGATCAACATTGAGATAGGGATCAAGTTTACGGAGACGAACCTTGTATCCACGTGCCTGAAGCAGGGATCCAAGGGCAGCGGATGCAAGCCCCTTACCAAGAGAGGAAACCACACCGCCGGTAATAAAAACAAAACGAGGCATGGACGTATCCTATATCAGAGGAACACACAAACGGGGAGATAAAATTTTAAGTTTTTTTATTGATCTGTCGGAACGCTTGGTACAGCAGGGATTGCAGGCGCACCTGAATTTTCCTGAATCACTTCATCAACAACAGATGGAGCATTGCGATCACCGCCAGAAAGAATCGCAAGAACGATCGATGTTGCGAAAAAGCATGCCGCGAGGATGGCTGTCAGCCGGGTCAGCATATTGGCGGTACCACGTGCCGTCATGAAACCGCCGCCCTGTCCTCCGCCACCAATACCAAGGCCGCCGCCTTCACTGCGCTGAAGCAACACAATTGCCACAAGAGCAACAGCAATGATGATATGAATGGTCAGCATGATCGTCATCATGATGGAAACTCCTCAGTAACTTCGGCGGTTATAGCCAATCGACTTCATCAATGCCAGTAAAATCAGCGGCCTTCTCCAGCCAGGGCACCCGCCCGGGCAATGGCAATGAAATCCGCTGCCTTAAGGCTGGCCCCGCCAACGAGCGCACCACCGACTTCAGGCAGGCCCAGAATATCCCGGGCATTATCCGGCTTGACCGATCCGCCATAGAGTATGGGCACTACAGCATAATCCGACGTGATGGATACCAACACATCACGAATATGCGAATGCATGGCCTGGATATCTTCAGGGCTCGCGACCTTGCCTGTGCCTATCGCCCAGACAGGCTCATAAGCTACAGCAATCGATGCCGCCGGTGCATCTTCAGGGACCGACTCCCTGATTTGTGTTCCGACAACCTGTTGAGCAGTGTCATTTTCCCTGTCCTCAAGGGTTTCGCCAACACAGATCATGGCTTTCAGGCCGGATGAAATCGCCTGTTTTGCCTTGGCGGCAACATCGGCATTACTCTCACCATGATCCGCCCGTCTTTCGGAATGCCCGCTGAGCACCCAGCTGCATCCGGCCTCCACCAGCATGGGCGCGGATATATCACCTGTATGGGCACCGGATACCTGCGAATGACAATCCTGCCCGCCAAGGGCGATCTGGCTTGTCCCTGTTGCCGCCCGTACGGTATCGATCAGCACCGCAGGGGGGAAAACAATCATTTCCACCGATGTGCTTGCTGATGATTGATACGCACCCAGCTCAGACATAAGCGATCCGCAGCCCTCACGGTTCATGTTCATTTTCCAGTTGCCGGCGATAATCATGACTGACCTCTTATAATACGTTCATTTTTCCTAGCAAAAATTGACAGATAACGCCACCCGTACATAAAACCTGAACTGCTTATGGGCAATTTCAGGTTAGTCATGACGGATAGTTTAAACAAATCGCGTTTTGCCGCTCCCTTGGGCGTGACTTGAGGGCAAAGCCATGCTAGGAAAGTTGAAGAAATATTCTGCATTAAATCCAAGGAACCACAACGGGTTACTCCATGCTTAATTCTCTCCGAACCGGTGCAAAATCCCTGCCTATGCGCATTTTCCTGATCGCCCTTGCTGTTGGCTTTGCCATGTGGGGGATCGGTGATGTTTTCCGTGCTGTTTCAACAAATGACAGCGCAATCAGGATCGGCAATGTTGAAGTTACCCCGCTGCAAGTCGCCGAAGAATTTGACCGTTCACGTCGCACCTATTTTCCCGGCGCCAATAATAGCGAGGCTATTGCTTCGGGCCTTCTTAACAACATTGTCTCCGAAATGGCGCGTCGTGCGCTCTTTGTTGCCGAAGGTGAGCGTATAGGCCTTGCCGTTACCCGTGAGATGCAGAAAGACGTCATCGGACGTGAAACGGCTTTTCTGGACGATACCGGGCAGTTCAGTGCCATCCGATTTCAGGATGCGCTCAATCGCGCCGGACTGACGGAAGCCCGTTACCTTGAATATGTCAATGACGCCATGATGCGTGATCAGGTGCTGTCGGCGCTCAATATAGGCATCGCTTATCCTGCGTCTATATCTGAGGCACTGGCACGCTGGCGGCTTGAGCATCGTGTTGTTGCCGTGGGAAATATTGCGGTTGATATCGACGCGGTTGCCATGCCGGGTGAGGCTGAACTGGCCGCCTGGTACCAGGACAACAGCTCAGCCTTTGACAGCCCTGACCTCAGGTATGTCACCGCCGCCGTGCTGTCCCCTGATGTGCTGATGGAAAACATTTCCATTAGCGAAGAGCGCCTTACCGAGACCTATGAGAACAGGCTGGACACCTACAGGACACCTGAACAGCGAAATCTCCGTCAGATGATTTTCACTGAGGCGGGTGATGCTGAAACAGCACGCTCACGGCTTGAGGCCGGCGAAGATTTTGTGCAAATCGCCAAAGATATGCTGGGACTTGAAGAGAACGACACCGATCTCGGTCTTCTCACCCGGGACGACCTGACCGAAGAGCTCGCTCAAGCGGCATTTTCAGTCAATGAAGGGGAATGGGCCGGGCCGGTTACTACAGCCCTCGGGCAGCATATTATTCTGGTGGACAGCGTTTCTCCTGAAACGCTACTTTCTCTTGATGATGTCCGCAGTGAGCTGGAAGAAGAACTTAAGCGCGATGAAGCTATTGATCTTGTCTATGCCCGTGTTGCAAGCCTTGAAGATGCCCTCGCCAGCGGCGCCACCATCGAAGAGGCCGCCAAAGCTTCGGAAGCGAAACTTGTGATCATTGACGGAATGGATCGTAACGGCCGCGACATTGACGGAAACAGGCTTGATGGCATAGCCGGAGACACCCTTTTCCGTCAGGCCGTATGGACTGCAGTAGCAGGCGAAGACGGGCTGGTGGAAGAAGCCAATGCAGATACGTTCTTTGTCCTGCGACTTGATCGCGAAGAAGAAAAGCGGTCCCGTGATCTCGCTGAGGTTCGCACCCGTGCCGCTGAAGCCATGCGTCTTGAAAAAGCCATCGCTGACGCACGCGAAAAAGCTGAGATGATCGCAGGCGCGTCTGATCCGAAAGACGCCGCAGCAAAAGCTGGTGTCCCGCTTGTTTCTAGCACCCCGATGCGACGGGATGGGGTCGGCTTTGATAACGCGGATGCTCGCCTGATCGCAACTGAAGCCTTTTCCCTTGAGTTGAAAGAAACCAGTTACATTGAAACGGGCGAGGCGGCGATAATCATCATGGTGGAAGAAATCACTCCGGCCGAAGACGACACGGTGAAAACCGAAGCCGAACGTTTTCAGGTCAATCTGGGTGAGTCCGTCGCGCAAGGGGTTGAGTTCACGCTCGCCAATGGCCTTAACGCCATGCATGAAATCGAAGTCAACACCACCAGCGTGCAACAGCTTCTGCTCGGGTCAGGAAACTGATGCAGGTTTCGCCCGGTCGTGACCAGATCTCCCATGTGCTGAATGAAACCAGCCATGGGACAATTATGTACACGCAACTGGTAGCCGATCTTGAGACACCTGTTTCCGCGATGATAAAACTGGGGGCAGAACAGCCCTATTCCTGCCTTTTGGAATCGGTGGAGGGCGGCAATGTCCGCGGCAGGTTTTCCGTCATCGCGCTGGACCCTGATCTGATCTGGACCTGTGATGATAAGCACGCCTTCAGAACACAGCCCGGTGGGGAGCAGATAGGCCCGACCTCGAGTGATCCCTTCACATCTTTGAGGGAATTGATCGAAGAATCTTCTCTTGATATTCCGGATAATCTGCCGCCCATGTCCGCCGGGCTCTTTGGCTATTTCGGGTATGAGATGATTCAGTTCATGGAACGCATCCCCGTCAGCAATATCGATACCACCAATGCGCCCAACGCGATGCTGATGCGCCCGCAGATTGTGGTGATTTTTGACCGCCTCAAGGATGAGATGACAATCTGCACACCCATAAGAAAAGAGGAAGACGGATCAGCAGAAGATGCCTGGGACAGAGCTCATGATCGCCTTGCTGAAACGGTAACCGCGCTCAACAAGCCCCTCAGCCAGGAAGAAAAAATAGAAACCGAGGGCCCCCTGCCCGAATACACCTCCAATATGGAGAAAACGTCCTTTCTCGGCATGGTCAGGAAAGCGGTCGATTACATCAAGGCCGGGGATATTTTTCAGGTTGTGCTGTCCCAGCGGTTTTCTGTTCCCTTCAACCTGCCGCCAATCAGCCTTTATCGCGCGTTGAGACGGCTCAACCCCTCTCCGTTCCTTATCCTTTTTAATATGAAAGATATGTCGCTGGTGGGATCGAGCCCCGAAATTCTGGTGCGTCTTCGAGACGGCAAGGTCACCATCCGGCCGATTGCGGGTACCCGCCCCCGCGGGGCCACACCGGAAGAAGATGCAAATTACGCATCTGATCTCATTGCCGATATCAAGGAACGGGCCGAACATCTGATGCTTCTTGATCTGGGCCGCAATGATACGGGGCGAGTGTCCAAGCCTGGCACCGTCAGGTTGGTCGACAGTTTCGCCATCGAACGTTACAGCCATGTTATGCATATAGCATCAGAGGTCGAAGGAGAGATCAGGGACGATCTGGATGTGGTGGATGCTCTCAAAGCAGGCTTTCCTGCAGGAACCGTCTCCGGTGCCCCGAAAATAAGGGCCATGGAAATCATTGATGAGCTTGAACCCTGCCGGCGCGGACCTTACGGGGGTGCCGCCGGATATATTTCCGCCGATGGCGATATGGACACCTGCATTGTCCTGCGCACAGCCATCCTCAAAGATGGAATGATGCACGCCCAGGCTGGTGCCGGAATTGTCTATGACAGCAAACCTGATATGGAATTTGAAGAAACCGTCAATAAGGCGATGGCCCTGATACGTGCGGCAGCCGAAGCCAACAACATGCACCGCAACACTTCGAACGGTTAACAGGAAAACTAACATTTCCTCACAAAATCCCGCCAAAAAGATATTTCAGGTACCGGAAAGATTAGTGATGACCTGAAGTCATAATTGGTTGTATTCTTAATATAGTCCTCATTTTTTGGTCTTGAGAAAGTCTCTGTTATGCTGGAAACGTGGGTGTTCGTTACAATTATAGCGGCCGTTGCCCAGACCTTCCGCAGCGCTATCCAGAAACGAATGAAACCGGTGATCGGCGATAGCGGCGCAAGCTATATCCGGTTTTCCTATGCCGTCCCCTTCGCCTGGATCTGGGTGATGGGGTATAAATCCTTTACCGGGCTCAGCCTGCCGGTCCCCAATGCTGGTTTCTGGTTCTGGGTCGTGCTGGCAAGCCTGATGCAAGTCCTTTTTACTGTTCTGCTTATCCGGCTTTTTTCCCACCGGTCGTTCGCCGCGGGAACAGCTTTCTCAAAAACAGAAGTCCTGCAGGCGGCGATATACGAAGCGGTTCTGCTTGGGGTGGTCGTCTCTGTCCTTACCGGAACAGCCATTATACTGGGGGCGGTTGCAGTGGTGATGCTTTCCCTCGCCAAAGCGGATTTTCGTGAAAAGGGCCTTGTTGCCACCCTGTTTTCATCCCAGACCCTGATCGGCCTTGCCTGCGGCTCATTCCTTGGCTTGTCCACGGTCTTCTTCAAGGCCGCGGTACTCGAACTGGATGGCGGTGACTGGCTTCTGAACGCCGGATATACAGGCGCAATGGCGGTGGTGGTCCAGACCATCGGCATGGGGCTCTGGATGCTCACAACCTCCCGCCAAGAGCTTGTTGCCAGTTTTACCCATTGGAAGCAATCCTTCGGAGCTGGGTTCTTTGGCGCGGTGGCTACAGCCGCCTGGTTTACCGCCTTTACGCTCCATGCGGTCGCCCCTGTGCGTGCTGTCGGGCAGGTCGAGCTGCTCATCACCATCGGCGTGTCGATACTCTATTTCAAGGAAAATGTCAGCCGGATTGAGTTGCTGGCCATATTGATGCTGGCTGTCTCGATCATTATGGTGTTGCTGGGCTGATGATGGCAATTTTACGGACATTCCGCTTCTGGCTGTTGATGCTGGCCTGGCTTTCCGCTCTCCTGCAAATCGGGCTTGGCCACTATTTTGAACCCGTCTCTGTCATCGGCGTGATGATATTCGCCACTTATATTATCTTGACCCTGCCCTTCCTTAAAAAAGACAGCGTGGTCATTATCAGCTTTCTCATTCTGCTGGGGTTTCTGATCATTCCATCGCTACCCGATAACGAAACCCTTCTCGGGGCCGGGCGTTTCATGCTGATCTTTGCCGGGCTGGTCCCGACAATGTCCCTGGTCAAACATACGGCGATGACCATGCCATCGGTCCGAAAAACGCAAGCCAGCCTTGGCAGGTTACCGGCGGAGTCTTCTGCCGCTGGCCTACAGTTGGCCGGGCACGCCTTTGGCGGTGTCATCAATACCGGCACATTTGCCATGCTCTCCGCCGCCCTTCCGGAAAAGAGCAGTCTGAACCGTCGCAAGACAGCCGCGCTGGCGGCGCTGAGGGGGATGAATTCGTCGGCGGTATGGTCGCCCTTTTTCGTGGCTTTCGCGATAGGACAAAGCTTTATCGATGCGCATTCATCATGGGTTGCGATTGGCTATGGCGTTCTCATATCCGCGATCTTCACGTTAAGTTGTCTTTTCCTGTTCACGCCCGGATTTAACCTTTCGATACTGAGATCATCGCTGATATGCCTCAAACCCGTTTCGCTACGACTGTTGATCGTGTTGCTGGCCGTGCTTGGCGCTGCCCTTACGTTCAAACTGACCGCTCTTTCCGCTGTTGTATCGGTGATGCCGGCCCTCATCCTTATTCAGTTCATTCGTCACCCCCGTAATGTCCCGGTAATAATTGAGAACACTAAGACTTCGCTTCGGTCCACGGCTGATGATATTGTCGTTATTTCTTCGGCCATGCTGCTCGGGTATCTGGTCACGCGGACAGGTGGTGTTGCCGTGATCCTTGAATATTTCACCAGCGGCGCCTCACCGGCCTGGGTCGCGCTTATCACCACACCTGTTGCCATGATGCTGGCCTCGGTGATAGGGATACATCCGGTTATTTCAAGCACCATCCTTTTATCGATATTCAGCGGCAGTGGCTCCGATGCCGATCCGGCACTACTTATGCAATCTCACCTGATCGGATGGGCCGCCGGCACCATGAGTTCGGTGGCCTCTCTTTCTGTTATCACCTGCACGACGCTCTACGATGTGTCCTCGCGCGAACTTGCGATGGGCGTCAATCTCTATGCCGCATTCGGGCTCGCGCTGGGTGGTGGCGTGGTGCTCACGCTGATCAATATGGTGATAGGATAAAGCTCTTACCCGCCGAGGAACAGACGGCCCACTTCAGGGTTACTCAAGAGATCATTGCCATCATCCGCCATGGCTGTTTCACCTGACACCAGCACATAGCCGATATCAGCAAACTCAAGCCCTTTTTTGGCGTTCTGCTCAACCATGATGATGGTTTTTCCGTCTTTACGCTGCAGGTCATCAAGAATCTCAAAGACCATGTCGATAAACCTCGGCTCAAGGCCGATCGAAGGCTCATCCACCAGAAGAACACTTGGCTCCATCACAAGGGCACGTGATATTTCAAGCAGACGCCGCTCACCACCGGAAAGGACCCCGGCAGGTTTGTCACGGCGCTCCGCAAGACGGCTGTATTTATCGAACACCATTTCAGCCGCGGCTTTGGCCTCGGCAGGTTTGTTTTTGAGAAACCCGCCCATGAGCAGGTTTTCTTCCACCGTCATACCGGGGAATACAGATTTGTCCTGAAGAATATAGGCGATACCTGCCTGCGCAAGTTTCTGTGACGAGGTCAGGTTTGTCACATCTTTCCCATCAACAACAATGCTGCCGGAGAAAATGTTGGTGAAGCCGAAAATAGAATGCAGCACGGTGGATTTTCCCGCACCGTTGGGGCCGATCAGGCATAAAGACTGCCCTTTACCGATCTTCAGGGTAAAGTCATGCAGGATCTGCATTTTCCCGTAGCCGGCGCAGAGCTTATCTATAGTCAGGTACACATCGTTCTTGGTGAGGGCTTCCAGCTCGGCAATCGTGGGGGCGTTGGCGGCGATACTGGCCGCTTCTTTTGCCACCTGGTCAACGGACATAACCACATCGACCTTGCCCATCCCGTAGCCGCTGATAGATTTGCCAGCGGCTTTTCTAGCTGACTTCTTGGCCGCCTTTTTGGCCTTAGGCGCTACCTTGGCCTTGGCGGCGGCTTTCCTGGATGTTTTCTTGGCCATTTTTTTCTTTGATTCAGCCATTAATGGCCTCCCAGATACGCATCGATAACACGTTGATCATTCTGCAGGTCATCGGGCTTACCATTAGCAAGCATGTGACCATTCGACAGACAGTAAATATGTTCGGCAAGGTTCATGATGACCCGCATATTATGCTCAATCACGCATAGGGTAATGCCGAGCTCTTCATTCGCCCGCTTGAGCCGGTCAATAAGACCGTTGATAAGGGTCGGGTTAATTCCTGCTGTCGGTTCATCGAGCAGCAGAACTTTAGGCTCGTTCATCAGTGCCATTGCAAACTCAAGCAGTTTCTGCTGGCCAAACGACAAATCACCTGAGATGAGATTGCGCTTTGAATAAAGGCCGACAAATTCAAGCAGGTTTTCCGCACGATCAAGGATTTCCCCTTTACGGCTGGCAAAGAGACCATCACGGGCATCTTTCCGGTGGGAGACCGAGATCTGCATGTTATCAACGCAGTTCATCTCAGAATAAATCCTTGTCTGCTGGAAGGTCCGCAACAAGCCGAGACGGGCAATCGGGCCAACACGAAGCTTGGAAATTTCCTGCCCGTCAAACCTGATGTTTCCGCTGTCAATCGGATGATACCCGACGATAGAGTTGAACAGGGTGGACTTCCCGCAGCCATTGGGGCCGATGATACCAGTGATCGATCCTTCCTTGACCGTCATGGAGATATCGACATTCGCCCGGACACCGCCGAAGGATTTCGAAACATTATTTACTTCAATAATATCGCGGGTCATTGCTCATCCCCCCTTAACATTGTCGCGTGAAGATGAATCCACCGTTATCCCGAACATTTCAGGGAATTTGGTCTGCAACCAGCCCATAATACCCTGCTGGAAATACACGATGTTGACAATCAGGATCAAACCGAGCGCAACCCACTGCAGGTTAAGCAGATATGTCCAGGTGGCCTCCTTGACCACATGGAAGAGGATAGCGCCGATGACCGGCCCCCAAAGGGTCCCCTTACCACCAAGAAGCGCCATGGCCACCATGAAGATACCGAAAGTCGGAATGGGATAGGCCACTTCCTTGTCTATAAAGCCAGCCATGTTCCCGGCCACGGCCCCGATCATCCCCATGAATACGGCGGCGATGCACCAGCCGATCCTTTTATAGGTCAGGGTCGGGATACCCATGGCTTCTGCCTTGTCTTCATCGTCACGGATAGCATTGATGGCGAGACCGAACTGTGTGGAATATATCCAGCGCAGAAGGAAATGAGCCACGATGGTGAACACAAAACAGATAATATAGAAGAACGTTGACCTGAATTCGATTTCACCCGGGAAAAGCGGCATCTGGATACCCGATGCGCCACCAACATAATCAATGGTGATGGTCAATTCCGCAGCGGCAATCGCAAGCCCTAACGATCCGATGGCAAAATACGGCCCCCGTAACCCGAACATGAATGACGAGAAAATCAGACACAATACAAGCGAGGCTATCCCGGCGGCGATTACCCCCCAGAATAATCCGGCAAAGTATTCATAATCGGTGAACACGGGTTTGATCGACCCCATGGCTGAGGTGTATTCGCCGACACCGCCTTCATAGAAGAAGGAAATCTGCACAATGGCGGAAACATACATCCCCACACCGAAAAAGGTGATATTCCCCAAGGAATTATACCCCATCTGCCCGCCAAGCAGATCCCAGGTTGATGCCATCAGGATCATCATCCAGAGATACGCGATCGACAGCGTATAATTCGGAAACAGAATGGGACCGAAGATACCAAGCAGACCAAGCAGGATATAGGGCAAGAATTTTTTCTGTGTATCACTCATTTCACGACCTGCCTGTTTCTTTTCATCTGAATCTGGCGCCATATCAGAACCATCAGCAGAATGCTGACTGGTGCGGCCACCTCATAGGCAGTGCCGATGATAACGCCGACATATTTTTCAAAAAGACCGATGCCGAAGCCAGCCGCAATAACGCCCGGCATGTTTCCGAGCCCTGCCGCGGTCACAATAGCAAAGGACCTGACCGAATACGTAATTCCGTAAAAGGGCTGGATCACCCAGATAATCGACACCAGCACGCCTGCCGCGCCACACAAGGCCGCATTAAAGGCAAAGGTGAACGCATAGACACGATCCGTGTTGATCCCGAGAACCCTGGCGGCGCGGGGATCCTGCGCCGTTGCCCTGATTGACTGGCCGAGCCGGGATTTCTTCATGAACACGATCACCGCAAAAGCCATGATACCAGCCATTACCAGTGAAATAATTTTCGATGCCGGGATGGTGACAAATCCGTCAAACGCATCGTAAACCGGCAATTCCATATCAATGGTCTGCACTTCCGGACCATAGAAAATATTCATCACCTGCTGCATCAGCAAAGACAGACCGAACGTGGCCAGAAGCGATACAAACATATCCTGATCAATGATCCGCCGTATCATCACAACGTAAATGATCCATCCGAAAATGAACATGGTCGGCACAACCAGCACCAAGATCAACGGCAAGGGGACATGCATCGAATGAAGGCTGAAGGCCATATACCCGCCCATGATCACAAAATCACCCTGGGCTAGGTTTTTGATATTCATCACACCCCATACCAGCGCGAGACCATAGGCGCTTAAAGCAAAAACAGCGCCGACAAATATGCCTTCAAGAATAACTTGAACATTAATGATTGGCGCCCAAACAAAGAGCAATTGCAGATTATCTAACATGATATCCCCTAAAACAGAGAAGGAGAGTTGCCTCTCCTTCTCGTAAGATTCTGGAAGTCGTTAGTAGCTGACTTTCCGTGGGAAGGCCATCTGGTCAGCACTCTCAACAAGAGCGTAGGAACCATCTGCACCGATCTGACGCATGAACATTGGCTTGGCAATGTTGTTCCCGGCTGAAGAGAATTTGATGTCGCCGTAGAATGTTTCCATTTCAACAGCGGCAATCGCATCACGGACCTTGTCCTTGTCGAAGCTGTTGGCTGCCTCAAAGGCCTTGGCAAACACCAGAACAGCGGCAGATGCCTGGGCTGACTGATACGGAACCGAAGTATAGGACGGATAATCCGCCTTGAACCCGGCGTTCCATTCAGCGGCAGAACCGAACAGTGCGTCAGACTTGGACAGCGACTCAACCCACTGGGTCGGGCACAGGAAGCCGGTTGCAGCATTCGGGAATTTCTCCTGAACCTTGGCCGCTTCACAATGTGTCAGCGCAATCATATCGACATTGATTTTCATCTCATCGATCTGACGGGCGGCTGTTGCCGCGCCCTTGGAGTGACCGGACACAACCAGAATGTCAGGCTTGAGCGCCTTGACCTTGGTCAGGGTGGTGGACATGTCGGACAGATCAGCAGGAAGCTGGTCGTCAATGACAACCTTCATGCCGTATTCGTTGATCTTGTCAACAACACCAGCGCGCACGTCCATGGAGAAAGGATCACCTTCGAAGGCCATGGCGACACGGACATCGGAAGCGTTGCCTGCCTTTGCCGCGGCAAAGTCAATGGCAGTTGCCAGGTACTGTTCAGATGTGGACAGAACGGCGAACAGATACTTGTAGCCCTGGGTAAAGAGCGAACGGGAAGCACCTTCGGCCTCAACCATCGGAACCCCGAACTTTTCCGAAACCGGCGCGATCGCCTTGGTCATCCCGGAAGAATACGGGCCAAGCATATATTCAACACCATCCTGCTGGATCAGACGTTCAGCAAGCTGTGCACCACGGGCAGGTGTGGATTCATCATCGTAGTATTTGACGGCAAGCTTGTAGGATTTGCCACCTACTTTAACGCCGCCGGCGGCGTTGATAATCTTGACCGCATAGTCATAGCCACGCTGGGTGTGCAGACCGTTCGTTGCGTATTTGCCTGTCAGGGAAATAGAGGATCCAAGGATAATGGTATCCCCCTCCACCTTGGCAAGAGCCGAACCAGCAAATGCAAGCGATGCTGCAACAGCAGCGCCAGCCACCATTGTTTTGATCGTAATATGTTTCATTATATCCTCCAGTTGATTTATTCAAACTTTAGAACAATTTTACGTTCTGTCCAGCATAAACGGGCAAAAAATTTTAATATCCGAGCGCCATTCCGTCTTTTCGCGGGTCAGACCCGGCAATATAGAGCCCTGTATTGGGATCTTTGAGAATAGCCTGCCCGCCACCTATCGGTGATGCCGGGTAATCGAGCACATGTCCTCTTTCCTCCAGCGCCCGCGCGATTTCAGGACCATGTCCGTCTTCAAGCTGAAGAACGCCGTCGATCGCAAAACTTCTTGGCGCATCGAGGGCTTCCTGCGGGTTGAGTCCGAGAGCAAAAAGATTTGACAGAAGCATGGCATGACCACAGGCCTGATACTGCCCGCCCATCACCCCGAACGGGCCGATCAGTGTATCACCTTGGGTGATCATGCCCGGAATGATGGTATGCAGCGGTCTCTTGCCGCCCTTAATGACATTGGGATGCGAATCATCAAGACGGAATGCCCGGCCGCGGGACTGGAAGAGTATCCCGAATTCCGGCGTTGAAATGCCTGAGCCGAAGTCATCAAAAATTGAGTTGATGAATGAGACCGCCATGCCGTTCTCGTCCACAGCGGCGAGATAGATTGTATGCGGATGATCAGGAAAATCAGATGGCGTAACCGGCTTTGCCTGCTGAAGATCAATCTGCTTCACAAAAGAGCTGATCTGCGCATCATCAAGAAGCCAGTCCACCGGAACGTCTGCATCTTCAGGGTCGGCCACATAGGTATTGCGGATATGATAGGCAATCTTGGATGCTTCGGCCAGAACATGAATACGGTCCACCTCATTGAGACCGGCAAGATCAAAATGCTCCATCATCCGGGTCAGGACAAGAGCCGCGACCCCCTGCCCGTTGGGCGGGCACTCCCAGATGGTATAGCCTTTGTATTCGGCGCTGACCGGCCGGACGAATTCGGCATCGGCACCGGCAAAATCGTCCTCATGGTGAAAGCCGCCCATCCGCTGCAGCTTGGACAGCATGTCTTCCATGACAGGACCCTTATAAAAGCCGTCGCGGCCATGTTGCTGAATGAGTTTCAGCGCTTCTGCAAGACGTGGCTGGGTGAAGATATCTCCTGCTCCGAAGGCTTTTCCGCCTTTAAGATATTGCGCGGCAGCATCGCTGTCTTCGGCAACGTTATCCACATGCGCGGCCCAGTCACTTGCGACACGGTCATGCACCGCAATCCCGTTTTGGGCGTAATCAATGGCAGGGGCAAACAGCCTGTCCCAGTCCAGTTTGCCATATTTTTCATGCAGGCGGCTCCAGGCCGCGACTGATCCCGGTACGGTCACCGCATGGGGGCTGTGCCGTGGTATTTCAGCCAGCCCCTGTTCCCTCAAGGCTTGGGCCGTGATGGATGCTGGCGCGCGTCCCGAACCGTTGAGCGCCTCAATTTTAGCAGACCCATCCGCAGATATGAGGGCAAAACAATCACCGCCAATACCGGTCATATGCGGTTCAGCCACCGACAACAGCGCCGCAGCGGTGATCGCCGCATCCACGGCACTCCCCCCCTCGGAAAGGATTCTCAATCCTGCTGCAGTGGCCATGGGATGCGACGTTGATATCGCACAATGTTGCGCACGGACAGCGGAACGGCCAGGGGATGAAAAATTTCGCATCTTGAGTTTCCCGTAGTAAAGCTTGAGTACCAGTAATCAGCATCAGCGCAGGCTTCAGGAAGACTGGCACAAGGTATAGATGGTGCGGATGGAGGGACTTGAACCCCCACGCCTCGCGGCACTAGATCCTAAATCTAGCGTGTCTACCAATTTCACCACATCCGCAGGCATGCCCTTTTAGCCCGAATTCATCCTCTTTATCAAGCCCCGGAAGTCACCTGCCCTGAAGCGGTGCTCGCAAGGTTAAGGACGTGGCGGGATTTCCTCCGGAAAAACATGCTCACCAGATGGTGCCAGCGGCAATGGGAGAACATTTTCAACATACTCGAAAGAGAGCGCTGCATAAAGATGCGGAAAGGACTGCCCGCCGCGGGATTCTTCCCATTTCACCGGCAGGCCATCGACCCGCACCTTCACAAGCACGAGATCTTCAATGCCGTTGAAATGGAGCCAGGCTGTTTCTGCCACCTGTTCAGCGGTGGAAAAGTGAATATACCCGTCTTCAAGGTCAATTCCGGCACCATCGAAACGTCCTTTTGCCGTCGCCTCATCCCATATCGCCTGACGGCATATTTTGTAAATATAATCTGACATGCCCTGACCCTAGAAGAAGATGACATCTCCTGCAAGCAAGGCATTGCGAAATCAGGGCCAAGCCGCTAAGAACGGTAAGGATAATACATACGGAGAAAACCATGCCCCTGAAACTTGAATCCGCCAACAAGATGATTGCCGCCGCACTGTCCCATGCCCGGGCGCAATCGCTCAAACCTCTCAGCGTCATTGTGCTTGATGCGCGCGCCTCTCTTGTTGCCGCGCAATCCGAAGACGGCGTCAGCATCATGCGGGCGAATATTGCCCATGGGAAAGCCAACGGAGCCATCCAGCTTGGCATGGGGTCAAGGGCACTGATGACACGTGCCGAACAACAGGCCTATTTTGTCAGCGCGATCAACGGGGTTGCAGGTGGAAATCTGGTCCCTGTTCCGGGCGGTGTGCTCATCATGGATGGGGATGAGCTTATTGGTGCTGTCGGCATTTCAGGTGATACATCTGATAATGACGAAGCCGCCGCTGTTGCCGGCATTGAGGCCGCCGGCTTTACGCCCGTCACCGGGTGATGCAGGAAAAAGCTTCACCAACAGCTCTCATTCTGGGCTGGGGCGGCGTTATCCCCTTTGTTGCGGCCGCGCTGGCCTTTCATTTTGGCCCGGTACATCTCGCCATCACCGCACTTGAGGCAGGGACCATATACGGGGCGGTGATCATCACCTTTATCGGGGCCGTTCACTGGGGGGTTGCACTGCAACGTGATCATGGCCATCCGTTTTTTCATTTCTGGTCGGTGATCCCGTCCTTGCTGATGGTTGGCGTGCTGATGCTGGCCCCGGTCTTCCGCCCTGCCCTTCTTGTTCTCGGGCTCATCCTTGTCTGGGGTATTGATATTATGGCGATGCGGGCGGGGGTTCTTCCGCGCTGGTATATGAAACTCCGGCATGGTCTTACAGCCGTGGCCGTCATATCTCTTTTGTCGTTCTATTTCGGGATTTAGCGGATTCTGGCCATGATGATATTGCCGCCGGCAACAAGTGCGATGCCGGCCAGTGCCATCAGTGACCAGTCATAGCTTTCCATGACCGACGATATCAGCAGTGCAAACACCGGAAAGACGACCGTGGCATAACCGGCACGGCCCGGACCAATGCGCCCGACCAGCATAAGATAAGCGGTGAACGAAATCACCGTTGATATGACAATCAGCCAGATCAGGCCGCCGATATAGGTCAGTGTCGGCTCCATGATAAATTCATCACCGCGGACAAGTCCGGTAAGGCCAAGATAACTCGCCCCATAAACCATACCCCAGCAGTTCGTTGCCATCACGGGCAATCCGCTACGCTGGGCTGAGGCAGACAGAATATTCCCGACAGAAAACACAAGTGTCCCCATCAGGCAGAGAATAAAGCTGAACACAATATCTTCATTGACCTGAAGTTCAGGCGCATAGAGCAGACCAACGCCGCAAAACCCCATCAGCGCGGCGATAAGATGCTCATGCCTTGGCCAGGACCTGCTGATGGCGGCAACCATCAGCATGATTATGATCGAGGCCATCGAAAACACCACGGCAAGAAGACCGGATGTGTTATTCAGCCCGCCATAGTAAAAAAGCGTGAAATTCAGACTGAACAGGCACAGGCCCAGCCCGGCCACCCTCCAGTGCTGGTTGAGCGGTATCCAGATCCGCTTGCCGAGAGCGCGGGTGATGACAAACATCAACACGGCCGCCGCTGCGAAACGCCAGAACAAGGATACTTCCGGCGCGACCACGCCAAGTTGCCATTTAAGCGCAAGCCAGCTGGTGGACCAGCCAAAGATGGTTAAACCATAGAGCAGATAATCAAGTGGTTTCATCTCAGGACCTGTTCATCAGGTCACGATGACCCATGGAGGCAAGCGGTTGGTTTATTCAGGATAGAAAAAAGGTTGGTGACACAAACGGAACCTTTAATCTGCTCAGTCAAAAAGATTGGTGTCATTCTTATACACCGCAATGGCTTTCCACGCCAATCTATTTGGCACAAGCAACCCGGCATCGTATCAATTACCGATGGCAACACCTTCACGGCGCGGATCCGCCCCGCCTTCAAGCCCGTGTTCCGTAACGGCAATCGCGTGAAGACCTGAATTGAGGGATCGTGACCTGACCTTGAAACCTTTCGCGGAAAGCTCATCTGCCATGGCCTCAGCCTTTGTGCTTTTTTCCAGATCAAAGGTTCCGAACCTGTTCACCAGATGTGGCATGGACACGGCCTGCTGAACATCCATCCCCCAATCCACATGCGCAATAATCGCTTGCGCCACATAACCGATAATTCTGCTGCCGCCGGGTGAGCCGATCACCAGAACAGGCTTTCCGTCTTTGAGCAGAATGGTCGGCGCCATGGAAGAACGCGGCCTTTTCCCCGGCTCAACCCTGTTGGCGACAGGCACACCATCCTTATGTGATCGAAACGAGAAATCCGTCATCTCGTTGTTGAGAAGAAATCCACCTTTGGTCATCAGCCTTGAGCCAAAGACATTTTCGATAGTGGTGGTCATGGATAACGCATTGCCATACTGATCAATGATGGAAAAATGTGACGTCGACGGCATCTCAATGCTCTCGTCATCCGCCAAGAGAGACGCGGCATCAAAAGAAGGTGATCCGGGCTGGGCATCTTCAAGGGCATTTTCACGATCCAGCAACGAGGAACGAGCCTTGAGATACCCCTTGTTAAGGAGTCCATCCACCGGCACGGGAACATAATCACTATCGGCCATATATCTTCCACGATCCGCAAAAGCCAGACGCGACGCATCGCCGATCAGGCGCCAGGCTTCGGCTGATGCAGGGCCCATTCGGGAAAGATCATAGCTTTCAAGCATTCCCAATATCTGACCAACGGTGAGCCCGCCGGAAGATGGGGGGCCCATGCCACAAACCTCAAAGCCTCGATAATCCATGCAGACAGCCGGCCTTTCCTTGACCTGATAGGCCGCAAGGTCGATGAGATCCAGCCTCCCGGGGTTTCCCTCAGCGGACCGGACCGTCGCGACAATATCTTCCGCTATGGGGCCATGATAAAAAGAATACCCCTGATCCGATGCGATTGACCGCAATGTCCGGGCATAATCAGTATTTTTTAGTATCTGGCCAGCCTCAACAGGATTTCCATCGGGGAAGAAATAACTTGCCGCCGCATCATATCTGGACAGACGTTTCTGATCCCACGCCACCAGCATCGCCAGCCTTGGTGAGATCACAAAACCCTTGTCGGCAAGTGTGATGCCGTCCGCGAAAAGCCTGGCCCAGTCAAGTTTTCCCCAACGCTGATGCGCCTCAAGCATGAGGGCCGGTATTGCAGGCACACCTACTGACCGTCCCCCCACCACCGCATCAAAGAATTTCAGCGGCTCACCGGTTTCATCCTGAAAAAGTTCCGGCGTGACATGACGTGACGCTGTTTCCCTGCCATCCAGCGTGGTGATCTGCTGGCTTTCTGCATCAAACCAGACAAGGAAAGCCCCGCCCCCAAGGCCTGAACTCTGCGGCTCCACCAGCCCCAGCACGCTCTGGACAGCGACCATGGCATCGGCAGCAGAACCTCCTTTTGCAAGAATATCGGCACCGGCCATTACCGCATAGGGATTGGCCGCGGAAATCATCCAGTTTTTTGCAAGAACCGGCCGCCCCTGCTCTTTCAGCTCAAGTGAAGTGGCAACGTCATCTCCGTAAGCCACCCCCATAAAGCAACCGGCGATCAAAATCACCAGAAAGAAGATATGTTTTTTCAATTATGCGTTCCTTTTTATCAATAGTGTCTCGGATGCAAACATGACTGTGCCGTAAAAACTTTCAGGAAAAACATACATCAGCACGGATAAACAAAAACACCTTGCCATAAACATACGGCATGAGTCGTAAAGATGCTAAAAAATGCTGGATGAAAACAAAATTTAATGGTCGGAGTGGCGGGATTTGAACCCACGACCCCCACACCCCCAGTATGGTGCGCTACCAGGCTGCGCTACACTCCGAGACCATTACCTAGAGCTTGTAACTCAAGATAAGACGAAGGTCAAACGGCGCGTTACGAGGAAAGACTAGCCTTTTGACAAAGGAAGACGGTCACGCACAAGAGATTGCCAGAAACCGGCGCCGATGGGGAGCAACGCATCATTGAAATCATAATCCGATGCGTGCAATGGCTGACCATGCGGCCCTTCTTCCCCATTACCTAGAAGCAGGAAACACCCGGGAACAGCCTGGCTGAACTGGGCGAAATCTTCGGAAAAGCTCATCGGCTGACGATCCCCGATAACGTCAAGCCCCGCCTTTTCAGCTGAACGAATGACCGCTTCGGTCGGCTCTTCGGAATTGATCGTCTCGATAAAATCCGCATTGAAATCCATGCTGGCCTCAATGCCGTGTGTTGCCGCGACGCCGTCGGTTATCTGCCGCATGAAGCGTTCAACCATCTCCCGGTCCTGCGGCTGTCTTGCCCTCACATCGCCTTTCAGCGTCGCATGACCCGGCAAAACGTTCCGGCATCCGTCGGTGAGGAATTCGGTTACCGAAACCACTGCACCTGCCCCGGGGGAAAGTTTGCGCGACACAATGGTCTGTAAGGCCAGCACGAGTTCAGCCCCAACGGTTATCGCATCAACCCCAACCTGCGGCATGGAGGCATGCCCGCCCTGCCCCTTTATCCTGATCTCAAACAGGCTTTCACTGTTACAGATCTGCCCTGGCCTGGTTGAAACCTGACCAAGGGGTGCGCCGGGCAGATTATGGATGGCGTAGATTTCATCCACCGGAAACCGCTCAAGAACGCCTTCGTCGATCATTGCCTTTGCACCGAGACCATGTTCTTCGTTGGGCTGGAAAATAAAT
This sequence comes from uncultured Hyphomicrobiales bacterium, assembly GCA_964580905.1. GTDB lineage: Bacteria > Pseudomonadota > Alphaproteobacteria > Puniceispirillales > UBA1172. The sequence goes on along the minus strand of CAZOLR010000003.1, from coordinate 30,667 downwards.
ACCACCGTGCCATCAAAATCAGGTGTCTGGCTCAGCAACTCGGCGGCACCCAGAAGCATGGTTGTATGTCCATCATGTCCGCAGGCATGCATGACGCCAGGGTTGGTGGAAACATATCCGTGCGTGCTGGTCTCCTGAACAGGCAGGGCATCCATATCAGCCCTGAGCGCAATGGCCCTGTTCCCCGAACCGTTTCTGAGAATACCGACAACGCCGACTCCTTCATGGACCTCAAGCCCGAGACCACGAAGAATTTCCGCAACCCTGGCACGGGTCCGGTGTTCTTCAAACCCGAGCTCAGGGTGAAGATGGAAATCACGCCTGAGTGCGGTCAGTTTATCTGAAAATGCGCTCACGTCCGGTTATTTCACCTCAAGTCCGTATTGAAGGGCGCTGGCCTCAAGCAACTCCCATAGCGAGAGGGCAAAACTGCGCGGCAGGAGCAGGTTGAACCCGTCCTCGTCGCGCCATACCGTCACCCCGATATGATGAAAGCCGGTGCTGGCAACATCGTTTTCCGAAAACACATCTTTCCTGAAATCCAGCGGCAGAAAATGGTTCAGCAGGTGTGCCGCCTGTGACCCGCTGATCTTCAGCCAGGTTTTCGATGAAGACAGATCGAGCACCATCCCTTTTTCAGCTGCAACGGACGGAAGGGTAATTTCCCCGTGATCCGAGATCACCCACCATTTGAGCGGCTCAATCCGCAGGAGATCGCTCTTCTTCCCTCTCTTGACCTTGCCCGGCCCGGGCGCTGCACGCAGCCCTGCTGATTTGGCCGCAACCTTTTCATTGTCAGGGACTGAATCCGGCCATGACGATATCTGGATGAGCGATGCAACCGCCACTTCTTTAATGATAACGCCAGCCTTTCCGGCCGCCCCGTATCTGCCCTTTTTCATATGCCCGTGCAGTGCTGATACTGATTTAGCCATGCATCCGCCCTCCATCAGGGTCAAACATATGGGGGGAGACAATCTCTACCTCGACATCCTTGTTCCGTAACGGGTCCGTTGCCACCACGCGTTTGCCTTCCCAGGCCTTGTATCCGCCTGAAACAAACCCGATCCCGATCCAGTGCCCCAGCGCAGGCGAATGGGTGACGCCGGTGATCCAGCCTTCACCAAAGCCGCTGATCCGGCCATATTTAAACAACAGCGCCCCGCCTTTGAAGGTCTGCGTGCGGTCTTTCGGGAAGATACCGACAAGTTGCGGCCGGTCTTCACGCAGGAGTTCAGGCCGCTGGCGCAAGGCTGAACCGATATAGGATTTCTTTGTCGATGCCATTTTACCAAGACCGGCATCATCAATCGTCACCCGGCCATCGAGCTCCGCTCCGGTGACATGGCCTTTTTCAATCCGGAGCGTGCCGAGGGCTTCCAATCCATAGAGGCAGCCGCCACGTTCCTGCACCGCCGCATGAAGCTGATCCATCATCGCCTCAGCCTGTGCCGCAGGAACATAGACCTCAAAAGCAAGTTCACCGGAAAAGCTGATACGTGCAATCTTGGCATCTATGCCGCCTTTCATCCTGATGGGGGCCACACCCATGAAGGGCAGATTTTCACGCGATACCGCATCCGGATCCTCAAGACAGGCGGCGATGGTCTCCCTTGAAAGCGGCCCCGCCACCGAAACCCCCGCCCATTGATCGGACACGGACGACACATGCACCTTGAGCTCCGGCCAGCGTATCTGTAACAGCTCTTCGAGCCAGACCATTACCTTGGCGGCATGCGTCGTGGTGGTGGTCATCAGGAAATCATTTTCCGCAAGACGCCAGGTTGTCCCGTCATCCATCACGATACCGTCATCACGCAACATGATCCCGTAGCGCGATTTACCCACCGGCAGTTTCGCAAAACCATTGGTATAGACACGGTTGAGAAATTCCGCCGCATCCGGGCCTTGCACGGCGATCTTGCCCAGTGAGCTGACATCACACATTCCGACAGTATCACGCACCGTTCCGGCCTCGCGGATATAAGCGTCGGTGATCGTCTCGCCCTGCCGCGGATAGTACCACGGGCGCTGCCAGACACCGGCAAGGGTCATCACCGCCCCCTGACGGAGGTTCCAGTCATGCATAGGTGTGCGGCGCAGGGCCCTGAAATGTTCGCCTGTATTTCGTCCTGCCAGCGCACCGATGGAAACAGGCGTATATGGCGGGCGGAAACGTGTTGTGCCAACCTCGGGGATATCCTTGCCCAGAGCTTCGGCCATCAGCGCAAGACCGATGATGTTCCCCATCTTCCCCTGATCGGTCGCCATCCCCAGGGTGGTATAGCGTTTGAGGTGTTCGACCGAAACAAACCCTTCCTGATGCGCAAGGCGGATATCGCTTGCCGTCACGTCATGCTGAAAATCAACGAAGCTTTTGGTTTTCCGGCCCGGGACCTGAATTTCATAAACCGGCCGGATCGGGGTTGTCCATCCCCCCGGAGCAAGTGATTTACCCTTTTTGCCCATTGCCTTGTCGGCCGCGGCTTTTCCGGAAGCTTCGCAAGCCCCGCCGTCCCAGATCCCGGCGGCTGATCCAGCCATATGGATATTCTCCCTGGTTGGCCCGGGCAGAAAACAGGCTAGTTCCGCATTCCACTCAGGCTTGTTCCCGCGATGCGACAAGAGATTAACCACAGGCGACCACCCGCCGGACACAAGCAGCAGATCACCATCTTGCCGGCCGGCCTCTCTCCAGCCGGACCCGTCTGAGGCGGCAAGGCGAAGACCGGCAACCGTTTTCCCGCCAATAACCTCCAGCGGCGCCATACCAAAACGGCATGTCACGCCGGAAGGTGTTTCACCGGCTCCGTCAGGTCTGGCATCAATCACGGTAACATCAGCACCAGCGGCGGCGAGTTCTCCTGCCGTGCCATAAACCGAATCGTTATTGGTGGCGATGATGACTTTCTGGCCGGGCAGAATACCATAACGGTTGAGATAGACCCGTGCTGCCGCCGCCGTCATCACCCCGGGCCGGTCGTTATGACCGAACGCCATAGAACGTTCCAGCGCACCGGTTGCCAGAATCGTATGCGTCGCACGCACCGTCCAGAAACGTTGCCGCGGCATATATTCCGGCGGGGAGGAGAGATGATCGGTCACCCGTTCAATCAGGCCTGCCGTGCCATAATCATAAAGACCAAAGGCCGTTGTCCGGGTCATGATCCTCACGCCGGCTTTTTCAACTGCACGGATGAGGGAAAGCCGGTGTTTTTCCGTCGCCGCATCAGCCTGGTTGAGATAATTTCCGCCAAGTTCGAAATCCTGCTCAACCAGTATAACGTCCATACCGCCTTGGGCCGCCGCCAGCGCCGCATTGAGTCCGGCAGGGCCAGAGCCAACCACCAGCACATCACAGAACGCATGGGCATGATCATAGACATCCGGATCCGCCTCGCGTGAAGCCCGTCCCATCCCGGCGGCTTTCCGGATCAGTTTTTCATACTGCATCCAGATAGCTGTTCCCCGGCCCCATTCAAACGGCGGCAAACCCATGAAGGTCTTGTAATAAAAACCGGCGGCGAAAAACCGGCTGAAACAGTCTGAAACAGCACCGATATCATTCCGCACATTTGGCCAGGCATTCTGGCCGGTGGCGATCAGTCCGCTGAAAAGCTCCTGCATGGTTGCCTTGACGTTCGGCTCAACCCTGTTGCCCGAACCCACCGAGACAATAGCGCCGGATTCCTCTACACCCGCCGACATGATGCCCCGCGGCCGGTGATATTTGAAACTCCGGCCCAAAATCATCTCACCATTTGCCATCAGGGCCGAAGCCAGCGTGTCCCCGGCATAACCGGTCAGAGGCTTGCCATCCCAGGTGAATTCAATCACCTTTGAGCGATCAATTCGCCCGCCTTTTTGAAGTCGCCGTGCCGTCACTTGCTTCCCCCCAGGGCTTTAGCCAATCCCTTATGCGCAGGTTTAACATCATGAATCTCGTGTGTCATTGTATCCCGCGTCACCCGGAGCCACATGCGGCAACCCTGCACATGTTGCCAGGTTTCCACCTGTACACCGCAGATATTCTCCCTCAGGAAGACCGCGTCATGCCACGCTTCAGCAGAAGCATCGAGAGGCGGATATTCAATGGATCCATCGCCGCCGTAGCTGAATTCGCTATGGTCACGATCACCGCAGAAGGGACAGGGTATCCGGATCATCCTAATCTTTCCTCTTCATACTGCGCTGTCCTTATCCGTGAAGCTTGGGGTCAGGGCCAGCGCCGCGTTCATCAATATTGACGCCGCGTTCAAACCGTTTGAGGTCATGGTTTTCCACCACCCGATGCGGCCGGTCATTGGCAATGAGATCAGCAAAATACCAGCCCGAAGCAGGGCTAGCCTTGAACCCGCCATAGTTCCAGCCCGCGTTGAGATAGAGGTTATCAAGCGGCGTCTTGCAGATGAAGAAAGACCCGTCCATCGACATATCCATCACACCTGACCAGTGCCGCAACAGTTTCACCCGCCCAAGGCAGGGCATAACAGACATGGCGGCCTCGGCAACATCCTGAACAATGGGCAGATTGCCGCGCTGGGCATAGGATTTATACCAGTCGATATCACCACCAAAGACCATCCCACCCTTATCGGACTGGGAGATATAGAAATGCGCACCGCCGACACCAAAAACCACCACCTGATCCAGAAGGGGTTTGAGCGGCTCCGAAACAAACGCCTGAAGTTTATGCGATTCAATGGGCAGACGCCCGAGATCCGCCATCCCCCATAATCTTGAGGTATTCCCCGCCACCGCAAAGCCGACTTTTCCAGCCCGCACCACCCCGCGACTCGTGCTCAGCGAGACAACCTTACCGGCTTTACGGCTCACGCCGGTGACTTCGCAGTTCTGGATAATATCGACCCCGAGCATGTCCGCGGCCCGTGCATATCCCCAGGCCACCGCGTCATGACGGGCGGTCCCTGCCCTTTTCTGCACCGCCGCCGCCATGATCGGAAACCGGGCCTCCGGGCTGTAATTGAGATGCGGCACCGTCGCCTTAAGCTGGTCCAGATCCCATAATTCCGTATCCGGAGTTCCGGTCTTGCGCATGATATTATAGTTGCGGGCCGTGTTATCGATGGCCCCCGGCGTATGCAGAAGCGTGATATGCGAACGCTGGCTGAACATCACATTATAGTTCAGATCATGGCTCATATTCTCCCAGAGTTTCAGCGAATGTTCGTAGAACTCCCGGTTTCCGGGGCGGGCGTAGTTTGAGCGCACGATGGTGGTATTCCGGCCGCCATTGCCGCCACCAAGCCAGCCTTTTTCCAGCACCGCGATATTCCTGAGGCCATGGTTTTTGGCAAGGTAATACGCGGTTGCCAGCCCGTGCAGTCCGCCACCAACGACCACAATATCATATTCCGGCTTCAATTCCGGGTCACGCCATTGCCGCGTCCAGCCTTTCTGGCCGTTAAAGGCATTGCGAATAACATTCCAGGCAGAAAATCTGGTCATGAAGTTTTGCTCTCCCAAATCATGCCGGCAGAAGTGATGTTCCGGGCCGCCTGAAAATCTCGCCGAAGCCCTCAATCTGATCCTTGATCCCAGCACGCCTGAGGCAACTCCAGAACTGGGCCTGATTTGAGGTAATCACCGGCTTGCCGACAGTTTGCTCAATTTCCCTGACCACTTCAAGCGCACGAATGCCGCCACAGGAAAGGAAAATGGCATCAGCCTCGGGGTCATCGATCTCAAGGGCGAATTCCTTCCAGTAGGCTGGCGTCACCCGCCCGAATTCGATACCGGTCTCCAGATTAAGCCCCTGTATATCGATCAGATCAAACCCCTTGCCGATAAGAAACTCTGCCTCGGCGGTGTTGATTTCATCAAGGTAGGGCGTGCCAACCACAATCTTACGGGCGCCGATTTCCCGCAACGCATCAACCACACCGGTAACGATACACATCGGCCTTGCCCATGGGGCGCCTTTGCTGATCTCTTCAAAAACCCTGTCTTCGCCGATGACAATCGATCCGCTGGTGCAACTATAACTGATCACCTCAGGTTTCACATCGGGCTGCAGGCGTGACGCTGCATCCGCCATATGTTCAATATGACGGGAGAGTGTTTCGGTTGTCGTGTAGTCATCGGTCTTGAGCCGGGTGATATGAACGCCAACACCTTCCGGCGCCATATCCATGAAATCCGCCTCACCTGCCAGATCAGTCGACATCATGATAAAGCCCAGTTTGGCCCGGTGATGCCTGCCGCCATCAAGAACAGGCTTGCGTGGAGCTGAATTAATTGTTTGTCCGGATTCATACATGATTAAGCACCATATCCTGAAGTGATTTGGGATGATCAGTTATCGGTTCATACCCGTCTTCCGTGATGATGAAACTGTCCCCGACCTGCGCACGAAACGTATCCACGGTGACAGACCCGTCGACGGCCAGCACCATCCCGGGCTGAAGAACGGTTTCATCTCCGGTGACAAGCTGTGGTTTTTCAAGAAAACTGAACCCTGTCGCCCGGCCGCAGCGGAACGGATAATCATATCCTGCCCCGCGGATAACCTCGGCATAAGCGGCGTGGACACTTTCAGCCGTTACCCCGGGCCTGAGCGCCGCCAGCGCCGCCTTCTGGCTTGCGACCGCCGTTTCATATACCTCAGCCTGCCCGGGATCGGTGATTTCACCAATCCAGAACGTACGGTCAAACCCCAGTTTGAAACGGTGAAAGTTTGTCATCCCGCAGAAACACAGAAAAACAGGCTCCCCCCTCTTCATGATGCGGGTGGAGGCACGGTGATGTGTTTTGGTGATGGTTTCCCCGGACGCCATGATCTGCAGAAAATGCGTATTCGGTGACATATCCTTGTCGTCATAATGCGCGTCAAGGAGTTCAGCCGCTTTGCGCGTGCCCGCCTGTGATATAGCGAGCGCCACTTCAAATTCAGCCACGCCATCACCTATCGCAGATCGTCCCGCCTGCATCATGGCATTTGCCACCATACCGGCATGACGTGCTATCCTGAGCTCTTCTGCCGATTTGATCATTCTCATTTCAGCAAGGAGAGGCGTGACGCTTTTGAGCGTTTGAGCCCCGACAAGGCTTTCCATATAGGCCCGGACAAGCGGCGGCATATGATCCGGTTCAATTCCCGTTGTCACGGCACCTTTCACCGCCAGCGGCAGCTCTTCACGCCACTCATTCCCGGCGCCGTCATTCCATGCCGCAATACGGTCGACACGGGCATGTTCGAGGGCGGCGTTATAATCGATGGACGGGGTGATCAGCAGGGTCCTGCCGTCACTATGAACCACCAGTATCGTCGGGCGGCCGAATTCCATATGAAGGTAATCATAATACCCTGTCAGATAATAGATATTGTCATCATCTGTTATCAGGGCAACATCAATGGAAGCATCACCTAGCGATTTCTGAAAATTGCGCATTCTTTCAGTAAACATGATGCAGGGACTTCTGGATATGCAAGACGATTGATGTTGATGAAATTATCTTAAGTACAAATAAAATAAGAATACAATGGCAAAACAGACATTCTCAGAAAAAGATGCTTTCAGAACTCCAAAAGCAGATTAAGAGAATTAAAATTTCACGCCGAAAGATTTGCAAGCCGCCTTGAAGCTTCGTTGAGAAGCGCAATCGCCTTTTCCTTACGGGAAACATCCTGTTCAGTGTCGGCTGACGGAGTCTTGCCCTTGAGCACCTGCTGTGCACCTTTGATCGTATATCCTTGCGCATAGAGAAGCTCCCGGATTTTCTGGAGCAACGCAATATCATCAGGGCGGTAATACCGGCGGCCGCCGCTTCGCTTTATCGGCTTGATCTGACTGAAACGTGTTTCCCAGAACCGCAATACATGGGCCGGAACATTCAACTGTTCAGAAACTTCGGAAATGTTGCGGAAAGCATCAGGGGATTTTTCAACCATTCCCCTCACCTATTCGGCATTGACCTTGTCACGCAGGATATGCGAAGGGCGGAAAGACAGAACACGCCGCGGTGTTATGGGAACTTCTTGCCCTGTTTTTGGGTTGCGCCCGATGCGCATATTCTTGCTCCGCACCGAAAAGCTTCCGAAAGATGAAATCTTTACGGTCTCACCTTCGATAAGGTTAGACGTGATCTCTTCAAGAATAGTGGACACAATATCAGCGGACTCATTTCGTGAAAGTCCGATATTCTTATATATAGCTTCGGCCAGATCGGCTCTGATAACGGAACGAGACATGAAAAGAAGGTTAGGTAAAATATTTCAGCGGGTCAATGCTATAAATCAAGATAAATTATATTTATGGGTTATAAGGGCCTGCCATAACGTGCCAGGGACGCGCCCCAGGATAATCCGCCTCCGATAGCCTCAAAAGCCAGCACATGACCGTTCTGAATACGGCCATCCCGGACCGCCGTATCAAGCGCCAGAGGTATTGAGGCTGCCGATGTATTGGCGTGTTCGGCAACCGTTCTCACCACCTTGCTGCTGTCCATCTTTAATTTTCGCTGCATGCTGTCGATAATGCGTACATTTGCCTGATGCGGAACAAGCCAGTCAATTTCTTCGGCCCCGAGGCCTGACTCCTGCAATGCCGCATCAAGACTCGACGCCAGTTTTTCAACAGCATGACGGAAAACCTCATTACCTTTCATCCGGACCTGCCCGACAGTACCGGTTGAGGAAACACCTCCATCGACATAGAGAATATCCTTGAACCTGCCATCGGTATAAAGGCTTGAAGAAAGTATGCCCCACCCTTCATCGCCAGTGCTGGCTTCAAGCAGAACCGCCCCCGCGCCATCACCAAACAGAACAGCCGTTGATCTGTCCTCCCAGTCCAGAATGCGGGAAAAACTCTCCGCCCCGATAACAAGAAGACGATCGGCCTTGCCGCTTTTGATAAACGCATCGCCAACATCAAGACCATAGACAAAACCGGCACAGACCGCCTGCACATCAAAAGCAAAAGCGTTTATCGCGCCGAGCTTGGCCTGAACCGCAGCAGCGGTAGCGGGAAATGTCTGGTCAGGGGTTGTCGTGGCAATGATTATTGCATCGATTTCACCGGCATCAATCTCCGCCCCATCAAGAGCTTTCCGGGCAGCGGCCACCGCCAGGTCAGATGTTGTTTCATCATCGGCAACGATATGACGCTGCCGGATCCCTGTACGCTGGCGTATCCATTCGTCATCGGTATCAAGAATAGCCGCCAGATCATCATTGCTCAGGCATTTTTCCGGGAGATAGGACCCCGTACTGGTGATAAGGGTTTGCCGGGCTGTATTGGCCATCATTATTTCCCTGTTTTCTTCCTCATTGGGCCGAGGATGCATCGAGCGCCAGCATGGATCGCTCGACCGACTGTTTCAGATCATCCATAAAATCATTTTCGATCATCCGGGTGGCGACCTCAATAGCGTTGGCAACACCCCGGGCATTTGCCCCGCCGTGAGATTTGACAACAATACCATTAAGACCAAGCAGTACCGCACCATTATAAAGCTGCGGGTCCAGTTTTTTGCGAAGCCCCTTCAGCGAAGGGCGCGCCAGCAGATAGGCGAGCCTTGCCATCGCACTGGACTTAAAGCTTTTACGCAGCAGGGTTGTGATGAACTGCGCGGTGCCTTCCGTTGTCTTGAGTGCAATATTCCCTGAAAACCCGTCGCTTACCACCACGTCAACCTCGCCACTGGTGATATCATTGCCTTCGACGAAACCGATATAATTCAGCTCAACATCAGGACGTGAAAGAACAGTTGCCGCCTGACGGATAGTCGCATTGCCCTTCTGCTCTTCTTCGCCGACATTGAGCAGACCAAGAGACGGGGTTGATACACCTGTCGTCACCCGGCAGAACGCATCCCCCATGATAGCAAACTGCACCAGATGCTCAGCACTGCAATCAATATTAGCCCCGAGGTCGAGCATACAGCACAGACCATGGATGGTAGGCATGTAAGCCGCCAGCGCCGGGCGGTCAATGCCTTCCATTGTCCTGAGCGCCATCAGCGCCATAATCAAGAGGGCGCCGGAATTTCCGGCTGAAACGATAGCATCTGCCTTGCCTTCCTTGACAAGGGAAATCGCCAGATTCATCGATGAATTCTTGCCTGTCCGCAACGCAACCGAAGGCACCTCTTCCGCCGCCACCTGATCAGGGGTGTGCAGAATATCCACATCTTTCAGCGACGGGTGCCGACCGAGAAGAGCGCGCAAAACAGGCTCATCACCAACAAGAGTTGGCACGATCCGTGGGTTGCGGCTGACGGCAAGTGCCGTCCCTTCAATGACAACATCGGGCGCTTTATCGCCGCCCATGGCATCAATCGCGATGCGAAGCCGTTTTGTGTTTTCCCGGGAAGACAGAGCAGCACCCCTAAATTAACTTTTTACCTGTCTATAGATTTTTCTTCAATTGGGCAAGAGAAGCGAACGGATGCGCAGAATCACCATCCGACAGACGGTTGCTTTCATCTGAGATAGCCGCATCCCTTGGCCAGGGTGTCGCTTCAAGCCCGACGAGCTGCGCCACCATTTCACCAACAGGTATCAGCCCGTCTTCAAGCGCTTCGACAGATACCGCCATGGGATCGATTTCCGTATCACCATCTTCCTGTGCAAGGTCAGCGAATCTTTCATTCACCTCGATCAGCAGGGCTTCGGGAACAGGATTTCCGCTGAGCCGGCAGGACTGGATAATTGCCGCCTCGATCTTCCCTGTCACCTGATAGGCTGTTTTGGCCACGGATTTCAACTTCAGCTCCACCTTTAATGAGCAGACATCCACCCAGCCAAATCGTTCAGCCAGATGATCGCAGGATTGGCGGTCTGCTTCCCTGACCCAGGATACAGGCTTCCCCTGATCCAGCTGTTCGGCAGAAATGGTTTCGGACAACATCATCGCATCACTCAATATATTTGTTAAAGGTCACGCTGATCATGTGGCGTAAACTCAAAGGACGGAGCAGATTTTAGCAACTCATCGTCAGTAAATGCATCGAGGCGTTTGACCTGTGCCCTGATCGCGGTGACAAGGCCGTTCTCGACAGGATCGACCCCGTTTTCACGGTAAAGATTGCGCCTTAAGGCCGCCGCCAGTTCAGTGTCATCATCATTATCCAGCGCCGTCGTGTAAGCCTTCATCCGCCCGATGAATGCGGTGGCAATGGTTTTGACCTTTTTGCCGACCTTGTTCTCGCTCACCCCGATTTCATGCAGGCTGAGATCCATATCCGCAAACATCAGATCAATCACTTCCTGGGCGAGTTCCGCGCCGTCCTTGCCAGCGTTATTGAGACGGCGGACAACCAGCACAACAATCAGGGTCAGGGTGTCAAATCTTCCGTCAAATGTATCGCTGATATCATATTGAAGATAAAATTCCGGCTTCCGTGCAACACGTGCCATCTCCGTATATAATACGTGCGCCTGCTCACCGCCCGGACGCGCCCATCTTTCGACCATTTTTGATAATCGTGTTATCATCTCAACATCTTTTTTTATTATGCATCATTGACCGGGAAGAAACTTCACTGCATTAAAGTAATAGTAGACAATCAGGAATGTTGATACCATGAACGGATGTCATCCAAAATCTTTTTTCCTCCCCCGCCTCCTTGCGACAGGTCTTGTGGCGCTCAGTCTTACGGCGTGCAGCAGCATCGTCAGCAATCATGGCAACACGCTTGACGCGGTCAAGCTTTCCCGGATCGAACCCGGCAAAAGCCGGATGATTGAAGTCGAGGCTCTTTTCGGCCGTCCTTCGGTTGCGGGTGCCTTTGACAGTGGCAAGGTCTACTATATCGCTCAGGTCATGGAAGAAGCGCCTGGCGGAAAGAAAACCCCCATCAGCCGGACCATAGTGACATTTACATATGATGACAAAGGGATAGTAACCGCCCTTGACATTACAGATGAAGAAACAGGCCGTAACGTTTTCCATATTGATGAAAAAACACCGACACCCGGCGACACCTACGGCATCCTTGATCAGATCTTCTCCAACGTATCAAGAGCACCTGCGAGCAGTCAGTAAGTCATTGCATTGATGATGATGCCTGCCCCGTTATACTTAAACGCGACGGAAATAAAAAAGGCCTGCCGAATGACAGGCCTTTTTTCATGTTTTTGTCTGATTAATGGGCCAGCGCCGCAAGCATCAGAATGGCCACGATATTGATGATCTTGATCATCGGGTTCACGGCAGGACCGGCAGTGTCCTTATAGGGATCACCCACGGTGTCACCGGTAACAGCAGCTTTATGCGCTTCTGAACCCTTGCCGCCATGATTGCCATCTTCGATATACTTCTTGGCGTTATCCCAGGCACCACCACCAGCGGTCATGGAAATCGCAACAAAAAGACCTGTCACAATAGTCCCGAGAAGCATCGCGCCAACGGTTGTCAGCGCAGCAGACTGGCTGACGGCAGATGCCATAACGAAATAGACAACAACAGGTGCAAGCACCGGAAGAAGCGAAGGAACAATCATTTCCTTGATTGCAGAGCGTGTCAGCAGATCCACCGCACGGCTGTAATCAGGCTTTGCTTTGCCGGTCATGATCCCCTTGATTTCACGGAACTGACGACGAACCTCCTCGACAACAGCACCGCCAGCACGGCCAACTGCCTGCATGCCGAGAGCACCAAAGAGATATGGCAGCATGCCGCCAATGATCAGACCAACCACCACAAACGGATCTTTCAGATCAAAATTGATCGTCAGGTTAGGGAAATAATGATTGAGATCTTCGGTATAGGCCGCAAACAGCACGAGAGCTGCCAGACCTGCAGAACCAATAGCATACCCTTTGGTCACCGCCTTGGTCGTGTTACCCACCGCATCAAGAGCATCGGTGACATTCCGGACGCTTTCATCAAGCTCGGACATCTCAGCAATACCGCCGGCGTTATCGGTCACAGGACCATATGCGTCCAGCGCAACAACCATACCGGCAAGCGCCAGCATTGTCGTCGCAGCAACACCGATACCGTAGATACCTGCCATCTGGAAGGAAACTACGATACCCGCGGCGATGATGATCGCCGGAACAGCGCAAGCTTCCATGGAAATGGCAAGGCCGGAGATCACGTTGGTGCCGTGACCTGTTTCAGAGGCTTTTGCCACTGTCCGCACCGGACGATATTCGGTTGACGTGTAATATTCGGTGATCCAGACAAGGGCACCTGTCACAACAAGGCCAACCAGCGCACAGATGAAGTAGGACATCATCACGGCAGTACCGGCAAACATGTTCTGGGTGACAAAGTAAATCGCAATCGCTGAAAGAATAGCGGTGACGATAAACCCTTTATACAGCGCACCCATGATATTGTTGGATGAACCAAGACGGACAAAAAAAGTCCCGATCACGGATGCGATGATGCAGACAGCCCCGATGCCCAGCGGATAGACAAGCGCTGCCTCACCAAGCCCGTAGATGGATGCCAGCAACATGGTCGCGACAATCGTAACCGCGTAGGTTTCAAAGAGGTCAGCAGCCATGCCGGCACAGTCGCCCACGTTATCGCCCACGTTATCGGCAATAACAGCCGGGTTGCGTGGATCATCTTCCGGAATACCGGCTTCGACCTTGCCCACCAGATCAGCACCGACATCAGCGCCCTTGGTGAAAATACCGCCGCCAAGACGCGCAAAGATCGAAATCAGCGATGCACCGAAGGAAAGTGCAACAAGCGCCTCCATGATCTGACGCTCACCAAGGTTGAGGTTTGTCAGGACGCGATAATAAAGAGCGACACCAATCAGCCCCAGACCAACAACCAGCATGCCGGTAATAGCCCCGGACTTGAATGCAATATCAAGCGCGCCAGCCAGTGAAGACCGGGCAGCCTGGGTTGTGCGGACATTGGCGCGGACCGATACGTTCATACCGATATAGCCGGCGATACCGGAGAAAACCGCACCGATCACAAAACCGACAGCGACATATGTGCCGAGCGTAACCACCAGAATAATGGTCACAATGACACCAACGATACCGATCGTTGTGTACTGACGGTTAAGATAGGCCCGTGCGCCTTCCTGAATGGCGCCTGCAATTTCCTGCATGCGGGTGTTGCCGGCATCAGCTGCAAGAACACTTCTTGCGGCCCAGATGCCATAGGCAAGACCGATGACACCGCAGAGGATGGAAAAATCAACAATGCTCATCTTGTTTACCCTTAGGGATTGGAATTACGAATACAGCCTGCCCCCAGTTTGCTATGGCTGCTCCAGATTAGGCGCCCGACATCCAGATGCAGGCAACCGTAGAAAAAGGCCAGTAAAACCGGCCCTTTGAAGAGTTAGCATGTGTATAATCAAACGCCCACAGGAAGGCAAACAATTTATTGCCTTAAGCCGCCACCCGGGATGACAGTCAGCTCAATGCCGGCATTTCCACCGGCCGCAGACGTCGCGCCAGCCTGTCGAGCAACGCATTGATGAAATCACTGTCACCAGCGCAACTGTCGGCAATAGCCGTGAATTCGGTAATGACGGCCTTTGCGGGAATATGCGGCATGTCACGCAACTCGACAAATGCTGCCCGCAAGACGGATCGTTCCACCTCGTCAATCCGCTCAAGGGTCCATCCCTCTTTGAGAAGAGGACGAAGTTCATCATCTATCCCCGCCGCATCGGTACTGGCGGTGAAAACAAGACGGGTGTAATGCTCCTCATCCATTCTCGTGACCTCAAACTCCGCCAGCAGGGCAGGAAGGAAATGCGATTTGAACAATGGTACGGCTTCCGCGGCTGATCTGCCCGAAGAGGTGATCTGGAACAAGGTCTGCACCGCCGCAATCCTTGAGGCGGTCCTGCGTCTGAGCGAGCCCGGGCGCCGCTGTTCCTGATCACTGTTTTCAGGATCAGCAGAAGTGGTTTTGAGATCAGTCATCTTTGTCGATGCCATAATTACGGGCCAGAGCCGACATGGCGAGGGCTGCCCGCGCCGCGTCACCCCCCTTGTCTTTTCGTGACGTATCGGCGCGCTCCCATGCCTGATCGGCATTCTCAACGGTGAGGATACCATTACCAATGGCAATCAGTTCCATCGTGGAAAGATCCATGAGCGCACGTGCCGATTCATTGCATACAATCTCAAAATGATAGGTTTCCCCCCGGATCACGCATCCGAGGGCAATGTAACCATCATATGCCTGACCTTCCGGGCTTTGCGCGGCCATGGCTATGGCCGCCGGGATTTCAAGCGCACCCGGAACGGCGATACGATCATATTCCGCTCCCGCTGATCTGAGCGCGGAAATCGCACCTTCAGCCAGTGCATCGGCTATATCTTCGTAAAAACGCGCTTCAACTATGAGAAAACGTAGCGGTGTATCCGCCATGGCATTGTCCTCGTGTATTGGGCCGATCAGTCTGGTTTTATCTCACGATAACCGGTCACCGTCAGCCCATAACCGTCGAGGCCGACTATATTGCGCTGGGTATTGGATAGCAACTCCATTTCGGTGATGCCAAGATCAAGAAGTATCTGGGCACCAACACCATAACTGCGGATCTGATTCTGCGGGCCATTCCTGCCTGAGGCTTTCATTTCGACAAGATCGGAAAGCGTGGTCGGGCTCGGCTCCCGGAGCATGACGATAACCCCGCGCCCTTCCTTTGCGATCGCCCGCATGGCTGTCTGGATTTCAGACCCGGTTCGTCCGGCGCCTGTCTCGCCGAGAACATCGGTCATGATATTCATCGCATGCATCCGCACCAGCACCGGATCGTCCGAGGAGATATCACCTTTTACCAGCGCCACATGTTCGGCATAACTGGCGGTATTGATATAAACAATCATCCGCCATTCGCCGCCATAGGAGGACTGGATAATGGTCTCCCCGCCTCTTCTGACAATGGATTCGCGCATGCGGCGCCAGGAAATAAGGTCCGCAATCGTGCCGATCTTGAGCCCGTGTTCCCTGGCAAATATTTTGAGATCAGGAAGACGAGCCATGGTGCCGTCGTCTTTCATGATCTCACAGATAACACCGGCTGGCGTCCCCCCGGCGGCGCGGGCAATATCCACCATCGCTTCCGTATGCCCGGCACGAACGAGTGTGCCCCCGTCCCGCGCCATCAGCGGGAAGATATGTCCTGGTGTGGTGATATGCGAAGCATCATATTGGGGGTTGCTGGCGATGGAGACGGTCCTTGCCCTGTCATGGGCTGAAATACCGGTGGTAACGCCGTCTCTCGCTTCGATGGAAAGGGTGAAGGCTGTCTGATGACGGGAATCGTGGCGTTGCTCCATCAGGGAAAGACCAAGCTGCTCTATCCTTTTACGTTCCAGCGCAAGGCAGATCAGACCACGGGCATGTTTGGCCATGAAATTGATGGCTTCGGGTGTCGCATGTTCTGCCAGAATACAGACATCGCCTTCATTCTCCCTGTTTTCATCATCAACCAGGATAAACATCTCACCCGCCTTGGCGGCAGCGATGATCTCATCCGTGGTGGAAAGAGAGGCTTCGTTGCTGGAGTCCATGGACATCAACCTTTATAAGAGATAATCCGCGCAACATAACGGGCGAACATATCCACTTCAAGGTTTATCTTGTCGCCGGGCTGGCTGAGACTGAGCGTGGTCATCTCCCAGGTATGCGGGATTATCATAAGCCCGAAACGGCGGCCTTCCACACTGTTGACCGTCAGCGAAACACCATCCAGCGCAACCGATCCTTTCGGGGCGATAAGATGGGCAAGCGCATCCGGGGCATCAAGCAAAATCCTGAAACTGTCGCCATCAGGGGTGACGCTGACAAGTTCGGCCAGCCCGTCCACATGCCCTGAAACAAGGTGCCCGCCCAGCTCATCTCCCATGGCAAGGGCGCGCTCAAGATTGATTTTCCGCCCTTCCTTCCAGTCAGAAAGCGAGGTGACCGCCAGTGTTTCTTCGGAAACATCTACCGAAAAGCGGTGTTTATCACGTTCAACCACGGTCAGGCAGACCCCGCTGCAGGCAACAGAAGCCCCGAGATCAATCTTCGCACAGTCCCAAGGCGTTGTGATCACAACACGGCAACCGCCTTCCGGCTTTTTTTCAAGCGAGGTAACTTCCCCCAATGCGGTAATGATCCCGGTGAACATATAATCTTCCTGTATATTTATCCTGCCTGCTCAACATGAGGGCGGCGGGTGAGAATTTCAATCACATCCGGCCCGGATCGTATAAGTTTTTCTCTGGTGAAAAGACGGCCGTCTTCCAGAGTATCGAACCCCATTTCACCGAGCGAAGGCCGCCCGTCCGCGCCGATCAGCCCTGCACTTCGTGTCCATATGATCTGGTCCACCACCCCCGCCTTGATAAGGGATGATATCAGTTTGCCACCGGCTTCCACCAGAACCGATGTTATGCCCCGGTCAGACAAAAGACGAAGAGCCGAAACAATATCCACCCCGCCATCAGGCGATGCGGCAACCATATCGCACTCAAAACCTGCCACCGGCGTATCCGTCTTTCTGTCATCACGGCAGATCAGAAGGGCCGGGGCAATATCGCTGGTGGAGATGATATTATCCATTCCCTCAATATCAGGAGTTGATGACAGGACCACGCGCAACGGCTGAGGGCCGTCATATCCCTCAAGACGGCAGGTCAGCGTCGGCGTATCGGCACGGATTGTTCCGGCCCCGGTAAGGATCGCATCATGACGTGATCGCAGAAGGTGGACATACCGCCTTGTCTCCGGGGCGGTGATCCATTTTGAACTGCCATCGGAAAGGGCAATCCTGCCATCAAGACTGGATGCAATCTTGACGGTGACAGATGGGCGAGCCTCACGACGCGTGAGCATATAGCCACGAAGAAGCGCGGAAATCTCACACTGAAATATGGAATGCGAAACATCAATCCCTGCGGCTTCAAGCCTTGCAGCCCCCTGTCCTGACACCCGGGGATCAGGATCCCTCACCCCGATCACCACCCGGGATATGCCTGCCTTTATCAGGGCATCGGTGCAGGGTGGTGTCTCGCCATGATGACAGCACGGCTCAAGCGTGACATAGGCGGTGGCCCCACGGGCAAGGTCACCTGCCTCAGTGATCGCCATTGTTTCGGCATGCGGCCGCCCTCCGTCTTGAGTCCAGCCACGACCAAGGAGCCTGTTCTGGTGGACAATCACGCATCCGACAGCGGGATTAGGGTGGGCCCTGCCCTCAGCACGAAAGGCAAGAGCCAGCGCCGAGCGCATCCACCGCCTGTCAGATACAGTATTCAGGGATGATGAAATTGTCTCACCGGGCAATGATCCCTCCCCATGGGGGCAAACCAAGATCAGTCGCCCAGTTCCTTCTCGACAAAATCGCCGAAATCCTTGGCTTCGGCAAAATTCCGGTAAACCGAGGCGTAGCGGATATACGCCACCTTGTCGAGCTTTGCCAGCACTTCCATCACCAGACGGCCGATGGTTTCGGTGGATGCTTCAACTTCACCACGCTGTTCCAGGGTACGGATGAGCTCATTGATGGCACGAGACACATTTTCCGGGTCAACGTCACGCTTGCGCAGGGCAATATTCAGTGAACGTTCAAGCTTGTCGCGGTCAAACGGGGATTTCCGCCCGTTGCGCTTCACAACAATCAATTCGCGCAACTGCACACGTTCAAATGTGGTGAACCGGGCATCACAAGCCCCGCAAAGCCGGCGTCGCCTGATAGCAGCACCATCTTCGCAGGGCCGTGAGTCTTTTACCTGTGTGTCGTTACTTCCGCAAAAGGGGCAGTCCATCCGGCTGTCTCCACGCCATTAAATCTGCCCCTTTAATACACTAAATCTAGTAAATTGGGAAGGATTGACACAATTTATGTACTTTTTGGGCAACCGCCTGTTCAACAGGGCTGTTGTCGTTGCGGTTGGATGCAAGCCCGTCCAGCACTTCACCGATCAGGAGGCCAACCTGACGGAATTCATCCGCCCCGAATCCGCGTGTTGTTGCCGCCGGGGTGCCGAGACGAATCCCTGATGTCACCATTGGTTTTTCCGGATCAAACGGCACGCCGTTCTTGTTACAGGTAATCGCCGCTTTTTCGAGCGACACTTCAGAGATATTTCCGGTCAGCCCTTTCGGCCGCAGATCAACCAGCACGATATGGTTGTCGGTCCCGCCGGACACGATATCAAAACCACATTCCACAAGAGTTTCCGCCAGCACCCTGGCGTTGGTCAGAACATTGTCGATATAGGTTTTGAACTCCGGTTTCAGCGCTTCACCGAGGCCGGCGGCCTTCCCTGCGATCGCATGCATCAACGGCCCGCCCTGAAGACCCGGGAACATGGCCGCATTGATCTTTTTGCCGATTTCCTCATCGTTGCTCATGATCATTCCGCCACGCCCGCAACGCAGGGTTTTGTGGGTGGTCGTTGTCACGACATGGGCGTGATCAATCGGGCTCGGATGCGCGCCTGTAGCAACAAGCCCTGAGATATGGGCCATATCGACAAGCAGGTACGCGCCACAACTATCAGCGATTTCACGGAATTTCGCAAAATCAAGAACCCGCGGATAGGCAGAACCACCAGCAATGATCATCTTGGGTTTATGCTCATCAGCCAGCCGCTGAACTTCATCAAAATCGATCCGCGCATCATCACGGCGAACGCCATATTGAACCGCGTTGAACCACTTGCCCGAAAGGTTGGGAGCAGCACCATGGGTGAGGTGCCCGCCTGCGGCAAGGGACATGCCGAGAATCGTATCCCCAGGCTTCAGCAATGACAGAAACACGCCCTGATTAGCCTGCGCACCGGAATGAGGCTGGACATTGACCCAGGCACAATTGAAAAGCTTTTTGGCCCGGTCAATCGCCAGCTGTTCGGCAATATCGACAAACTCACATCCGCCGTAATACCGGCGGCCGGGATACCCTTCGGCGTATTTGTTGGTGAAAACGGAACCCTGCGCTTCAAGAACAGCTTTTGAGACAATATTTTCCGATGCAATGAGCTCAATACCGTCACGCTGGCGTGTCAGCTCCTGATCAAGGGCTGAATACAGCTCGGCATCGCTGTCCATAAGATGCGTTGAAAAAAAGGATTTCATTTCGTTCATCAGTTCTGACCTTTCATTGGTGAAATGAG
The DNA here is from genome assembly GCA_964580905.1 of uncultured Hyphomicrobiales bacterium. GTDB lineage: Bacteria > Pseudomonadota > Alphaproteobacteria > Puniceispirillales > UBA1172. Next base: position 10,599 of record CAZOLR010000003.1, on the reverse strand, counting down.
GAAGCCGTTCAGGGCTTCAGATTGCTCAGCTTGTTCACGCGGGCTTCATGCCTGCCGCCTTCAAAGTCAGTCTCAAGAAAGGCCTGAACAATATCTGTTGCGGTTGTGATACCGGTTATACGCTCACCGAGGGCAACAACATTGGCATCATTATGTTGTCTTGCCAGCATCGCTGTTGTCATGTCATGGCACAATGCGGCACGTATCCACGGAAAACGATTAGCGGCGATGGAAATCCCGATACCACTGCCGCAGACAAGAACACCCTTCGAATCAGCAACCGGCTTCATGGCCCTGGCAAGTTCGGCCCCGAAATCAGGATAGTCAACACGATCATCTGTCAGCGGGCCAAGATCATGAATGATATGACCGGCCTCACGAAGATATGTCGCAAGATACGTTCGCAACCCGAATCCGGCGTGATCTGAAGCCATGTAAATTTCTGTTGTCATATCTGACCCTTGAGCATCGGATAATTAAAAAGCACCAGCAAACAATACCACTATATAAAACACTCTGTAGGCGAAACAATGTCTTAAATTGTCGCGTATTTCAAAAAAACCTGAAAAAAGGAAATATTCTTTCAAATAAATGTGATCAAAAGTATTTTTTTGATGACAATGCCTGTAAAGTGTCATAGCGTTTGTATATACCGAGGTTGGGGAGGACAATTTCGGTGCAATTATAAAAATTGTACAAACCAATTTTATAAATTGTACAAAAATGGCGGGGTTATCCCCGTCATTTTCATTTGAGCCTCTATTTACTCACCATTTCCCGGAATGAAAATACCCCGCTTGAAATAACAGCATCGGCCACGAACCAAAGCGCAAGTGCCAGAATGGTGGTGATTCCTGCCTTGATCCACAGCATGGGCCGTACCGGGGCACCATCGGCATGGCCGGCTTCCACCTCTTCCGGTTGTCTTGCCCCGAAAGGAAGGGTCATGAAGAACACCCACCACCACAACAGGATATAGACCACGATTCCCGAAACCGTATCCATCAGGCCTGCTCCAACTCGATCAACGTGCCGTTGAAATCCTTGGGATGCAGGAAAAGAACAGGTTTGCCATGAGCGCCTGTTGCAGGCTCTCCTGATCCGAGCACCCGGCCCCCTTCTGAAATCAGCCGGTCGCGGGCTTCGATAATATCATCGACCTCAAAACAGAGATGATGCATGCCGCCATCAGCGCTCCGGTCAAGGAACCGCGCAATAGGGCTGTCATCCCCCATCGGTTCAAGCAACTCAATCTTGCTGTTGCCGGTATCAATGAAAACCACGGTCACACCATGTTCAGGCAAAGCCTGCGGCCGGGACACATCAGCCCCCAGTGCTTTTTTCCAGTTCGCTGCCGCCGCGTCCAGATCCGGAACAACCAGGGCGATGTGATTCAGTCTTCCTATCATTTATTCCCCCGTTATTACTCCCGGCGCATCCACGCGCATGACATGGACCTGAACCGCAGGGCGGCGTTGAAACATGGATTTGGCGAGCCCGCGCAAGACCTGTGAAACCCTGTCCGAAACGGTGTCATCGTCAAAACGGTCTCTGCTGTTCATGGCCAGCAGGGCATCTTCAACACGTAAGGACCCTTCCGCAATATAGTCATCAGCCCGGTGGCCATCATTGAGCCCGTTCTGGGTAATGCTTGGCGCAAGACAGAGTTCACCCGTAAGGCTGAGCACGATGGACGCAGAAACATTACCATTCCAGAGCATACGGCGGCGGTCACGCAAGGTCGAGCTGTCCAGCGCAATCACTTCCCCCGCCTCATAGGTCAGAAGCCCTGTATCAGCCTTGCTGATCACACGGCTTTCATCGCCGTCAAGCGCAATGACATCTCCATTATCCGGAATAATGGTTTTGCTGACCTGACAGGATTGGGCCAGCACGGCATGGGCTTTAAGATGGCGCGCCGTGCCATGCACCGGTATCGCAACACGCGGCCGGATCAGCTGATACATCTCTGCCATGTCGTCACGCCCGGGATGACCAGAAACATGAATAGGCGCATCATCATCGGTGATCACCTGCACCCCGCGCCGGATCAGATTATCCTGAACCCGCGATATGGCAGGCTCATTGCCGGGAATTTCACGGGAGGAAAACAGAACTGCATCTCCCTTTTCAAGCCGGACCATATGGTGGCTGCCCGATGCAATACGGGCCAGGGCTGACCTTGGCTCACCCTGCGATCCCGTACAGATCATCAGCAGGTTTTCCTTGGGAATAAGCTCGAAATCATCTTCACGGACAAGATCAGGCCAGTCCTGAAGATAGCCGCAGGATTTGGCGGCCTCGGTAATGCGATGAAGTGCCCTGCCCACCAACATAGGGCTCCGGCCTGTCTCGCCGGCGATGCGGACAAGCGAATCAACCCGGGCAACGTTCGATGCAAAACAGGTGACAGCAACACGGCCTTTCAATCCGCTGATGGTCTCAACAAGCCCTTTTCTGGCATCCGCCTCACTACCTGTTCTTCCGTCCACCATCGCATTGGTGCTGTCGCCGATCAGGATATCGACGCCGGTTTCCCCAAGACGCTTGAGCGCATCCTTGTCCGATGTCGGGCCGATTATCGGGTCTTCATCGAATTTCCAGTCGCCGGTATGGAAGATGGTCTGCCCGCCTGCACGAAGAACAAGCCCGGCCGGATCAGGAATGGAATGGGTAAGAGATATCATCTCAACATCAAAACTGCCGACCGGAACCGGCGTGTTGAAGGGCAGTGAAATCAGCTTCACCTTTGCATCCGGCAGTCGCTCATTGAGCTTCCCCCGAACAAGCGCAAGGGTGAAAGGCGTACCATAGATCGGACATTTGAGCCGCTCCCACAGATAGGGGATCGCGCCCAGATGGTCCTCATGTCCGTGGGTGATGACAAGCCCGGCGAGTTTGTCACGCCGCTGTTCGATAAAGGAAAGATCAGGCAGGACAACATCGATACCCGGCATGGTCTCATCAGGAAAGCTTATCCCAAGATCAACCATCAGCCACTGATCATCGTGGTGAAAGAGGTTGGCATTCATGCCGATCTCCCCTGATCCCCCCAGCGGCACAAACAAAAGATCATCATGTTTCCATGATCGGGACTGTGTCATGATTTTTTCCTGATGCTGGTATAGATCGCAACCATACCATTGAGAGTAAGGTCCGGATCATGATGATCAACCCCTGCGATGGAAATACTGAATATATTTGCAAGGCCGCCTGTCGCTATCACCGTCATGTCAGCGCCGAAAGACGCCTTCAGCCTGGTGATCATTCCTTCAACGAGACTGACATAACCATGGTAAAGCCCGGAATTCATGGCATCGATCGTATTGTTTCCCAACACCGGCATATCCGGTTTCCAGGACGACGGATCAATCAGCGGCAATCTTGCCGCGGCCTGATACAATGCGTTGATGGAAAGATTGACGCCCGGCGCAATGGCACCGCCGATATAGGCACCGTCGGCATCAATGAGGTCAAAAGTGGTTGCGGTGCCGAAATCAATCACCATGGCCGGCAGTCCGTATGCTCTTGCGCCGGCGGTATTGGCGATGCGGTCCGCACCGGCCTGGGCCGGATTGGGGATGCGGATATCAATGCCATGGTCCGTATTATCCGCTGTTATTACAAAAGCTTCACGGCCCAGATGTTCTGCTGCCAGCTGGCGGAATGAGGGCAGGAGCTGAGGTACCACGCTTGAGACAACAACGCCGTCAATCTGCTCAAGGCTCAGCCCTGCCCGCTGCATGTGGTGGGAAAGCCAAACCGCCATATCATCTGCGGTCTGCCCCGGTATTGTGGTCATCCGCCAGTGCTGAACCTTGCCCCCGTCATTGTATATGCCAAAGACGGTGTTGGTATTACCGCAATCAATTACAAGAAGCATCCTATCTCTCTTCAAGTCGGGCGCTGATGACATCACCAGCCTGAATTTCATGGATATCGCCATCCTTCGAACGCAGCATCAGCGCACCACCATTACCAAGACTTTCAAAAACCCCGTTTATGACCCGGCCCTGTCCCATATCAACAACCAGTGTAGCCCCGATATGCGCGGCCGCGGCCATCCAGTCAAGCCGGTGCTGTTCAAACCCGTCTTTCTCCCACGAATTATAGCGCGAGATCAGTGTCTTCTCAAAACCTGCCATAAGCATCTCATCGCTGACAGGCGGGCCTGATACATCACGGTTGAGCGAGCCCGGGATCCAGCCGTCGGTTTCGGCAGGGGCTTCATTGAGGTTAACCCCGCAGCCGACAATGATTGCCCTGCCTTCACGTTCCAGCAGTATCCCGGCACATTTCCTGCCGCGGACAAGCAAATCATTCGGCCATTTCAGCGTGATATCCTCATCCGCCCGCAACAGACGGACCGCATCAACAAGAGCCAGACCGGCGATTAGTGATAATTCCGCCCACCGCGATTCCGCAACCCCGGGGTAGAAAATAACGGATACATAGAGGTTTCCTTCCGGCGACACCCAGGACCGGCCATGCCGGCCTCTCCCCTTTGTCTGGAGCCCGGCGCGAAATGCCGTCCCGGCAGGCTTTCCCTCTGCCACCGCCTCTTTTGCCAGATCAGAAGTGCTTGTGACCTGATGCTGATAGGTAATGAATAATCTGTTCAGCACATCAACCTGCGATGAGCGTGATATACGGCACCGTTGATAAGATCATCTCACGTATCGGGTTCAACCCGAACACAAACAAAACCAGTATCAGGGCCGAAATCCCCATGATCATGGTGTTGATCTTGCTCGCCGACGGATCAAGGGCGATATCAACGTCGTCAACATACATGACCTTGACGATGCGAATATAATAGAACGCACCAATCACCGATGACAGAACACCGATAACCGCAAGCACGACCAAACCGGCATCTACCGCCGCCATGAACGTGAACCACTTGCCGAAAAACCCGCCAAGCGGCGGTATGCCTGCCATGGAAAACATGAAGACAAGCAGACAGGCGGCATGCATCGGATGCGTGCGCGAATAGCCCTTGAGATCGCTGATCCGATGGACCGCTTCACCTTCTCTCGTCAGATTTAGTATTATTGCAAAAACCCCGATGGATGAGATCACGTAGATCAGCATGTAAATCATCACCGCACCGACAGCTCCTGTATTAGCCGCCGACATGCCAACCAGCGCATACCCCATATGGGCAATCGATGAATACGCCATCAGTCGTTTCAGGTCTTTCTGCATGATGGCCGACAGCGCACCGATGACCATCGACAAGACAGCGATGATGGCGACAACCTGCTGCCAGGTTTCCGGAACAGGGGCCAGCATCCCGTAGGTAACCCTCAGGAACAGGGCCATGGCCGCGACCTTGGGAACAATCGCAAAAAAGGCGGTTACGATGGTCGGCGAGCCTTCATACACATCCGGTGTCCACATATGGAATGGGGCCGCAGAAATCTTGAATGCGGTACCGGCTATGACAAAGATGATGCCGATGACGGCGCCGGATGACACCGAAAGTGAGAGCGCATTGGCGATATCAACGTAGTTTGTTGCCCCCGTAAACCCGTATATCAGCGAGATACCATACAAAAGCAGGCCTGAAGACAAAGCACCAAGCAGGAAATATTTGAGCCCCGCTTCGGATGAACGGAGCGAATCCCTCTGCATCGCGGCAATCACGTAAAGCGGCAGGGATTGCAATTCAATCCCCATGTAAAGAACCATCAGATCGTTCGATGAAATCAGCACCATCATGCCCAGCACCGAAAGAAGCACGAGCATGGTGAATTCAGGTTTGTTGATCTTGTCGGCCTTAAGGCTTGGCTTGGAAAGCAGCAACACTATGGCCGCGCCAAGAAGCACAATCATCTTCATGAAAACGGCAAATGGTGTTGTCAGGAACATCCCGCCAAACGCAACGGCCGGGTCCCTCCCGTAGGACAGCGTTAAAACAGCCGTGGCAAGAAGTGTCACCAGACCAAGCCTGCGCATCACCTGCGATGTGCGGCTTTCGTCCGTGCCAAACGCGGCAACAAGGACAAGCAGGATGGCAATCGCAGCCAGAAAAATTTCAGAAATGGCGGGGAAATACGTGATCATGGACATTATTCACCTCCCGGCAGGAGCGTGGCATCCGCATAGAGACTGACCTGATCCATCACCGCAAGTATCGACGGTTGCATCAGATCAAGGAGTGAGCCGGGAAACACTCCATACCACAAGACAAGAATGGCGAGAGGCAGGAAAATGATGATCTCGCGTCGCTCAAGGGGGCTCATGCTCAGGACTTCTTCCTTTTCGGCACGGCCAAAGACCACCCGGCGATACAGCCAGAGCATATAGGTTGCGCCGAGCACAAGGCCTGTCGCTGTCAGGAAGGCAAGGAACGTGCTGGTCTGCCACGCACCGACAAGTACTAGAAATTCACCGACGAAGCCGCTTGTTCCGGGCAGGCCCACCGAGGCCAGCATCATCAGCATGAAGAAGACAGCATATCTCGGCATGCTGTCCGCAACTCCGCCATAGGCGTCAATCTCACGGGTATGCAGCCGGTCATACACAACGCCGACCGCGAAGAACAGCGCCGCCGAAACAAGACCATGGCTGATCATCTGGAACATGGCTCCGGCGATCCCCTGTTCGGTCATGGTGAAGATACCCACGGTCACAAAACCCATATGCGCGACGGATGAATATGCGATCATCTTTTTCATGTCGCTCTGGGCAAGCGCCACGAGAGATGTGTAGATCACCGCGACCACTGAAAGGGCAAAAATCATCGGCGCGAAATAAAGGGAAGCGTCCGGGAACATGGGCAGGGAGAAACGAAGAAAACCGTAACCGCCCATTTTCAGCAGAATACCGGCCAGGATCATTGAACCTGCGGTTGGTGCCTCGACATGGGCATCAGGAAGCCATGTATGCACCGGCCACATCGGAACTTTGACAGCAAAAGAGGCAAAGAAGGCGAGGAAAAGCCAGAACTGAACATCCGGATCAAAGGCAAACTTCTGCAATGCAGGGATATCGGTTGTTCCCGCCTGATTTGCCATGAAAAGGATGGCCACCAGCATCAGCACCGATCCGGCCAGGGTATAGAGAAAAAACTTGAACGATGCGTAAACCCGGCGCTTGCCTCCCCAGATGCCGATAATCAGGAACATCGGGATCAGCACGGCTTCAAAGAAGAGATAGAACATCACCAGATCAAGGGCACAGAATGTCCCGATCATCAGCGTTTCCAGCACAAGAAACCCGATCATGTATTCACGCACCCGGTGGGTGATGGCCTTGAAGGAGGCGAGAATGGCAAGCGGGGTCAGAAACGTTGTCAGCACAACAAACGGCATCGATATACCGTCAACGCCCATATGGTAACTGATCCCGTCACGGGCCAGCCACTCTCCTCGATCCTCGAGCTGATATCCTGCAAGGCTTGCATCAAACTGAAGCAAGGCAAACAGGGAAACAAGGAAAGTGAACCCCGACACCCACAACGCCACATTGCGGGAGTTTTGCATCACCACCGCTTCATCTCCCCGGATAAGAAGCAGGAAAACCACCCCGAACATGGGCAGAAAAGTCAGAACCGTAAGAATTGGCCAGCTCGAATCCATCTCAGCCCCCGAATGTCCGCGTATACCAGAGGATCAGGACCACAACCCCGATCAGCATCGCAAATGCATAATGAAAAACATATCCTGTCTGCAACCGGCTGGACACGGCGGAAAGCCGCCCCACCATGCCGCTGACCCCATCCGGACCAAAAGCATCGATGGTCCGCTGATCCCCCCTGGTCCAGAGAAGACGTCCGAGCCTTACCGCCGGACGCACCAGCATGGCATCGTAAAGCTCGTCCACGTACCATTTGTTGAAAAAGAGCTGATGCAGCGGCCGGAATGCGCCAGCCACACGGCCGGGAAGAGACGGTATCGCCACATACATGATGAACGCAAGCGCAACCCCGCCGACACCGACGATAAGCGGCATCAGCTTGATGATGGAAGGCACATGATGCGCCGCTTCCATTGCCTCGTGCTGAGGCAGAATGAAAATCGCATCCCCCCAGAACTCTTTCCAGTGATGGCCGACAAAAAGGTCATAGAAAAGAAAACCGGAGAATATCGCCCCGATGGCCAGAACAAAAAGAGGTATCGTCATCACCGCCGGGCTTTCATGAACATGGCTCATGACTTCGGCGGATGCTCTCGGCTTGCCATGGAAGGTCATGAAAAGAAGCCGCCAGGAATAGAATGCCGTCAGAAACGCGGCGAGTATCCCCAGCACATAGGCAAACTGACCGGTGGACGCGTGCTGGCCCCAGGCAGCTTCGAGGATCATATCCTTGGAATAATACCCGGCAAAGAACGGGAAGCCCGCCAGCGCAAGCGAGCCGATCCACATCATGACATAAGTCACCGGAATTTTCCGCCATACGCCCCCCATCCGGCGCATGTCCTGCTCATCCGAAAGCGCATGGATAACAGACCCTGCCCCGAGAAACAGAAGTGCTTTGAAAAAAGCATGGGTTGTCAGATGGAACATGGCCGCCGGATAGGCGGAAACACCCGCCGCAAAAAACATATAGCCAAGCTGTGAGCAGGTGGAATAGGCGATCACCCGTTTGATATCGAACTGGGTAAAGCCGATGGTTGCCGCGAAAATAGCTGTCAGCGCACCCACAACGGTGATGAAATCAAGCGTGAACGGAGCATATTCGAGCATCGGCGACAGCCGGCATACCATAAACACCCCTGCGGTCACCATAGTCGCCGCGTGAATGAGGGCAGAGACAGGCGTCGGGCCTTCCATCGCATCAGGCAGCCAGGTATGCAGACCAAGCTGGGCTGATTTCCCCATCGCGCCGATAAACAGCAACATGCCGAGAACTTCAAGCGCGGGAAGCTCCCAGAAAAGGAAAGGCATCCGGGCATCTGCAAGCGTCGGGGCAAGGCTGAAAATGGCGTCAAGCTCAACGGAACCTGCCAGCGCGAAGACCCCGAAGATACCCAGCGCAAAACCAAAATCGCCAACCCGGTTGACGACAAATGCCTTCATCGCCGCTTCATGGGCCGACGGGCGGTGGTACCAGAACCCGATGAGCAGGTAAGACGCAACCCCCACCCCTTCCCAGCCAAAGAACATCTGGACAAGATTGTCCGCAGTCACCAGCATCAGCATGGCAAAGGTAAAGAGGCTGAGATACGCCATAAACCGCGGCTTGGCGTTGTCATGGGACATATAGCCGACGGAATAGATATGAACCATGGTGGACACGGTGGTAACGACAATCACCATCACCGCCGTCAGCGCATCATAACGAAGCGCCCAGTCAACATGAAATCCGCCGGATGACATCCAGTTCGCAAGCACGACGGTGGTATCAGCGCCTGAGGATATATGCCCAAGGAAGGCAACCCAACCTAGGATCATCGAAAGAACCATGGCCGATATCGTCACGGCATAGCCGCCCGCATCGTTTTTAAGAAGCGAGAATATACCTGCGCCGATCGCACCAAGCAGAGGCAGAAAGACAATCGCCGTGATCATGATCGCCTATCCCTTCATCATATTGATATCTTCGACCGCGATGCTGCCGCGGTTACGGAAGTAGACAACAAGAATGGCCAGGCCGATGGCAGCTTCGGCGGCGGCTACAGTGAGAATGAGCATGGCGAAGATCTGCCCTGTCAGGTCTCCGTTATGGGTGGAAAACGCCACCAGATTGATATTCACGGCAAGAAGCATCAGCTCCACGCACATCAGGATGGTGATGACATTCTTCCGGTTGAGAAATATACCGACCGCACCCAGCGTGAACAGAATAGCCGCCACGGTCAGATAGTGAAAAAGCGTTATTGCACCCATTATCGAAGCACCTTCTGATCTGCGTTGACTTCCGCGGCAATCTCCTGCGGGGCAACATGACTTTCAACAGAAACAATCTCCACCGTCTCATCACGGCGTCGTGCGTTTTGCAGGGCAATGGACTGCCGTTTGACCCCTTCGCGGTGACGCATGGTCAGGGTGATGGCACCGATCATCGCAACGAGCAGGATAATTCCCGCCAGCTGAAAGAGGAAAATATAATCGGTGTACAGCACATCACCTATCTGGGCCGTGTTGCTGCGGGATGAGAAACTATCGGCAACGCCTACGGAGGTTTCCGGCACCGCAAAAATCAGAACAAGTTCAACCATCAGGATAAACCCGATGATCAATCCCAACGGAAGATGGCGGCGAAACCCTTCGCGCATATCATCAAAATTGATATCCAGCATCATCACGACGAAAAGGAACAGCACTGCCACCGCGCCGACATAGACGACAACGAGCAGCATGGCGAGAAATTCCGCGCCCATGAGGATGAACAATCCCGCCGCGTTAAAGAAAGAGAAGATCAGGAACAACACCGCATGCACCGGATTCCGCGCGGTGATGACCATCAAACCGGAGGCCACCGTCATTGCGGCAAAGAGATAGAAAAACAGGCTTGTTATCATGTCTCCGCTCCTCACCGGTACCGTGCGTCAGACGCAAGATTCCGGGCTATTTCGACTTCCCATCTGTCGCCGTTGGCCAGCAGTTTTTCCTTGTCGTAATACAGCTCTTCCCGGGTTTCCGTTGCGA
>CAZOLR010000002.1:0-128980 GCA_964580905.1 uncultured Hyphomicrobiales bacterium | reverse complement strand
CTAGCAGAAATTTAGCAGAAAAGCCGATAGAAACTCAACTGCTGGTATCTTTTTCTGTTGCTGCCAGCGCACCACCCCGACGGAGAGGCGTTATTTTTCTCGCAAGACCTGTTGCATCATCGGTTTCTATCAGGACACCGCTCAGCGTGGCTTCGCCCTTGGCAACCTCAAGCCTTCCCTGTGATTTTCCGGTAAACCTGCCAACCGCCGCCTCAGGATCCATACCAATGATCGATGTGTAGTCACCACACATGCCGGCATCGGTCTGATAGGCGGTTCCGTCGGGGAGTATCCGGTGATCCGCTGTCGGGATATGGGTATGCGTGCCCACAACCAGCGAAACCCGGCCATCAGCGGCAAAGCCGATGGCTGATTTCTCTGAGGTGGCTTCGCCATGAATGTCGAGAACGATCGCGTCGGCATCACGGCCCATTTTCATACGCATCAGAACCTGCTCAAGGGCGGCAAACACATTTTCATTTTCTGCCATGAAAAGATTGCAGATCAGGTTGGCGACACCAAGGCGCTGGCCTTTATCATTGGTAACAGTAACAATTCCTTTTCCCGGCGTCCCTTCAACCATGTTGAAAGGCCGGATAAGACGGCTTTCCTTTTCTATGTACGGAATGATATCGCGCTTGTCCCAGACGTGATTGCCTGTTGTCAGCACATCGGCCCCGGCATCAATAAAACCTTGGGCGATTTCCGGGGTCACCCCGAAACCGCCAGCGGCATTTTCAACATTCACAATGATAAAATCCAGTTCAAGCTCTTGCCGGAGCGGGCCAAGATTTTCCATCACCTTCTTGCGGGCGTTCCGGCCCACCACATCACCCAGGAAAAGTATCCGCATCATATGCCTTTCAAGTAAAAAACTTTAACTACAGTCTCAGGTCAGCCATATCGCATATCAGACTGATCCATGCCACGGCACGGCAATGCCTTCCGGGGTCAGCACGGCATCGAGCCGTGCATCATGCTCTCCCCTCGGCACCAGATCAACATGTTGTGCCCCAAAAGCAACCCCAACGGCACGAACCTCCGGCTTTACCGCACGCAATGCGGCAAGACTCCGATCATAGAAACCGCCGCCATATCCAAGCCGGTAGCCCGCATTATCAAAAGCCAGCATCGGGACAAGCAGGATATCCGGCTCACATCGCGGCGCTTCAGGTGCAGGTTCCGAAGTCCCATAAAGCCCTTCAATGACAGGGTCTCCTTCCTGCCATAAATGAAAGATCAGGGGTTTTCCCGGCTGTGGAGTCGCCGGAAGCGCGGTGGTGAGACCTGCGGCGACAAACTGTTGCATCAGCGGCCGCGGATCAAGCTCTGTTCGGATGGGCCAATATCCGGCAACAATTGCGCCCGCTTCAGGCCGGAACATTTGCATCACTTGTGGTGCGCAACCTGCCAGATGATGTGCCGCCTCCACATCAAGAGACGCGTCCCTTCTGATTACGGACAGAGCTTTTCGCAATGATGCTTTCTGATCTTCGAGAGATGTCATCTTCTCTCCTGTCATGCCGGCTTCGTGCCGTTTGTACTTAATATTGTTGAACTGACCACTTAACCGGACCCAAGGCATCGAAACCGTAATGCCGTGAGACGCATCATCGGAGCAGGATCGCGCATGTTGCCGTCAGCCAGAATGCCGCTGGTATGGACAATCCTCTGTGGCCTGCTTAGCAGGTGGGCGTCGCGATACCCGGGCCACAACCCGGACAGAGGCAACTCCCGAGAGATGTCTTATGGCCCCAGGGATACGTTAACCTGGCGAACATCCCAGCTGCGGTATTCATCATGTAGGCTGTTCAGTCGCCGGATGCAAGGGTTTCAAGGCGGGACGCCAGATTTTCAATGACCGATGCAATCTTATCTTCATCGGCATTGTCTGATGCCGGTTCATTTCCGGTGGCGGTATTGTTTTCAAGTTCAGTCAATCTGTCGGTGAGGATCAGCGCCGCCATGACGAGCAGACGGGCTTCGCTGATGGGGCCACTGACGGAAGCAATCTGCCGGACCACATCATTGATCTTTTCCCCGAGAGCAAGCACTTTTTCTTCTTCACCCGGGGCACAGACCATGGGGTAGTCCTGGCCATTGATATTCACGGAAACGCGATTCTCAGTCATTTAGGCTGCCTCCGGAGGCTTTTCCCTCTTCCGTCAGCAATTCCAATGCTTCGTCCACAAGCTCCCGGATGGCTGCAATTTCACTATTAACGGCATGAGCAGGTTGAGCCGCCCTGATGTCAGTTAAGGCAGGCGCTTTATTTTCCAGAACGCTCACCGCCGCTTCCAGCCGCTGCAATGCCATGTTGAGGCGTGTGCTCATCGTGTTATTCCATCCGTACCATAACGTTCCAGGCAGGAATTCCTGATTGCGATTGGTGAAGCCACCCGTGCAATTGTAATCTTTCGGAGTAATTCTGGACGTTTAGGTTCAGAAGTTACACCTTGATCACAATAGAGAGATTCGCCCCCGGCCGTCAATTCAAGAAAAATAACCTGACTTAGGAGCACACAAACAGGAATATTTCCCCACCCATGACCGTCTTCCCCACTGAGGCATGATACATAGGCTTCATGGCAATATATGGGGGTTAGATATTGACGTCTTGACGTGTAATGGCGTAATGCTTGGGCCTGTTGCAAAAACCGGTCTTGAGGAATTCCAGCGATGAAAATTACACGTAATGTCCGCCGCATTCTTGACAATTACGAATCCGACAGTCCCGGCGTAAAAGCCAACCTTGCCCGGATCCTGATGCAGGGTAAACTTGGAGGTACCGGCAAGCTGGTTATTCTTCCGGTTGATCAGGGATTTGAACACGGGCCAGCCCGGAGTTTTGCACCAAACCCACCGGCATATGATCCGCACTACCATTACCAGCTGGCCATTGATGCCGGTCTTTCCGCCTATGCCGCGCCGCTTGGCATGCTTGAAGCCGGCGCAGACACCTTTGCCGGACAGATACCGACCATACTGAAAGTGAATTCATCCAACTCACTTGCACAAGGGGGATCAGCCCCAAGCCAGGCCATCACCGGATCGGTCAGCGAAGCTCTGAGACTGGGATGCAGCGCCATCGGGTACACAATCTATCCCGGCTCAGATGCCGCATTTGATATGATGAGCGAATTTCAGGAAATGACCGCCGAAGCCAAAGCCCTTGGCCTTGCTGTGGTGCTATGGTCCTATCCCCGCGGTGGCACGCTTTCCAAGGACGGTGAAACCGCCCTTGATATCGCCGCCTATGCCGCGCATATGGCGGCTCTTCTCGGCGCCCATATCATCAAGGTCAAGCCACCAACAGAACACCTTGAAAACAAAGACGCCAAAAAAGTTTATGAAGCTCAGGGCATTCCATCTGCCACTCTGGCTGAACGCGTTCGCCACATTGTCGATTCCGCATTTAACGGGCGGCGGCTTGTGGTGTTTTCCGGTGGTGCAGCCAAAGATACCGAAGGCCTGATCAACGAAATCCGGGCGTTGCGCGATGGCGGAGCGTCAGGATCCATTATTGGCCGCAACACCTTCCAGCGTCCGCGAGAAGAGGCGCTTGCTCTGCTCAATACAGTCATCAATATCTACAAGGGCCGTGATTAACCGGCCAATCGAAAGCAGGTTTCAAGATGAAGATCAACGGAAATGCCATTCGTCCGGGCAATGTTATCGAACATAACAACCGGTTATGGGCGGCGGTCAAGATACAGCACGTGAAACCAGGCAAGGGCGGTGCTTTTGCTCAGGTCGAACTCAGGGATATCCGGGATGGCACCAAACTCAATGAACGGTTCCGGTCATCGGAAACCGTTGAGCGCGTGATCCTTCAGGAAAGCAGTTCAACCTATCTCTATGCCGATGGGGACAATCTTATCTTCATGGACAGCGAGACTTTCGAACAGATAGCCGTGCCGCAATCACTTGTTGGTGATCAGGCCATATTCCTTCAGGATGGCATGACCGTGACCGTCAACAGCCATGAGGGGGAACCGATTTCGATTGCACTGCCTGATACTGTTGTCGTTGAAGTTCTTGAAGCGGATGCCGTAGTCAAAGGGCAGACAGCGTCTTCAAGTTACAAACCTGCCGTTGTTGAAGGCGGGATCAAGGTCATGGTGCCGCCGCATATTGAGACCGGCACGCGAATTGTTGTCAAACCCGAAGACAGCAGCTACGTCGAACGCGCCAAGGATTAGTTGAAATGACTCAGTCTGCGTTGATCAATGTCATTTTCCGGGCAGCGGAAAAGGCAGCAAGAGGACTTGTCCGGGACTTCGGCGAAGTTGAAAACCTTCAGATTTCCCGCAAAGGTGTTGCTGATTTTGTTTCCAATGCGGATACCGATGCTGAGAAAATCATCGTACGTGAATTGAGCCGCGCACGTCCGGACTGGGGTTTCATCATGGAAGAAGGCGGTGTTATTCCGCCAACTGAAAAAGATGGTCCGAGCTGGGTTATCGATCCGCTTGACGGAACCACCAATTACCTTCATGGCATCCCTCATTTCAGCATCTCCATCGCTGCCATCGACAAGCCCCTGAAAGACGGGGGCAAGGTTATTGCCGGTGGTATTCTCGATCCGATCAGGAATGAATTTTTCTTTGCCGAACAGGGCAAGGGAGCGTTTCTCAATGACCGCCGGATGCGTGTTTCCGGGCGCCGTAGTATGCCGGACTGCCTGTTTGCGACAGGCATCCCCTTCATGGGTCGTGGAGACGCAGAATTTCACGCATCGTTCCAGCAGGAGTTGGGCGCAGTGATGGCCGAAACTTCCGGTGTCCGCCGCCTTGGGTCTGCAGCACTGGACCTTGCCTGGGTTGCCGCCGGACGCTATGACGGTTTCTGGGAACACGGGCTCAGCCTCTGGGATATTGCAGCCGGGGTGCTGATTGTTCGTGAAGCCGGAGGCTTTGTGTCAGATTTTGCTTCACGTGACCGGGCACTTGCCTCCGGGGATGTGGTGGCGGCTAACGGCGTTATCCATGGCGATTTCCTGAAACTTCTGCGTAAGGGCCGTCAAAACAGATAATGGCGATGGCCGGATAATTTGTTACATAATTCTGCCAAATTGCCCAGATAGTGATACACTCATTATCGGAGGTTTTGGCCATGACGAATCCACGCCGTTATCTGATCCGCATGATCATTTTCCTGCTTGCAATACTTGCTGTCTGCGCAGGACTTTTCAATCCCCTGAAATCCGCTTTCATGGGGAATATCGTGATTAACAGCATCATCCTCTTTGCTCTGCTGATTGGCATCGCCTTTACTATCAGGCAGATATTGCGGCTGATCCCCGAACATTACTGGATGCTCGATTTCTCCCGCAACACGCCCAGATCCGGCATTGCCATGCGCCCTTCCCTGCTTGCGCCGGTGGCCGTCATCATGGCCGAACAGGATGGCCGGAGGAGCACGTTGTCAGCCCAGAACATGCGTTCGGTACTGGATGGCGTTGCTGTGCGTCTTGATGAAAGCCGTGAGATTTCCCGCTATATGATAGGGCTTCTTGTCTTTCTCGGCCTCCTCGGAACATTCTGGGGGTTGCTCAGCACCGTTCAGGCGGTGGGTAACGTTGTCGGAGGCATTGACACAAGCCTTGGTAACATGACCGCCATGATGGCCGAACTGAAAGCCGGGCTTGATGCCCCGCTGATCGGAATGGCAACCGCATTTTCATCATCTCTTTTCGGCCTTGCAGGATCGCTGGTGCTGGGCTTCCTTGATCTGCAACTCGGGCAGGCTTCCGGCCGGTTCTATACCGATGTGGAAGACTGGCTCTCGAAATCGGTTCGCCTTGATACGACAAGTGAAATAACTGGCATGGGACCTGAAATGACCCAAGGTCTGTCGGAAGCGGCGGCAGAAAGCATGCTGCACCTTGCCCGTGTAATTGAAAAAAGTGAGACCGAACGCAGCCATATTGCTGAGAGTCTCAGGGATCTCACGGCCAAGCTTGCCCAATACAATGCCCAGGCGAAAAATGATACCCTGCTTTCTGAAAATATTGCCAACCTTGAAGCTGCGCTCATCATGCTGGCACGTGAGATGAAAGCGGACCGCAACGAGATGACCTCCGCACTGACAACCGAGATACGGGCCTTGTCGAAATCCCTCTCCCTGATGATGAAGAAACCCTGACCCATGGCCCTGGCTCGTCATCGTTCAAACCGGGGGGTTGAGGCTTTTATCTGGCCTGGCTTTGTTGACGCCCTCGCGACACTTCTGATGGTCATCATCTTTGTCCTGATGGTATTCTTTCTTATTCAGATCAACCTTGCCCAGCGGGTATCGGGCCAGGACGCAACCCTGCAGCAGCTTCGCGGCGAAATCGCATCACTTGCCGAATTGCTCAATGTGGAAAAGGCAGAAACCAGCCGCCTTGCGGCAACGATTACCCAGCTTGAACTTCAGCTCGATGAATCCCAGAAGGAAAAGGATGAATTATCCAGCCGCATCGCGTCACTCAGCGCCACTCTGGATACAACCCGGCAGGAAAAAGCCAGCCTGGAAGATACGCTCCTTGCCCTGACCGAAAAATCGAAGGGCATCGAAGATGAACGTGATCGGTTGACGCTGGCACTGGAGGCATTGACCGCACGTGCTGAAGAGGCTGAAAAAAACCGCGATGAGCTCGCGGCGTCCTTAACTGACACCATCCGGCGGGCAGAGATTGCCGAAACCGCCCGCGACGATGCCGTCTCCCAGCTTGATGAACAGGCCCTCGTGATGGCTGCTATCGAAGCCAAACTCGAAGAACTCCGCCTTAAAAACGCGGAGCGTGAAGCGCAACTCGGGGAAAAGGACAAGGAAATTACAGCGACACGTCAGGAAATTCTGATACTCACCCAGTCGGTTAATGCTCTGAAGACCAAGCTCGGACAACTTCAGGCCCTGCTTGACGAGAAGGAACAAGAAGCTCGCGAAGCCAAGGAAGTCAGCGTGAACCTGACCAAACAGTTGAATAACGCGCTGAGCAGTAAGGTAGCCGAGCTTCAGCGTTTTCGCTCTGAGTTCTTCGGCCAGTTGCGTGAAATCCTCAAAGACAGATCTGATATCCGCATTGTTGGCGACAGATTTGTTTTCCAGTCAGAAGTGCTGTTCGAACTCGGCTCCGCTGATATTGGTGATAAAGGTGAAAAACAGCTTATGGATCTCAGCAATGCTCTGCGGGAAATTTCCGATGCCATTCCAACCGATATCGACTGGGTTCTGCAGGTCACCGGTCACACCGACAATCTTCCCATCAGCACCTCACGGTTCCGTGACAACTGGGATCTGTCCACCGAACGCGCCCTTTCTGTTGTCCGTTATCTGATCCTCGCAGGCATGGAGCCGGAACGCCTGTCGGCTTCAGGTTTCGGGGAATTTCAGCCGATTGACACCGCGGACACGGATGAGGCCCGGGCCAAGAACAGACGCATCGAGCTGAAACTGACCCATCGCTGAGCATGGGCATTCCGGGAGCCGTTCCGGCCCTCAGACAGGTTTGCCGCCCGCAGATGAGATGAACTGCAGGGATGCCAACTCGTGATACAGCTCCGACGTTGTCAACAGCTCTTCATGTGTTCCGGTTGCCAGCACCCGCCCTTTGTCGAGCACGACGATACGGTCGGCGTTGAGAACAGTGGAAAGGCGATGGGCAATGACCACTGTTGTCCGGCCTTTCATCAACCCCTCAAGCGCGTCCTGCACAACCTGCTCCGACTGGGCATCCAGTGACGATGTGGCTTCATCAAGAAGGAGAATGGCAGGGTCACGCAATATGGCCCGGGCTATAGCGATACGTTGGCGCTGGCCGCCGGATAGCCGGATACCCTTTTCGCCTATTGGCGTATCGTAGCCTTGCGGCAGTGTTGCCACAAAACCATCAACATGGGCACGGTGTGACGCCTCCCGCATCGCGCTAATCCCTGCATCGGGCCTGCCAAAAAGAATATTTTCAGCAATCGTACCGGAAAAAAGAGCCGTTTCCTGTGGCACAAAACCTATGACATTTCGCAGATCCCGGAGCCCTGCAAGCCGGGCATCGACACCGCCGATCAGCACCTGCCCTTCGACCGGATCAAACAATCTCAGAATAAGACTGATCAGGGTTGATTTCCCGGCACCGCTCGGGCCGACAAGGGCGATACGTTCAGATGCCTTTATATCAAGGTTAAGCCCGGAAAGAGCCGGCAGGTCTGGCCTGGTGGAATAATGAAAGGATACTTTTTCAAAGGATATACTGAGCGGACCTTCAGGTATCTGAACAGGGTATGGCGCTTCTTCAAGAGGAGATCGCTCATCCAGAAGTGCTGCGATGCGTTCCGCTGCCCCCGCCGCACGCTGAAACTCACCTGCCATATCAGATAATGCCCCAACTGAAGACGCAACAAGCGCGGAATAAAAAACAAAAGCGGAAAGATCACCTGCCGACATTTTGCCCGCAAGGAGATCCTGGCCACCAATCCAAAGGATGAAGCTGATAGCGGAAAACACGAGCAAGATCACCACCCCGCTCATGGTGCCGCGAAGAACCAGTCTCCTGAGCGAGGCCTTATAGGTTTTCTCGGCGGCGGTATCAAACCTTGCCGCCATGGAATCCTCCTGACTGAATGCCTGCACCGTATGAATGGCAGAGAGTGTTTCTTCGGCTTCAACAGAGACTGTCGCCAGCGTATCCTGGGCAATTCTGGATTGTGCCCTCAGCCTTCGCCCCAACAGGATCACCGGAACAACCACAAGAGGAATCACCGCCACGATGATCAAGGTCAGTTTAGGTGATGTCAGCATGACCATCACCACGCCGCCGGTCAGCACCAGCAGATTACGCATGGCCATGGAAAGTGTTGAGGCCATAACCGTTTGTATCAGGGTTGTATCCACAGTCAGGGTAGAGATCACATCACCGGTGCGGTGGCTTTCAAACCACGCGGTGGAAAGCCCGAGCGTGTGGCGGAATACGGCTTTACGGATATCGGCAACAATCCTCTCTGCCACCCTGTTAATCAGCACAGCCCTCAGATAACTCCCCAGCGCCAGCATGACGGTTATGGCAAGACAGATGATAACTGCCCTGTCCAGAAGCTCCCCATTCCCTGCCCCGAGACCACTGTCGACCAGAAAGGCTATCCCCCGCCCGAGGGACAGCAGCGCCGCCGCCACCATAATGATGGCACCAAGCGCCTTGATCACGTCGCTTTGATGTGGCCTGATCCAGGGCCAGAGGCTTCGCAGAGGTTTCAGGTTTTTAACGCCACTCGGAGCGGATGCCGAAAAATTTGTTTCCATATCCCGAGATTAGCATATCTTTTGCCCAACTCCAGATGCCGTATCGCCACAGGAGAGGCATTTCCCTGCGTCCCTTTTTCGTATTAGGACTTGCATGGTCAGCGTCAATTCGCTATACCCTCCGGGCAAGACGAGGTCACCGTCGGAATGGTGACCCCATGGAGTTTGACATGAAAAAAGATCTTCACCCGGAATACCACGAGATCACTGTGGTCATGACCGACGGTACCGAATACAAGACGCGCTCCACCTGGGGTAGCGAAGGTGATGTACTGAAGCTTGATATCGATCCGAAATCACATCCGGCATGGACCGGCCAGCATCGTATTCTCGACAGCGGCGGCCAGGTTGCACGCTTCAACAAGCGGTTCGGGAGTCTCGGCACAAAAAGCTGATCCCCTTCCCTTATGCTTTAAATCAACGCCGCCCTTCTGGGCGGCCTTGTATTTTATACGCATCCTCCCCATATGTATTTTGTCAGCGACCATGATGGTGCTGACGGGCAGGCCGCTGGCCATAATGGCAGCGCAACAATGCCCGTAAAAAAACTATGCATTGCTTCAAAGGAGGATGCGATGAACACTCTTGATCTCACACCTGTATTCCGGACAGCCATCGGTTTTGACCGCATGGCCAATCTCGTGGACAGCATGATGTCCGGCAATCTCGACAGTCAGTCCAACTGGCCCCCCTATAACATTGAAAAACACGGTGAGGATACCTATCGGATATCCATGGCTGTTGCCGGTTTCAGCGAAGACCAGCTCGACGTCACCGTGCATGATCAGATGCTGATCATCCGCGGCACGCAATCCGACAGCGACAGCGAGGGAATTCAATATCTCCATCGTGGCATCGCCGGCCGTAATTTTGAACGCCGCTTCCAGCTGGCTGATTTCATCGAAATCAGCACTGCCTCGATGAAGGACGGCTTGCTCCATATCGAACTTGAGCGCGTTATTCCCGAGGCCATGAAGCCGCGCAAGATTTCCATTAACGGCAATGGCGCCGCCAAGCCGAAGGTTATTTCAAGCAAGGCGGGATGATTCCTCCAACAATCCTAACTTATACCAAGGCCGGGGTATTCCCCGGCCTTTTGTCTTCCCGGACATCAGGTGGCAGCCTTAAGGCTTTTATGGCCGGAGGCTGTTTTTGAAATGGGCGGTGATTTCCCGATTAATTCTGTTCTGAAATTCTGTCCGGTCAAACCCTGCCGGATCACGGGCAGGGGCGCCAATCTCATCGGCAAGTGACGCCGGAAATGGTGACAGAAAAGCAAAATGATGGGCAGACGGCTCAAAACTGTAGCGATATGGTCTTCTCATCAGGTTCCGGACCCGCTCAGCATGAAAGGGAAAGCGAAGCTCTTTGTCTTCCCCGGCCCGGATCACCCACACATCAGCGGTAACCGCATCAAGACTTGAAAAGACCACGCCAACCGGTGCGGCCAGAACAATCGACCGTAGCCGCCGGTCAGGGAAAAGAGGGACAGATCCGGCAAGATTCCCGACACCCAGACTGCTGCAGAAAACAGGATCCTCAATGGCCCTATGGCAATGCGTTCTCAGCAGATCCAGATTGATCCGGCCACCAGCCGCGGCAAGAACACTTGCCCCGCCAAGCGAAAACCCGAAAGCACCAATCCGACTGGCATCAAGGTGATGGGCAAAGCGGGGATCCGCCAGCACCGTATCGAGAGATATGGATATATCGCGCGTTCGTCTGGTGTAGCGTTGGGCGAGGGCCGGCCCATCGGCATGGACAGGTGCAATCACGATAAAACCCGATCGCGCCAGATCTTCGGCAAGCCGGTGATGATCCGCAGGCTGACCAAACAAACCATGGGAGATTACCACCACGGGATGGACCCCTTCTGCCACCGGGGCAGACACGGCCACCTTCATCTCCCGGTTGCCAAAACGGGTGTTTGTTGCCGGAGCCAATGACGGATAAAAAAGCCATATCTCCGGAGTAAGGACGGATTGCGGCAATCTTTCAACACCGGATGTATATCCCGACACAGCAAAAGATTCCGGCACAACCGCCGGTCCTGCCGGAGCAAAAAACAGCACCGCAACAATCAGGATATTCCTGATAACCTGAAGCATGTGCATAAGGCGCTCCCTGATGATCACGCACCGGGATGTTCTCCTGCAAGGTGGTGCAGGAATACCCCGCATACAGCATCAGGATATCTGATTAAGGTTAATGAAACGTTTATGCGCCAGATTTTATTCGTATCGCAGCCTGGGCGGCGGCCAATCTTGCGACAGGCACCCGGTAGGGTGAGCAGGAGACATAATCAAGCCCGACTTCCTCGCAGAAATCGATGGATGCCGGATCACCTCCGTGTTCACCGCAGATACCCAGTTTGATATCCGGGCGGGTGGCTTTCCCCTTCTCCACCCCGATACGGACCAGGGCACCGACACCTTCCTTGTCGATGGAAATAAAGGGATCGGTCGGATAGATATCTGCTTCAGCGTATTCACGCAGGAACTGGCCGGCATCGTCACGGCTTATTCCAAGGGCGGTTTGGGTCAGATCATTGGTGCCGAAAGAAAAGAAGGCCGCTTCGCTTGCGATCTCATCGGCCACAAGGCAGGAACGTGGCAATTCGATCATGGTCCCTACCATATACTCAACCGATACGCCGGTTTCCTTTTCAACACTCTGGGCTGTGCGGTCGATGATCTGACGACACAGTTCAACCTCACGCGCAGTAGCGGCAAGTGGCACCATGATTTCAGCCATGACCGGTTGGCCACCTTCTTTCTGCACAAGGCTTGCCGCCTCAAAAATT
Organism: uncultured Hyphomicrobiales bacterium; assembly: GCA_964580905.1. Classification (GTDB taxonomy): domain Bacteria; phylum Pseudomonadota; class Alphaproteobacteria; order Puniceispirillales; family UBA1172. Next base: position 116,898 of record CAZOLR010000002.1, on the reverse strand, counting down.
GCCCGCGCCTGCATGGCACAGATTTCCGGATAGGTGATGGCAAGGCGGCACCCTCTGTGGCCAAGCATCGGGTTCGTTTCGTTAAGTTTGATGGCGCGCTCCCTCGCCATACGAATGCTGACGCCTGCGGCTTTGGCCACCTCTTCAAGCTCATCATTGCTGTGCGGCAAAAATTCATGCAGGGGTGGGTCAAGAAGGCGGATGGTAACGGGCAGACCTGCCATGATACGGAACAGTTCAGCAAAATCATCACGCTGCATCGGCAAGAGCTTTGCCAACGCAATCTTACGGCCTTCGGTATCGGTCGCCATGATCATCTCACGCATCGCGACAATGCGGTCGGCATCAAAGAACATATGTTCCGTTCGTGACAGACCTATTCCCTCTGCACCGAATTCACGTGCGGTGCGCGCATCCATCGGGGTTTCGGCATTGGCACGGATGCCAAGGCGGCGAACTTCATCAGCCCAGGTGATAAGCGTGCCGAAAGCCCCGGAGAGTTCAGGCATTATCGTCGGCACTTCACCCTGAAAGACCTCACCTGTGCCGCCGTCAAGGGTAATCAGGTCACCTTCCTTCAGTTCAGCCGGGCCGATATAAACCGTGCCTTCATTACTATCAATCCGCACTTCACTGGCACCGCAAACACATGATCTGCCCATGCCGCGGGCTACAACCGCGGCGTGACTGGTCATGCCGCCCCGCGCCGTCAGAATCCCGGTGGCGGCATGCATGCCATGGATATCTTCCGGGCTGGTTTCAAGACGAACCAGAATGACGTTGCGCCCTGCCGCCGCCAGCTCTTCGGCACGATCTGCCGTCAGCACCACCTCACCTGATGAGGCTCCGGGGGAGGCTGGAAGCCCGCGTGTCAGCAGTGTTTTCTCCGCCTCCTGATCAAGGGTGGGGTGAAGCAGCTGATCAAGTGAGTTGGCATCGATGCGCATGATGGCTTCTTCGCGGCTGATCAGACCTTCTTCAGCCATTTCAACCGCCATTCTGAGCGCAGCCTGGGCCGTACGCTTGCCGCTCCGTGTCTGGAGCATGTAAAGCTTGCCTTTCTGGATGGTGAATTCCAGATCCTGCATATCCTTGTAATGTGTCTCAAGCAGAGATCGGACTTCGGCAAGATGGGTGTAAACTTCCGGCATCTGCTCTTCCATCGACAGCTGATCATTACCGCTTTCAAGGCGTTCGGCTTTGGTCAGGTTTCTGGGGGTACGGATGCCGGCGACAACATCCTCACCCTGTGCGTTGACCAGAAATTCGCCGTAGAACACGTTTTCACCTGTTGACGGATTTCGCGTGAAGGCCACACCTGTGGCGCAGTCGTCGCCCATGTTTCCGAACACCATGGACTGCACGTTTACCGCGGTGCCCCATTCGGCGGGAATGTTGTTGAGCCGGCGATAGGTGATAGCGCGGGAATTCATCCAACTGCCGAACACCGCGCTGATCGCTCCCCAAAGCTGATCCATCGGATCGGTCGGGAAAGCCGCCCCGGTTTCCTGTTCAACAATGGCAAGATATTCCCCCACCAGTTCTTCCAGGTCATCACCCGACAAATCGACATCATCGATAAATCCGCGGGCATCCTTCATGTTTTCGAGGGCGTCTTCGAAAAGGCCGTGATCCACCTCAAGCACGACGTCGCCAAACATCTGGATGAAACGGCGATAGGAATCCCAGGCGAACCGCTTGTCCCCTGTACTCCTGGCCAGACCGGCAACCACATCAGGATTAAGCCCGAGATTAAGCACCGTATCCATCATTCCCGGCATTGAGGCCCGGGCACCGGAACGCACCGACAGAAGAAGCGGGTTTTCAGGGTCAGCAAAGCTCAGCCCTGTTTCCTTTTCGATGCGGCTGATAGCGAGCCTGACATCATCTTCAAGGCTGGACGGATACTTGCGCTCATTATCGTAGTAATAGGTGCAGACTTCGGTTGAAATCGTAAATCCGGGCGGGACAGGCAGGCCGATGCTGCTCATCTCCGCAAGGTTTGCCCCCTTGCCGCCCAGAAGGTCACGCATTCCGGCGTTGCCTTCGGTTATTCCATCACCAAAGCTGTAGACCCATTTTTTCATTTTCCGGCTCCGTTTTCCAGATAGTGCCGTTTGGCAATTTTTTCAGCTGTTATGCTTCAACCTTCTATTTTTGAAAAGTCAGCAATGTCTTCCATGGCTGCACGTATACATCCCAGCAGATTAAGCCTGTTCGTACGGATAGCCGGATCATCATCATTTACCGTGACCTTTTCAAAAAACAAATCAATCGGGGCTCTGATTCCCCCCAGCGCACGCATCCGGTTGATATCGTCATCCGTGGTCGAACCCGGCTGGCTGAGGACAGAAAGGATGGCGTCATGAAGCTCTGCTTCTGCTGTGTCTTTCAGCAGCTTCCGTTCAACCGCACCGTCATATCTTGTCTTGTCCTTCTTTTCTTCTGCAGCAAGAATATTGCCGGCGCGGCGGTACCCGGCAAGGAGACCCTTCCCTTCATCATGGCCAAGAAACGCCGCCAGCGTTTCCGCCAGCCTGAAAAGGTGGAGCAGATCATCAGATCTTGCTTCTTCCTTGCGCAACAACGCGCTCACGATATCATGGCCTATCCCGCGATCACGCAACCAGACCCGGAACCTTTCCTGAAGGAACGGCAACAAATTTTCGGCGGCGGATTTATGCCCATAGAGACCAGCCGCCTTGCCCATCACTTCGGTCAGGGGCAGATGAAGCTGGTTTTCAACAATCAGCCGAATGATGCCCAAGGCTGCGCGCCGCAGGGCATAGGGATCTTTTGAGCCGGTGGGCACGGCACCAACGCTGAAGAAGCCGACCAGCGTGTCTATCTTGTCCGCCAAAGCAACCGCCATGCCTTCAGGCGTTTCGGGCAGATCATCCCCGGGGCCTTCAGGCCTGTAATGGCTTCGCACCGCGCCACCAACAGCATCAGCCATTTTCTCTTCAACGGCAAACCGTGCAAGATAACCGCCAATGATCCCCTGCAATTCAGGAAATTCCCCTACCGTTTCGGTCACCAGATCAGCTTTGGCAAGCCGGCCTGCACGAGCGGCGACATCCTTATCAGCGCCAATATATCCGGCAATGACCGAAGCAAGTTTCTCAAGTCTTCCGGCTTTCTGGCCCACGCTTCCAAGACCTTCAAAAAAGGTAATCCCGTCAAGTTGGGGGAGGCGTTCGTCAAGCGAGGTCTTCCTGTCCTGATCCCAGAAGAAACGGGCATCGGCAAGGCGGGCGGCCAGTACGCGCTCGTTTCCGGCCCTGATAGTCGCATCTCTGGCGGTATCAGGTGCCATATTGGCAATCGTGACAAACCGTGGCGCCAGTTTGCCGCCGTCAGTCTGATCGAAAGCAAAATACTTCTGATGGCTGCGCATGGCCACAATCAGCACTTCAGGAGGGAGTTCCATGACATCCGTACCAATCTTGCCCATGATCGGATGCGGGTATTCCACCAGTCCTGTAACTTCGGCAAGAAGTCCTTCATCTTCACGCCAGATCAGGTTCTCTTCCCGGGCAAGTTCTAAAAGAGAGCGGCGAATACGTTCCATCCGCTCCCTGCGGTCCGCAATGACGAAAGCCGTTTCAAGATCACCGGCATAATCCGCACCGCCACGAAGCTCAATTTCATCCGGGGCGAGCATACGGTGACCTTCGGTTCTGGTGCCAAAGGGAATGGAATGCCCGCCACCAAGGTCAAACGCACCATCAACAGCCTTACCATCGAAAAGAACGGTGATACGGCTTAATGGCCGCACCCAGCGGGACCGGCTTCGGCCCCAGCGCATGCTTTTGGGCCAGGAAAATTCTTCGAGCACGGCGGCAACCAGATCAGGCAGGATTTCAAGGGCTGAGATTCCCTTGCGCTCAATCACCGCAAACAGAAAGTCCCCCTTTGGTGTTGAACGGATTTCCGCATCTTCCTGCGAAATGCCTGCGGATTTCAGAAACCCGTCAATAGCCTGTTGCGGGGCATCGGCGCGGGGGCCGCGGCGTTCTTCGTGCAGATCATCCTGCACTTCGGCAACATCATCAACGGCAATGGCAAGGCGACGCGGGCCGGACCAGGTTTTCGGCGTGCCGCCGCCCAGACCCTTTTCAGCAAGGGCACGTGACACAGCCTCCGCCAGCCTGTGTTCAGCGGCGTCCTGCATCCGCGCCGGAATCTCTTCACCAAAAAGCTCAATAAAAAGTTCAGCCATGATCAGGTTTCTTTCTGTTTTCCGGCGTCGACCCAGGCTTCACAGCAGGCTTTGGCAAGGGCCCGGACGCGGCCGATATACCCCTGCCTTTCAGCCACGGAAATTACCCCGCGGGCATCAAGAAGATTGAAAAGATGGCTGGCTTTCATGCACTGATCATAAGCCGGAAGAGGCAGAGAAGGTGTGCTGTCCAGAAGGCTTGCGCATTCAGCCTCGGCATCGAGGAAATGCTGCATCAGCATGTCGGTATTGGCGCGATCAAAATTATGATGTGAATACTGGATTTCAGCGGCATGGAAAATATCGCGGTATACCTTGCCCCCCTGATCCTTGGGCACGCCGTCCCAATCCAGATCATAGACATTGTCAACGCCCTGAATAAACATCACAAGACGCTCCAGCCCGTAGGTCAGTTCCACCGGCACGGGATCACACTCTATTCCACCCACCTGCTGAAAATAGGTGAACTGGGACACTTCCATGCCATCGCACCAAACCTCCCAGCCAAGCCCCGCCGCGCCAAGGGTGGGGCTTTCCCAGTCATCTTCGACAAAACGGATATCATGGGCCATAGGATCAAGGCCAATCGCCTTGAGCGAGCCAAGATAGAGATCCTGGCTATTGGCAGGTGACGGTTTCATAATCACCTGAAACTGGTAATAGTGCTGGAGCCTGTTCGGGTTTTCGCCATATCTGCCGTCAGCCGGGCGCCGGGATGGCTGAACGTAGGCCGCACGCCAAACATCATCGGGGCCCAGTGAGCGCAAGGTTGTTGCGGGATGAAAAGTCCCGGCGCCGACTTCCATATCATAGGGCTGAAGAATTACGCATCCCTGGTCAGCCCAGTAGCGTTGAAGCGTCAGAATTATATGCTGAAAACTGGTAGTTGAAGTCGTCATCAGGGCACCCTTGTCCACTCGATGGCCGCACCATACTTGATTGAGGGAAGAGCATCAACCGCTGATCGGGCAGTTATCTTCCTCACAGGATGCATTAACCCACCTCCCGCAACGAGAGCACTCGGTCAGGTCCATGGTTTCCCCCTGATCCTTGCGGGATGATTTCGCCATTTTGTTGCGCTTTTCGATTACCCGGAAAAGGAACCAGACAAACCCCAGTATGAGGAGGAGGAACACTATCTTCTGCGGCGTGAACATGACTGCCCATAATCTCCCTATAACCCGTAGCGGCTGCGTTCCAGCTTTTCAGCCGCCGCGTGTTGAATGGCATCGACCCCGGCATCCGCCAGATGACCGGAAAGCCCGACACCGAGCTGACCTGAAGACATCCCGAAAAGACCACGTTTGGGCTGCATAAGCCGGATATCCACACGTTTGCCAAAACGTTCTTCAAGCACCTGCCTCAGTTCACCTTCCCTGTCAGCAAGTCCAAGGGCAATCCCCTTACGCCCCGTCCAGAAGGCGCCTGAAAAGAGAAGCTCTTCCTCTTCCTTCAGTTTGGTGCCGCGACGATGCTTCACCATGGCAATGAACTGATCATGAATATCCTTCTGCAGCTCACGCAGATGAGTGATATCGTCTTCCTGTTCCGGCTGAAACGGGTCCAGCATGCCTTTACGGGTGCCAGAAGTGTAAACGCGGCGGCTGACCCCGATCCGGCTGATGGCTTCATCAAAACCGAAGCCAGCCGAAACAACCCCGATCGATCCCACCACCGAAGCTCCGTTCACGTAGATTTCATCCCCGGCACAGGCCAGCCAGTATCCCCCGGAAGCGGCGACATCTTCAACGAAGCTGAGCACCGGTACATCTTTCTTTCGGGCCAGATGGCGTATCCGGTCATAAATCAGCGATGACTGCACCGGCGATCCGCCCGGCGAGTTGATAACAAGCGCGACGGCCGCAATCCCCTTCACATCAAAAGCCTTGTCAATGATGGGGGCAAGACCGGCCATATTGAGCCCTCGCCTCAGGCCGGAAGAGGCGGCAATCATCCCCTGAAGGCGGATGACGGGAACAACGGGTCTTGCTTTGCGGAACAATGAGAAGATGCGGCTGATCATGGCTCTTCCTACCCTTTATCTGTGCGGGGCGCAAGACGCGGCTTACGATACCTGCGCCCGGGCACCGTCAGGGAAATCCCGGCGCGGTGATGGCTGATCTCCTGCATCTCAGCCGTCAGGGTTTCCGGCGAGGCCCGCAAGACCAGCGGCGGCAGTATTTCAAGGCGTCCTGCGATACCTTTGCGGGCGCGCACAAGGACACGTATCGCCAGATGCTGCGCTTCGGCATGCACCATCCTCAGGATCACTGAACCTGCCTTTTCAGCCTCAAGTGCTGTCAGGATTTCAGGCAGACGATCCGCCCGGCTGATCAGCGTCAGCTGACCCCGCGGGATCAGTGCCCGAATGCCAATCCTGATCCAGCCCTCAAGGGTATCGGCCGCCACCGCGGCTTTACGTCTTTCATCACCAGATTGCGTGGAGGCGGCATCATTATAGGGCGGGTTGAAGAAAACATGATCATGCTGTTCCCGCCAGTGATTTTCGGCATCGGTATCAAAGATATCGGCATGATGCGGAATAATACGGCCGGCAAGATCATTTTCCCTGATATTGTGTGCAAGCATTTCTGCCATCAGGGGGTCACGTTCCACCGCCGTGATACGTATCCCGCCGCATCGTCTGGCAAGAGCCAGGGAAGCCGCGCCGCCACCGGCACCCAGTTCGAGCGCATGGGCCGCATCGCCGTCGACGGCTGCGGCCAGCACTATGGCATCGGTGGTCGCGCGAAACCCGGTCCGTGGCTGCCAGAGAACGAGACTGCCGTCGTACCAGCTGTCTTTGGTCAGTTTCTCTGTCGTCATGGCCTCAGCGCTGGACGAGCCGCAAGGAATTGACGCTTCTCTGTCAGGTGAGTTGTGTTCAGTCATCGTACCACTGATCTGCCCCGCGGAGAATTCGTTCAGCCTGACGCGCATCCTCTTCATCGACGGCCAGCCGCCGGGGAAAGAGACCATTCTGCATGCCGAGAAGATCCGCCATATAACCATCCCGGATGGCGTAGGCAATGCCCGCTTCCTTGAGTAGCGCTTCGATAAATGATATCCGCACCGGGTCTGTTAAGGTCAGAATATCCTTCATATGATGAGTTTATACCCGAAGCCTGACGAAAAGAAACGATGCAATGCGCTTGACATCATGCGGTGTCTCTTCCAAGAGATATACCATCATGACCAGACGTGACCGTATATGCCCATGACAACCCCGTCCCTGAGCCCGCTTTTGTCCATGACCGAGCGTGCGATGCAAGACGTCAACGCCATTATCGTTGACCGGATGCAGAGCGAGATTGAACTGATTCCCACCCTTGCCGGCCATCTTGTCGCTTCAGGCGGCAAACGTGTCCGGCCGATGCTGACCCTTGCCGGGGCAATGATGGCGGGCGGGAAAACCGATATGGCGGCAAAACTGGCGGCCTCGGTTGAGTTTATTCACACAGCCACCTTGCTACATGACGACGTGATTGATGAATCCGGTCTCCGGCGCGGCAAGGCGACCGCGAACGCCATCTGGGGCAATGAGGCCAGTGTTCTGGTGGGGGATTTTCTGTTTGCACGAGCGTTCGAGCTGATGGTTGAAACCGGCAATATCAGCGTGCTTGGGAAACTGGCCGCGGCGGCGGCGCGAATCACCGAAGGCGAGATCAGCCAGATGCTGATTGCCGGCAAGCCGGATACGGTGGTGGAAGACTATCTGTCGGTGATTATCGGCAAGACCGCGGAGCTTTTCGCCGCGGCGGCGGAGACCGGTGCCATGGTGGCGGGGGGAGATGCCCGTCTTTCAGGCATGATGCGGGAATACGGAATGGAACTGGGGATCGCGTTTCAGATTGCCGACGACGCGCTGGATTATCAGGCGGATCAATCCACCCTAGGCAAGACGGTCGGCGATGATTTCGCCGAAGGCAAGACAACCCTGCCCGTCATGATTGCCTTTGCCGAAGGCACGTCCGAAGAGAGGAATTTCTGGCAACGCACCCTCGGGGAAGGCCAGATCGAAGACGGTGACCTTGCCGAAGCCCAGCACCTGCTGATGCGGCATGATGCGATCGGGCGCACGCTGGAAAAAGCCCGGCACCATGCCGGACGTGCCGCCGATCAGCTGGCTGAACTGCCCGGCTCTGAGATCAGGGATGCGCTGATGGAAGCGGCCGGTTTTGCCGCGTCACGCGCCGCCTGATCGCCTTTTCACAAGACCTTACTGCAGGGAATTTTATTGCTCTGCCGCAGGGACGGTGGCGGGGGATTGGCCCGCAAGTTCAATATGCGGGATATCTTCAAAATTCCGCCACATCCCGCCCCAGCGGACAGGCACACCCAGTTCAAGCCCGGCATCCATGAATGCCGCCGCGACTTCTATCGCAAGGGCGCGGTCAAACCTGCCCTTGCCTGTTGTCGGGTCAAGCGGCACGAAATCCAGCGCCTCCCCTTTGAGATGACGTGAGCGAAGGGTCCGGGATTTGCCCATGGCCACAAGGCGGCGTTGCTCCCGGATCGTGCGTCTGGCACTGATGATGGTGAAATCAACCCGGGATTTGCGTAAGGCAAGCCTCGCCACGCGGGCAAGTTCAGGCCGAAGACTTCGGAGCTGGGTTTCTGATCTTTTGCTGAAAATGAAATGACGTCGCATGGCATGACCCGACATACAGGCGGAATGAAAACGGCAAAAAAATAGAGGGCCTTCGCCCTCTTGTCTTTTCGGAGATATGGTGCGGATGACTACCGCATGCTGTCCACGCCGCTGTAATAAATGACCGCGGCGGCAATTCCGAACATGATCAGAAGCGCGGCGCGGATACTGAAAGTGATCACGGTGTTATACGCCTCTTTGCGGATACGGCGCCAGCTGACCAGAAGATTGCGAAGATCACGGATATCCTGAGGTGCGGTTGTATCACTGAGGCCCAGTTCAGCCAGCGCATTGCGTGCCCCGCGCCGGGCGGCGTGTTCGATGAGCGCGTCGACATCCCCGAGATCAGGGTAGTAATCCATCGGGTCATGCTGGTCCTCAGCCTGATTGAAGTTCATATCATCAGGTCTTCCGCTATGTCGTTTCGTCATTATTCATCCTCCGTTATGATAAGAAAAAACCCGCCCCGGGACACACCCCGGGGCGGATCATGTGTTGTCAGGTTTTCATGGGCCGGGCGAAAGCCATACCCTTAGAAATTGGCCTGAATGGAAAAGCTGGTGATCGTGCCTTCGTTGGACATCGCATCGTCATCCCTGCTTGCACCGGCTGTCAGCTCGTAGCTGTCAAGGCTGACCGCGGCGTTAAGGCCGGGTGCAATCGTGTAGGACGCTGTGATCGAATTGGTGCTGAGCTCATCGCCATTACCGTCATCTTCAGAAGAGCCGACAGAGAAGCCGAGCGCCAGCTGATCACTGACGGTGTAGCCAACCCCGAAGCCGGAAGTGGTCACATCAGAGGATGAACCTGATTCCGCGTTGGCAACGGATGCCGCAAGGGTGATCGCGTCAAGGCCGATGGTCACCGTAATCCGGCTGTGTCTCCGGCATGATTTCAGGTGTGATTTCATCATCCTGAACGATTTCAGAATGCATATTAGGCTGATGATCTGGCATGGTTTCTCCTTTGCCGTTTGAACGGAATACCCATAAAAAAAGCACGCAGATGCGGTTAAGGCACTGCGCGCGTAGAGACAGAAATTTCAATCAGGAGGCAGATGAGGCATCTGGTTCTGGTTTGATAATGCCCCGACGTTCAATTTCCTGAAGGAACTGCTCTCTGCTGATATCGCCCGCCTGTCGGGCGCTGAGCAGGATATCTGCATCATTGCCGATACGTATCATTTCCGTGTTACGGCGCGGCATCACGATCTTACCTGCATCCGCCGGGTCAATGCCAAGCCAGGTGGCGGCCAGACCAAAGGCGTTTTCAAGACTGGACCTGATCACGCCGGACAACATGACAAGAGTGGCATTCTGGCGTGTTTCCTCAATCATACGGCCAGTTGCCGTCGGGTTATGCTGGCGGTCCCGAAGCAGATCAAGACCAAGGACCGCCATCTTTTCCTCAAGATCCATCAAATCCTGCCGCCCGGCCTCAATAGCCGCCCCGCTATGCTCAACAAACCTGACTTCTGCCGCCGGATCATCCGCCACGATCAGACGATTGGGACCAATATCCACCGGCCCGTCCATACTGTTCATCCCGCGGGCGAAAAGGATGGGAACTCTGGCAATATGCAGGATGTGACGCTGATCACTTGATGACTGCCAATGGGCAAGGTTAAGCCAGGCCAGATCCATCAGGGGGGGGCGTATCGTGCTTCCCCTGCCCTGTATCATCTCCGCCGCAACAAGGGGGATAACATCAAGCCCCATCTCACCTTCTTCCTTGACCGCCCAGTTTCCCTTCTGGTCCTCATCTTCCCAGATCGACCATCGGCCAGGTTCATACACCCGGATACGGTCATGCGGAACGTAGCCAAATCTGGATTCTTTCCGGCTAATAGTTTCATGCAGCCTTGCCTGAATGATCGATCCGCCCATGGGGACTTGCGCCATTTCACTGTCGCGCACGAGCCCTATCATCTGGCTTGCCTCAACCAGCACAAAATAGGGCAACCCGCCATCACGCGGGGCATCGACCAGAATATAGGCGGCACCATCCCTGAGGATCAGCTGCACCATCATGGCGGCAAACCTATCGAGGGTCATGCCGGAGCCATCGATATTCTGGCAGAGGGATAAAAGCCTGGGATCAGCATCCTTGAGGGTGATGGTATCCCCGAGAACATAACCTGCCGAAGCCTGCCAGGTGCGGGCAAATCCGTTGAAAAGAATTGATCTGTTAAGTCGTAACCGCCAGGCCTCCCAGCTTTCTGCCGGCTCCTTGGGGAGCCATTTTGCGCCGGCTTCGCGCATCGCACGGGTACCGCTGGCCAGATCATGAATAAGATCAAGATCTTCCATCAGCCGGACCCATTGCTGCGATGGCCGCGCCACGTCATCAAATCCCATCAAAGTCTCTCCTGATAATGGTCATCACCGTGACGCCTCAGATATCAAGGTCCTGCACACGGTGCTGGCGATAGTTCATCAAGGCCGTCAAGGCCCAGACCATGGCATCAAGCCGGTCCGGTGATGTGCCGGGTTTTTCTCCGGGCACGCAGGCACACATCTGATCCTCCAGCGCATCAAATCTGCCCGCATGGAAAACCTTCCCTTCGGCATAGGCTGCGGCCACCGGTTCAGCCCGAAGTGCTTTGCCATGGCGTGCACGCACTGTCTGGATCGGCAGCCGGATACCTTGCGAACGCAGGACATCAGTGACAAGATTCCCGCCCTGATTGACTTCGGCCACCAGCCGGTTGGCCCGCCATGTTCTGCTGAGCTGTGCTATACGTCTTGCCCACTGGTTTGGCGGTGCATGACGCGATGCGTCTTCCAGCACCCACAAACAGCCTTCGGCATCCCGTCCTGCCACGATTATTCCGGTCTGGTCGGCACCGCCAAGAGCCGGGTCAATCCCGATAACCACATGGGTCAGATCAGACCTTTGTGGTGCCGGTTTCCTGATCAGGGACAGATCAGCCCGATTCCACAAGGCATCCGGATATTCTTCGAGGAGAAAGCCCTCAAGCTCCTGTCGGCCGATATCAAGGGATCCGTACCTGGCCCGAACCGTCTTTAGAAACCCCGGCGCCAGATTAGCCCCATTTTCATAACTGCTTCCCCGGGTTATCACCACATCAGGCTGGCGGCTAAGCGCAATGATCCATTTTTTCGGCCGCGGCGTGGTTGTTGCAACCACTCTGGGCATATCACCTGCCCGAAGTCCCAGCATCAGGTTGTCCCATGCACCCTCATAAGGCCATTTGGCAATCTCGTCGCACCAGGCAAATTCCGTCTCTGGCCCGCGCAGTTGATCGGGATCGCTCGCACTGAAACATCTGGCCGTACTTCCGTTTGGCCACTTCAGCACCCTTTGCGACGGGTACCAGTCCGGCCGCTCTGCGGCGGGCGTGACGGAAAGGATACCTGATGGCCCTTCGATCATCACGTGCCGCACGTCGTGGCTCGTCTCGCCTACAAGCGCAAGCTGGCCTTTCGCTCCTTCCTGCGCCATAGCCCTGATCCATTCCGCACCGGCCCGCGTCTTGCCAAAACCCCTTCCTGCCAAGAGCAGCCACACCCTCCAGGGAAGTGGTGGCGGAAGTTGCTTTGGCCGTGCCCATATTTCCCAGCAATGCGAAAGAAATTCGATCTCAGCATGGGTCAGCTGATCTATCAGGCGCTGACGCTCATCCGTCGTCATCACCCTTATCAAATGTTGCCATTTTCCGAAGAAGTGATTTTCTTGCCTGACTGGCATCACACACCTGATCTGGCCCTCGCCGCGAGCCTGGTTTATAAATTGATGGTCGATACGCACGGAGAAGAAACATCAGCAACTGATCTGAATATTTACGGATGGTGCCCACCGGTTCACCCCGAAAATATTGCACCACTTCTATCCCATCGAGCGCCCGACGCCGGGCCTCATACGCGAGCTTGTCTGTGGCTTCAGCCAGCGCATCATCCCAGTTTTTGGCAAATTCATAATCATGAGCCCGCCAGAAATAGACGGTGCTTCGCGAAAGACCGCTTTCACGCACGGAGGCGGAAATATTTCCTGTTCCTGCGAGAGCCCTCAGAAACCTTTCCATGCGTCTTGTCTTGTCGTCGCCCGTCTGGCCCATCACATGGTTGTCCTGAAATAGCAAAAGGGCTGGCCCATTAAGCGCCAACCCCTTTACGAGAAACAATTCCTGATCTTATAATAGGATATATCCTATTTTATAAACAATGTCAAGAACAAATTTTTTGCGACATCTTAAAAAGCCTTCTTTCATGATCCTGTTGCATATTTCGATGCGCTGCCGCAATAGCCTCAAGGCCGGACCGTTCAATTTTTCTGAGCGTGGTATGGCTCCGTCCATCTATTTCCTCAAGCCGCCTCCAGGGGATACGACCAGCCCTGGCCAACACTATACGGCGCACACCCTCCTCCAGCCGACCTGCCAATTCGATCCAGTACTCCATATGAGATATTTCATCCGGCGTTGCCTTTCGCCGTATCACTTTTCTGGTCCCTCCACACACCACCCCAAGACCCTGCATATAGGATGGCCAGGACGAGCGGGGTTTGCCTGGCATGTCAAAGGCAGTAACAGGAAGTATCTGCAGCACAGCCATTGCCTTGCTCAACTCTTCCTGAACATGGCGCAGACAGACGCCCGGTGAGGAATCTTTATGGGGTTTTATGGTCATAGGACGCTCCTAAAGGTAAGGGGGGTTGAAAAGTGAGCGAGAAAATAATAGGATTCTTCTTATTTTTTAATCATCCAAATTGGTCAATTCATCATGGCCTTTCTTTCTCAGCCATCCTCCCAAAATAAATCCCTGTGCCGGGGCAGACAGAACCTTCTTCAGGCCATTGCCTCTCATCCTGAGAAGTGGAGCCTGAAACAGTTGTCGCTGTATCTCGGGCGAAATCACGCCTACCTTCATCAATATGTCTATCGGGGTTCCCCGCGCGCACTTCCCGAGCAGATTCGTCGTCGCCTGGCCAGACTACTTCGTGTTAACGAAGCCAGATTACGTTCCGGGTCCGGTTCCGACTCCTCCACTTCTCATGAATGGGAAACAACCGGTCCTGATGAAATCTCCGACGATCTGATCAGGATTGAGTATGTTGATCATCCTTCTCAGATGAGGTTTGCCGGCACACCCTGGCACATCCCGGCTTCGGTTCTGAAAAAGAATTCATCTGCGCCTTCTCAGATGATGCGGTTGGCCGTGCTTGATGAAGGCACCGCTGACTTTACATTCAGGCAAGGTGATGTGGTGATACTTGACACGGCAGACACAAAGCCGCTCCGTGCCGGGTACTTTGCCATTGATACAGGGGAGAATATACGTGTCCGGCATATTGAACAGAACACAAGCGGCCCTGCCGCATTACTTCATATCGGCCAGAACGGAGATGCTTTTTACGAAATTTCGGAAGACAGGATCAACATCATGGGCCGGGTCATTTTTCACAGCCGCCTGATCGGGATGTAGGAGACAAGATACAGGATATGATTAAACGGTCTCTCAGTATCAAAGGACATCGGACATCGGTTTCTCTTGAAGAGCCTTTCTGGCTTGCACTGGCTGATATTGCCCGGCGGCAGGGAATTTCGCTGAGCGGCCTTGTTGCCAGCATTGATATCGAACGCACCGCTCAATTGGCAAAAGGGGAAACGGTGGGCGGACTTTCCAGTGAAATCAGGATTTTTGTCCTGAAAGACAGCCTTGATCGCCTTGATCAAGACAGAAAGCTAAATCCTGTTGATCCTGCGAAGAAGGAGATTTAGAGTAACTGCCAGCAGCAACATCATAAAGGCTTTGCGCGGGTGACCTCATGATCCGTCTATGCGTTTTACAGGCCGGGGAAAACAACCCCAAGATACCTGACAATATCCCCAAATATGAAGAGATGTTCCGAAGACTTTTCGCGTCTGCGGATAATCTGGACCTTTCATTTGTTCAGGTTCGGCTGGGCGAGTTTCCTGAAGATATCGATGCCTATGACGCCTATCTTGTTACGGGCAGTGCCGCAGGTGTTTACGATGACCTGGAATGGATTGCTCCGCTCAAATCACTCATCAGAGATATCCACGCCAAAAGTAAGCCACTCGTAGGCATTTGCTTTGGTCACCAGATCATTGCCGAAGCTCTGGGCGGTAAGGCGGTGAAATCTCCCAAGGGATGGGGTGTAGGTGTGCGCAGCATGCCCATGCAGGATGTTCCACCCTACTTTGATGATCAGGAGAACTGCCTTACCCTTCTTTACATGCATCAGGATCAGGTGGTTGAAGCGCCGGAAGGCGCTCGTATATTTGCCGGAGATACCTTCTGCCCTATCGGGGGCTTTACTATCGGCGATACTGTTGTCTGCCTGCAGGGCCATCCCGAATTCACCCCTGAACTGGTTGACGCAATCCTTGATATACGGAAAGACATTATTGCCGGTGACCGGCTGGAAGAAGGCCGGGAAAGCCTGACCAATCCGCACAACGGCAATCAGGTTGGCATTGGTATTGCGCGTTTCATCACCGAAGCGGTCGCAACACAATCCAAGCCGCCTTCCCTCCAGGCCTGAGGAATAATCCATGGCATATATTCTTGGCCTTGATACCGGCGGCACCTTCACCGATGCCGCCATCATCAATTCCGAAAGCGGTGAATTGGTGGCTAAAGCCAAATCTCCGACAACCCGGGAAGATCTCTCTGTCGGTCTTGGACAGGCAATAACCGCGGCGCTTGATGAACTCCCGTCCGGCAAGAAAATTGAGGTGAGACGTATCTGCCTTTCAACCACTCTTGCCACAAATGCTGTTGTTGAGGGAATGGGCGGACGCGTTGGTCTCATCATGATCGGATTTGAAGAAAATGCCCTCAACCGGAACAATCTTGGTACTGTGCTGGGCTCGGATCCGGTTGCCTGGATTGCTGGCGGTCATAAAACAGATGCCAGACCACAATCCCCTCTTGATACGGCGGCTCTACTCCGCTTTGCCGAAGAATACGGCCGGGAAATCAGCGCGATAGCCATCGCCGGTCATTTTGCTGTCCGCAATCCTGAACATGAAATTGAGGCAAGGCAGATCCTGAGGGAAAAACTTGGCCTTCCTGTCACCTGCTCACACGAATTGTCGTCATCCCTCGGCGGGCCAAAGCGTGCCCTTACCGCGTTGCTGAACGCACGACTGATTGATCTCCTTGATCAGCAGATCACCGCGACCGATGCGATCATTTCTTCGGCAGGGCTTGAAGCTGAATTGATGGTGGTGAAGGGTGACGGATCACTTGTCAGCGCAGAGTTCGCCCGATTGAGACCGGTGGAAACAATCCTTTCCGGACCTGCTGCAAGTCTTTCCGGTGCGGCGCATCTGGTGGGGCACCAAGATGCCCTCGTCGCTGATATTGGCGGTACAACAACAGATATAGCTGTTCTCGAAGGTGGTTACCCCCGACTCTCCAAAAGCGGCGCCACTATCGGCGGTTGGTCAACGATGGTCGAAGCTGCGGCCATTCGCACAGGCGGGCTGGGTGGTGACAGCGAAGTTCGCCTTGTTGACCGGGGAACAAAAGGGGGCGTTCGGCTTGGCCCGCGCCGCGTCATACCTCTGGCTGTTCTGGCCAGGGACAATGATCGCGTCTTGAACTGGCTGGATGAACAGATGCTCAACCCTGTTCCCTCCGGCCTGGACGGACGATTTGTGCTCCCTCTTTTTGATGGAGAGCCTCCATCATGGCTGACACGATCCGAAGCCGCCATGGCAAGACAATGCCTTGAAAAAGGTCTTCAGCCGATAGCCGGCATTGCCCAGACCCGACTTGCCATCGGCGCAATAGACCGGCTTGTGGGACGCGGACTTCTGGCCATAGCAGGTTTCACCCCGACAGATGCAGCCCTTATACTCGGACATTTCAAGGGTTTGGATAAGAGCGCGTCCATGAAGGGCGCAGAACTCATGGCCCGGCAACGGACCGGCGCAGGCGTTGCTCAGGCTGAAAATGCCGAACGCTTTGCAAAGATGGTTCTGGAACGCCTGACGGTGCAATCCGCCCTTGCTCTCCTTGATGCCTCCTTCGCCCATCAGGATATGGGGGAGAATGCGGCCAGCGGGAACATGATCATTGAAACGCTCATTTCCGATGCGGCCAGCAAAGGCGGCCAAACCTCAACACAACCGCTTGTCCGGACATCAATCAAACTTGAACGTCCCCTCATTGCACTCGGAGCTTCGGCGGCGTGTCACTACCCTGCCATCGCCGACGTGCTCGGCGCTGAGTTAATTGTGCCGGCGGATGCCGATGTCGCCGGCGCCGTTGGTGCGGCGGCAGGCTCGATTCGTCAGCGTGCAACAATTACCATAACGCAACCGAGCGACGGTACGTTTCGCGTACATCTCCATCAGGGACCGCAGGATTTCCAATCCATGGATGCCGCGCTTAATTTTGCTGAAGATGCCGCCCTTAAGGAAGCAGAAGAAAAGGCCACATCCGCAGGGGCAAGACAGGTAAACCTCAGCGCGGAACGGCGCGTGAATCTGGTTGAGCTTGGCGGCGGCAAAACCCTGTTTATTGAAGCACAGATACACGGCCTTGCCAGCGGTGGTTTCTGACCTCGGCAAACCCTTTTATGAGGTTCCTTTTATCCGGCTTCATATATGCAAGAGGGGGGTGGTGGGCCCGGAGGGACTTGAACCCCCAACAACACCGTTATGAGCGGTGCGTTCTAACCATTTGAACTACAGGCCCCCAGCGCCGGAATCGCGACTTCCAACGCATAGCAGGAAAAGGGATCAGCTTTCAAGAAAACTCCGCAGTTTTCTTGATCTTGAAGGATGTTTCAGCTTGCGGAGAGCTTTTGCTTCAATCTGGCGAATACGTTCGCGGGTAACACTGAACTGTTGTCCGACTTCCTCAAGGGTGTGATCGGTGTTCATCCCGATGCCAAAACGCATCCGGAGCACCCTTTCCTCACGCGCGGTCAAACTTGCCAGCACACGGGTTGTTGTCTCTCTCAGATTGGAATGGATAGCTGCATCCAGCGGCTGAACTGCGTTTTTATCTTCGATAAAATCACCAAGATGACTGTCTTCCTCGTCACCGACCGGTGTTTCGAGACTGATGGGCTCCTTGGCAATCTTCAGCACCTTACGGACCTTGTCGATCGGCATGGACAGTTTTTCCGCCAACTCTTCCGGTGTAGGCTCACGGCCGATCTCATGCAACATATGCCGTGACGTGCGGACCAGTTTATTGATCGTCTCAATCATATGAACAGGAATACGGATAGTCCGGGCCTGATCGGCAATGGACCGGGTGATCGCCTGACGGATCCACCACGTGGCATAGGTTGAAAATTTGTAGCCGCGGCGGTATTCAAATTTATCCACCGCCTTCATCAGGCCGATATTGCCTTCCTGGATAAGATCCAGAAACTGCAGGCCCCTGTTGGTGTATTTTTTGGCAATCGAGATCACCAATCTCAGATTGGCTTCAACCATTTCCTTTTTGGCACGGGAGGCTTCACGCTCACCACGCTGGATGACCTGAACCAGCTCCTTGAATTCGGCTACGGTCATTCCGACTTCAGACATCATCTGAATGATGGATTTCCTGATTTCAGAAACCTCATCATCATGTTTTGTAAGCAATTTTTCCCACGCACGGCTGGAGGCGTCCTCACCCGGCCAGTTGGTGATAACCTCCCGGCCAGTCCAGTGTTGCAGGAATTGCGGACGCTTGATGCCGCTTTTTTCAGCCAGCCTGAGCATCTGGCCTTCCAGCGATGAAAGATGGCGGTTAAGTGTAAAGAGCTGCTCCATCAGCGCTTCAATACGATTTGCGTTGAGCAGGATGCCGTCCATCTGCTCAATCAGCAGGATTCGCAGCTCGTTATAGCGTTGTTCGGTCTTGGCTGACGGATTGCTTCCTCTCTTGATAGTGGCAAGCCGGCGATCCCGGAGTTGGCTCAATTCCTTGAATGTAACAGCCACAAGGTCAATTTTCTCAATGACATCGTCACGTACAGCCTCTTCCATGGCCGCAAGAGACATGCTCAGATCATCGCTTTCGGTATCCGCCTGATTGCTGTCGCGCGTTGATGTGTTTTCACCATCGCCCTCGCCATCACCTTCTGCTTCATCTTCTTCGTCGTCGTCTTCGTCGTCATCATCGATATCGCGCGAGCTGCCCTCGATCACATCCCCGGAGCCCATGTTTTCAGGCAGACCGTCAAGGTCTGCATTTTCGGAACGGTTCGACAGGGTAAATGTAGCATCAAGGTCAATCAGGTCACGCAGGAGAACTTCACCGGTATCGATCATGTCCCGCCACTGGAGCAAAGCCCGGATGGTCAGCGGCGATTCGCAGATCCCACCCATAAGCAATTCGCGCCCTGCTTCTATACGCTTGGCAATGGCAATCTCACCTTCACGTGTCAGGAGCTCAACACTGCCCATTTCACGCAAATACATACGAACAGGGTCATCTGATCCGCGGGCGTCATCACTGAGATTGCCGGAAGTTTTCTCATTTTCTTCCTCTTCGGCGGCATCATCGCCTTCGGCACTGTCGACGATATTGACACCAATCGAATTGAGCTCAGACATAAAATCTTCGATCTGCTCTGATGTCAGCTCGCCTTGGGGCAGTGCCTTATTCAGCTCATCATGGGTGATATAGCCACGTTCCTTGCCCGCAGCCATAAGCGCCTGCATGGCTTCGGTATTGCCATCAACCATTACACCATCAGAAGCAGCACTATCGTTTGCTGGATCCGTAGCCTTGCTGGTATCGTCTTGTTTCTTCTGTGCTTTTTGCGCCATTTTTAACCCGTCTAACGTCAGCTTGGTTTTCGCAATCCACCTTGAGATTTGCCAGAGTGTAACTTGCGAACTTCCAGCTTAATCACTTCAGATAATCTTGCGCGGGCCTCATCGAGGCTTATTGTTGATGGATCAAATCGAACGCGAGTTTCCATTCCATCAAGCAAGGTATTCCCTCTGATATGTTCAAATCCGTATTCACTTAAATGCTGACGAAGGATATTTTCGTCAAGGTCTGAATTCATAATTATAGCATTTATAACAGTTTGACGAAGTTTTTCCAACTTTTCGTCATCAAATTTTAACATGCTGATCTGTTCATAAAAATCATGCACCAGTTCAGGGTGTTCAACCAGAAGGCTTAGTATCACGCGTGCTCTTGGATCTGACTGCAGTTTCGGCCGCGCAGCGGGGCGAAGGTGCTGATACTTTGGGTGGGACGACTGGCCCCGGGTTGCCTGCCGCATGCCGGCAATACGCCGTTCAACCTCATCCCCCATGGATGCGCGCATCTGCCCGTTACCGATCTGCCGGATATGCTGGCGGATATTCTGCCAGAAGGCAGCACGTGATGCCGGGTCATCCAGTTGATGCGCCTCAAGCAGACCATTCCAGAGACCATCCAGAAATGAAATGGACCCGGACATGAGCTCCCTGAAGGCATCAGCCCCGTCATCGCGAAGAATATCATCGGGATCCCGGCCGGGTGGCATCAACATCAGCCGGAAACTTTTTCCGGGCTCCAACAGAGGAAGCGCACGAATCAGTGCTTTCAGCGCCGCGTTGCGACCGGCATCGTCACCGTCAAAACACAGCATCGGCTGTTCATCCATGCGCCACAGAAGCCTGATCTGATCTTCGGTAAGTGCCGTACCAAGAGGCGCGACAGCAGCCGCAACACCGGCCTGGTGAATGGCGATCACGTCCATATACCCTTCGCAGACAACGAGGGGAAGGTTTGTCCGAACCGCAACCCGGGCCAGATGCGCGCCATAAAGCACGGCTTTTTTCTGGAAAAGAGGGCTTTCACCAGAATTGAGATATTTCGGCTGCTGATCATCGCTGAGGGCACGTGCACCAAATGCAATGATCCGGCCCCGCATATCCGATATCGGAAACATCAGCCTGTTCCGGAAATAATCATAGACTTGCTGATCACGGTCAGATCTGCGGGCAACACCTGCCTCGATCAACGCTTCGGGGGAATGGCCAAATCGAGCCATGGCATCAACAAGACCGCGAGGTTTTGCGTACCCCAACCGGAATGCATCGATCATCTTCTGACTGATACCACGCCTTTCAAGATAGGCACGTGCCGGATTGCCATCTTCGGCAAGCGCCGATTGGTGTTGCCTCGCCGTTTCATCCAGAATAATCATTTGGGTGTTACGCTGCTCGGTAAACGCAGCGTCTTCCGGGGTTGACTGGGGCACAGCAAGCCCTGCCATATCGGCAAGGGTGCGGACAGCTTCCATGAAACCAAGACCCTCCTTCTCCCGCAGAAACGAAATGGCATCACCGCTTACCCCGCAGCCAAAGCAGTGATAAAACCCTTCATCATCGCGAATATGGAACGACGGCGTCTTCTCGTTGTGAAAAGGACATAACCCGACCAGTCTGTTGCCGCGCCGGTTGAGCTTAACATGCCGCCCAACAACGGAAGATAACGTTATTCTCCGGCGAAGCTCATCCATGAAATGTTGCGGCAGAGCCATGGCATCACTTTCTTTTGTGATAGAGCAAGCACTGAATTATTTCAGATCATCAATTAGTATAGCAACCTAGTCTTGCGCTTTTTCCGGACACAACATCAACAGAAAATCTGAAAATCTTGCCTAGCTAATCACCCATAAGCGTGGATTTAATAGAGGCGCTGGCGGCGGCAAAATCCATCTGCCCGGCATAATTCTGCTTGAGAAAGCCCATCACCTTTCCCATGTCTTTTATGGATTCGGCACCTGTTTCGGCAATAGCCGTCCGGATGGCCTTTGCGACCGCATCATCATCCATCTGTTCCGGCATAAAGCTGCATATGACGGTAATTTCCGCATCTTCAGCCGCCGCAAGCTCATCACGGCCACCTTCCCGGTAAAGACGTGCGGATTCCTTGCGCTGCTTTATCATCGTCTGAAGCATAGAGAGGATCTCTTCATCACTAATTCCGTCGGTCTGCCCCTTGGACCGTGCCGCAATGTCCCGATCTTTGAGCGCGGCGGTTATCAGCCTTAATGTGCCAAGTCTCTTGGTGTCTCCACCTTTAAGCGCATCTTTCATCGCTGTTTTCAACTGATCACGCATATCTGGCTCCCGCAGTGCTTTCGCCCTTAATTGTGGCCCTTTCTAGACCAGCCATACCAGGCCTTCAAGGTATATGTGATCTTTTTGGAAATTTACAACCAGACGGACTTGACGCCACTGACCGGATACGCGTAGAAAGATCCAACTTTCGGGGCTTCTTAAAAAGGAAGCAGCAGGATACGGATGAAACAAACGGCTCTCGACAGACTCACCCAACACATTCATACCCCGACAGCATTACTGATTCTTGACGACGGAACGATTTTCGAAGGCACGGGCTACGGCGCGGAGACCATTCGCGTCGGTGAAGTTTGCTTTAACACCTCCATGACCGGCTATCAGGAAATCATGACAGACCCGTCCTATGCCGGCCAGGTAATCACCTTTACCTTTCCACATATCGGCAATGTCGGCGCTAACAGTATAGATATTGAAACCTCGACCCCTTCAGCACTCGGGATGATCACCCGCGAACGCCCCGGAGAGGCTTCTAATTATCGTGCCAGTTCATCCTTATCTCAGTGGCTCAGTGACAATGGCTTGCCGGGAATTGGCGGCATCGACACAAGGGCACTGACCCAGCGCATCAGGGAAAAGGGTGCGCCGAACGGAGTCATTGCGGTAAATTATCGCGGAGAATTCAATCGCGACGCGCTTCTGGAAATGGCTCGTGACTGGCCCGGCCTTAAAGGAATGGATCTGGCCCAGAGCGTGACAAGGGATGCACCCGGGACCTGGCAGGACAGCATCTGGGATAAGACCACCGACACCTATCTGACAAACAGCGATACTTCATTGCGGATCATCGCCCTTGATTACGGATGCAAGCAGAATATCCTGCGTTGCCTTAAAGAAGAAGGGTGTGAAATTCAGGTTGTGCCGGCGACGACAAAAGCATCAGATATTATCGCCCTGAAGCCCGACGGTATTTTCCTTTCAAACGGCCCCGGGGATCCGGCCGCCACAGCATCATATGCGGCCGAAGAAATTCGCAAACTGGCTGCGGCAGGTTTGCCCGTCTTTGGTATATGCATAGGTCATCAACTGATAGCCGAAGCCTTTGGGGCCGCAACCTTCAAGATGAAAAGGGGCCATCGGGGCGCCAACCACCCGGTAAAGGACCTCAGTACAGGCCGCATCGAAATCACCAGCCAGAACCATGGTTTCGCTGTTGATCCGGATAGTCTTCCGCCACATCTTGAGGTCACCCATATTTCGCTTTTTGATGGCAGTATCGAAGGCCTGCGCCACCGTGAACTCCCTGTTTTTTCAGTGCAGTACCACCCTGAGTCCTCACCCGGGCCGCATGATTCCCGATATCTGTTCAGCCGTTTTACCGATTTGATAAGAAAGACAACCCATGCCGCGTCGTGATGATATATCCTCGATTATGATCATCGGTGCCGGGCCCATCATCATCGGCCAGGCTTGCGAGTTTGATTATTCTGGCGCTCAGGCCTGCAAGGCACTGCGCGAAGAAGGGTATCGCGTAATACTGGTTAACTCCAACCCGGCGACAATCATGACCGACCCGGGCATGGCCGATGCCACCTATATTGAACCTATTACCCCGGATACCGTCGCCCGGATCATCGAGGTTGAAAAGCCTGATGTTCTGTTGCCGACGATGGGTGGACAGACTGCCCTCAACACGGCTCTGGCACTGGCCAAGGACGGCACCCTTGAAAGACTCGGGGTTGAGCTGATAGGTGCCAGCATCAACGCCATTGAAAAAGCAGAAGACCGGCAGTTGTTTCGGTCAGCCATGGACAAGATCGGGCTTGAAAGCCCGCGTTCGCGACTGGTCAACACCTTTGAGGATGCACTGGAAGCACTGGAATTTGTCGGACTGCCGGCCATTATCCGGCCGTCCTTCACCCTCGGCGGCGAAGGCGGGGGCATCGCCTATAACACCAAAGAGTTTGAAGAGATTGTCAGTGGTGGTCTCCGCCTTTCCCCGGTTCATGAAGTGCTGATCGAAGAATCCGTTTTGGGCTGGAAAGAGTTCGAAATGGAAGTTGTCCGCGATAAGGCGGATAATTGCATTATTATCTGCTCGATTGAAAATATTGACCCGATGGGGGTTCATACCGGTGACAGTATGACTGTTGCGCCTGCCCTGACCCTGACCGATAAGGAATATCAGGAAATGCGCGATGCCTCGATCGCCGTATTGCGGGAAATCGGGGTCGATACAGGGGGATCAAACGTCCAGTTTGCCGTCTGCCCCAAAACTGGCCGGCAGCTTGTTATTGAAATGAACCCCCGCGTCAGCCGCTCGTCTGCCCTTGCCTCAAAGGCGACAGGCTTTCCTATTGCAAAGGTCGCAGCCAAACTGGCCATCGGTTACACCCTCGACGAACTTGACAACGACATCACCCATGGCGCAACGCCGGCAAGCTTTGAGCCAACGATCGATTACGTCGTCACCAAGATCCCCCGTTTTACCTTTGAAAAATTCCCCGGCGCAGAAAACAAACTCAGCACATCGATGAAATCCGTGGGGGAAACCATGGCGGTTGGTCGGTCGTTTCAGGAATCCTTTCAGAAAGCACTCCGGTCTCTTGAAACAGGGTTGACCGGGCTTAATCCCGTACCCTTACCCGCACTTGATGATGGTGCCAACCTGACAGATGTGATCGCAGGCTGGCTCGGGGAACAAGTGCCTGACCGGCTGCGCCGCATCGTTGCTGCGCTGGCGAGGGGATATTCCGTTGATGAGGTAGCTGCCTGGACACACTGGGATCGCTGGTTTCTCAATCAGATTGCTGAACTCGTCGAACTTGAGCAGAATCTGGGTGATCACGGCCTGCCGGAAGACCCTTCTGCCCTGAGGCTTCTCAAATCCAAGGGGTTCAGTGATGCACGGATCGCTGAACTGACAGGATGCTCAGAGAAGGATATCAGCGCTCGCCGGAAATCAGCTGGCATTCATCCCGTCTTCAAGAGGATTGATACCTGCGCCGCGGAATTTGCCTCTGAGACGGCATATATGTATTCCACTTACGAAGCGACATCCGGCCAGACTTGTGAGGCGAGACCATCTGACCGGGAGAAGGTGGTAATACTGGGTGGTGGACCGAACAGGATCGGACAAGGTATCGAGTTTGACTATTGCTGTGTTCATGCTGCCTATGCACTTAGAGAGGCAGGTTATGAGACCATCATGATCAACTGCAATCCGGAGACGGTTTCAACGGATTACGATACCTCAGACCGGCTTTATTTTGAGCCGCTGACCGCCGAGGATGTGATTGAGATCATCAAAACTGAAATGTCCAACGGCAGTGTAAAAGGAGTTGTCGTTCAGCTTGGTGGGCAGACTCCACTTAAAATTTCCGCCGCTCTTGAAGCGGCTGAAATCCCGATACTCGGCACCAGCCCTGATGCGATTGATCTGGCCGAAGACAGGGAGCGTTTTCAGCAGCTCATCCATAAACTCGCGCTCAAACAGCCACCCAACGGCATCGCCCATTCGCCCGAAGAAGCCCGTAAAATTGTTGAGAAGATCGGCCTGCCTGTGGTGATCCGGCCATCCTATGTTCTGGGTGGCAGGGCCATGGAAGTTGTTCACGCCATGTCGGATCTGGAACGCTACATGAAAGAGGCGGTGGTGGTGTCCGGCGACAACCCTGTTCTTATCGACGGATTTCTCAGCCATGCAACCGAAGTGGATGTGGATGCACTTGCAGATGGCACAGACGTGTTTATCGGCGGCATCATGGAACATATTGAAGAGGCTGGCATTCATTCCGGCGATAGCGCCTGCTCGCTGCCACCTCAGAACCTGTCTGAGCATGTGATTGCTGAGATACGTTCACAAACAAAAGACCTGGCCCACGCACTTGGTGTTGTCGGGCTGATGAATGTCCAATACGCGATCAAGGATGAAGAGGTCTTCCTGCTGGAAGTAAACCCTCGTGGGTCGCGCACCGTGCCATTCGTTGCCAAAGCAACCGGCATACCGCTTGCCAAAATGGCTGCCCGTG
This sequence comes from uncultured Hyphomicrobiales bacterium, assembly GCA_964580905.1. Classification (GTDB taxonomy): domain Bacteria; phylum Pseudomonadota; class Alphaproteobacteria; order Puniceispirillales; family UBA1172. The sequence continues at coordinate 90,970 of CAZOLR010000002.1, read as the reverse complement.
TGATGGCAGGTGAAAAGATTGCCGATCTTAACCTTGAGGAAAAAACGCTCACCCATGTTGCGGTCAAGGAAGCGGTCTTCCCATTCTCGCGGTTTCCGGGTGTGGACATCTTCCTAGGCCCGGAGATGAAGTCAACTGGTGAAGTGATGGGTATCGGGCCTGATTTCGCCCATGCGTTTACCAAAAGCCAGCTTGGCGCAAATGTGCATCTTCCGCTTAAGGGTAACGTATTCATCTCCGTTAAGGATGATGATAAGGCGGATATGATTGCGATTTGCCGTGAGCTTAAGGATATCGGATTTAATCTCATTGCCACCTCCGGCACTGCCCACGCACTGAATGAAAACGGCATTGAAACCGAAACCGTAAACAAGGTCATGCAAGGCCGGCCACATGCGGTTGACTATATGGTCGACGGCAAAATTGATCTTGTCTTCAATACCGCGCACGGGGCTGCAGCCATTCGGGACAGCTTTTCCCTCCGCCAGACGGCCCTGAGCAATTCCATCCCTTATTACACCACTGTACCTGAAGCCAGAGCGTCGGTTATTGCAATCCGCACCATGCAAAGCGGAAGCCTTGCTGTTCGTTCCATACAGAACTATCTGTCTTCTGATAAAAAACAGTAGATTCTCCAGATATTCTGCGGTTAACATCTTCATCGTGTAAACGATGAGACAAAATGATGGAAAAGATTCCCTTCACCTATTCTGGGCTTGAAGTTATCAAGGCAGAGTTAGCAAAACTTAAAAGCGAAGATCGCCCCCAGGTTATCAAGGCGATTGCCGAAGCACGCGAACATGGCGACCTGTCCGAAAACGCCGAATATCATGCTGCCCGTGACCGGCAGTCTTTTATTGAAGGACGTGTGGCCGAACTTGAAGATGTCATCAGCAGAGCTGAAGTCATTGATCCGTCAAAGCTTTCAGGTGAAACCGTGACCTTTGGCACTTGTGTTGTCGTAGCGGATGAAGAAACCGATCAGGAAAGCACCTATTCCATCGTTGGCCCTTATGAAGCTGATCTGTCCAAAGGGCTTATCTCAACATCTTCTCCGATAGCCAAAGGGTTGATTGGCAAACGTATCGGCGACAGCGCCGAGGTCCGCACCCCCGGCGGCATTAAATCCTACGAAGTCGTGGAAATATCTGTCCTTAAATCTTAACCTTGCCGTAAATAAAGATTCACGCCTCAGTCCTGCGTGATCGGCACTCCGGGTTCATCCTTGGTCGAACGGATGGCGAGAGCTGTTTTGACATGACTTACATTTTTGGCCGGAGTGAGTTTAGTGGTCAGGAATTGCTGAAAATCATCCCAGTCATGGGCAACGATCTTAAGAAGAAAATCCGTCTCACCAACTAGCATATGACACTCCCTGACTTCAGGCCATTGTGCCACCAGTTTCTCAAAAGCCTGAAGATCGGCTTCCGCCTGGGATAACAGACCGACAAAAGCAAAAACCATGACCGTATAGCCAAGTGCTTCATGATTAACATCAGCGTGATACCCTCGGATGATATTTGCATCTTCCAGTGCCCGGACACGGCGCAGGCAAGGCGGTGCAGAAATACCAATCCGCTTCGCAAGATCTACATTGGTGATGCGGCCGTTTTCCTGAAGATCCTTAAGAATACGACGGTCAACTTCATCAAGCTTTACACGTGTTGCCATGGTCTTCAGGCCGAATCCTTTCCGTCATGCACTGGAATGCATTTGTAACTTATATGTGATATCAAATATTCATATAGACGAAAGTTTATTACAATATTTCAATCCAGGATATATTTTTATTCCATGATATCTGCACACGCGACATTCCAGAGTCTTGCCGATGCCCGCACCTGCTGGGTTGTGAGCGATGGAACAAAGGGAATGGAAGTCCAGTCCATTGGTCTCGCAAAAAAAATGGGGCTGGATATAGAATACCTCCGGATAGATCCGCCACGTCTGTTGAGAATCCTTCCTTATCTAGGCCTTATTCCTGGCTGGCCTTTGCCTGAAATGCTACTTGATGCATCGGGAAAAGGATGGCCTGATCTGGTGATCACCACCGGTCGCCGCATGGCAGGCCTGTCGATACTCATCCGCCACCATGCCGGAGGGCAGACAAAAACCATTCATGTTCAGGACCCCCGCCTTTCGCCGGCGCTCTTTGATTATCTGATTGTGCCCTCCCATGATCGACTTCGGGGCGCTAACGTTATCGTCACTACCGGATCACTCAATGCTCTGTCGGATGATCTCATCGCAAAGGCAGGAAAATCACTTGCCCCGAAAATAAGAACCATGCCGAAACCCGTGTTCGCAGTCATGACAGGTGGCAGCAACCGCCGCTATCAGGTGAACTGGCAGGACTATAAAAACCTCGGGGAATTTATGGCGACCGTCGCAGGCACCTTGGATGCAAGCCTTGTCTTCGTGCCGTCAAGACGAAGCCTTGATCATGCCGGGGATGCCATCCGGCAGGGCGTGGAACGAGGATCATCTTCACCCATACCCTTTTATATCTGGGATGGCGAAGAGGAGAACCCGTATCCCGGCATTCTTGACCTGGCTGACGCTGTGATTGTTACCAGCGATTCGGTCAACATGACATCTGAGGCCTGCTTTTCGGGAAAGCCTGTATATACCTATGCGTTCAGGAAGGAAACCGGCCGTATTGGCCGTTTTCATGAGATCATGCAGGAATGCGGCCACACCTATCCGGCACAGCATCTGACGCAACGGAAATTACCTTCCGCCAGCACCGCAAGGCTTGACGAAACCTCCAGAGTCGCGGCACTTCTCCGTGGCTCTCAGCACAATCCGTAAGCAGATTCCCGCGCCTAGAAGAACAGTGTCCTGTCCTGCGGCATTGATGCGTAGAGGCCTTCAACCCACTCACCGTAACCATTATATTTGAGGGTATCGCGTCGTTCGTTGGTTCCAAGCATCCGTTCCGTTTTTTGTGACCAGCGCGGATGATTATATTCCGGGTTAACATTGGCCCAGAAACCATATTCGCTGGCCTGTAGATCCTGCCAGAAACTGACCGGCTGTTTATCCGTAAAAGTGATACGGCGTATGGACTTGATCGACTTGAAGCCGTATTTCCACGGCAGGACAAGACGTATGGGAGCGCCGTTCTGCTTGGGCAAGGCCTTGCCATATAGCCCGGTTGCCAGAAAGGCGAGTGTATTGGTTGCCTCTGCCATGGTGACGCCCTCAACATAAGGCCAGGGATACCAGCTCTGGCGTTGCCCGGGGGCAACGGATTTATCTTCAAAAGTCTCAAACCGCAGATATTTCGCACCCGCATCCGGCCGGGCGAAGGTGACCAGCCGCTCAAGAGGAATGCCCGTCCACGGAACCGCCATGGCCCATGCCTCAACACAGCGGTGGCGATAAAGCCGCTCTTCCTGCCCGCCAAGTTTTTCCACCAGTTCAGCCGCATCAATGGTGATGTCTTCTTCCACCATGCCATCAATGGTGACCGCCCAGGGATCAATTTCAAGTTTCTGGGCTTTGCGCCAGATATTCTTGGACGAACCGAATTCATAGAAATTCGTATAGGTCGTGGCCTCTTCCTCGTCGGTTAAGGGACGGTCAAGCGTGAAATCAGGATTGCGTGATGCCGGAAACCCCGTGATGCCCGCAAAGGCCGCCCGGGGCATCACCCCGAAGCCCATAACACCAGCGGCCCCAAGCCCCATGCCGGCAAGCAGGGACCGCCTACTCATATAGACAGTTTCCGGTGTGATATCGTTTTCACTTAAGGACCAGGGTCGGTACGGCTTAATCAGCATATCCATGTCTCCGGATTTGTTTGAATACGGAAATAGAGCTAAGGCCTAAATATGGACAGAATGTGTCCGCAGAACCGCTTTGCGGTCACTTTTACGTGATCAGGTCAGTTTTTCCACCGACGCCCTGATCCTGCCGCAAGCATCCTCCAACGCCTCTGTGCTGGTGGCGTAGGAAATACGGAAATGCGGCTCCAGCCCGAAAGCTACACCCTGGACTGCGGCCACACCTCCATCCTCAAGAAGCCAGGTGACAAGATCACTGTCGTTGCTGATGGTACCGCCATCCGGACGGGTGCGGCCGATCAGCCCTTCAATGGAAGGGAAGACATAAAAAGCCCCATCGGGATCCGGGCAGGAAATACCGTCAATTTTGTTGAGTGCGTCCACCACCAGTTGGCGGCGGCTGTCAAAAGCCTTGAGGTTCCTGGCCATGAAATCCATCGGACCATTCAAAGCCGCCACCGCGGCGTGCTGGGCAATTGAATTCGGGCTTGAGGTGGACTGCGACTGCAGTTTTGCCATGGCCTTGATCAGCTCCTTGGGGCCGGTCGCGTATCCAATACGCCATCCGGTCATGCAGTATGCTTTGGACACCCCGTTAAGTGTCAGTATCCTGTCCTGCAGGTCCGGTGCAATCTGGGCCATCGTGGTGAAAACAAAATCGTTATAGACAAGATGCTCATACATATCGTCGGTGAGGACATACACATGGTCATGACGACGCAGAACTTCGGCCAGTGCCTTGAGCTCATCCCCTGAATATCCTGCCCCGGAAGGATTGGAGGGGCTGTTGAGAATAACCCATTTTGTTTTTGGCGTAATCGCCATCTCCAGCTGTTCCGGGGTCAGTTTGAAACTGGCTGAAGCCGGGCATGCCACCATCACCGGTGTGCCACCTGCAAGCAACACCATATCCGGATAGGATACCCAGTACGGTGCGGGAATGATCACTTCGTCCCCCGGGTTGAGCGTTACCATCAACGCGTTATAAAGGACCTGTTTGCCACCTGTTCCGACCGACACTTCAGCGGCGGTGCAGGTTATGCTGTTTTCCCGCTTGAATTTGGCGACGATGGCCTCCTTGAGTTCAGGTATTCCGTCAACAGCGGTATATTTCGTTTTACCATCGGCAATGGCTTTGCGGGCTGCTTCCTTGACATGCTCGGGCGTATCAAAATCCGGCTCTCCGGCACCAAGACCGATAACATCACGCCCCGCAGCTTTGAGTTCAGCGGCTTTCGTTGATACGGCTATAGTAGGGGAAGGTTTGATGACAGAAAGGCGGTCAGCTATAAGCGCCATGGTTTGATCCTTTTCCATTTTGTGCGGTATACCCTTTCATAGGATCATGAAGCGGACCGAGGCAAGGAAAAATTGCATCAATATGGTCCAGCCCCCTACCGTGATCGGTCAACGAAGCCTATATTATTTCCATGGACACCGCATCACCCCCTGCCGATCCGATGAAACCGCTCTTCGCCAACGACGTGGAAGAGGCGATCCCCTTTAGCCTCAAGAGCGAGTTCAAGCCGCAAGGCGACCAGCCGGGCGCCATCAAAGAGCTTGTGACCGGGCTGGAGCAAAATGAACGTGACCAGGTTCTTCTTGGGGTGACGGGATCAGGTAAAACCTTCACCATGGCCCATGTCATCGCAAAGATGAACAGACCTTCGCTGATCCTGGCGCCGAACAAGACCCTGGCCGCACAGCTTTATGGTGAAATGAAATCCCTCTTCCCGGACAACGCGGTCGAATATTTTGTCTCTTACTATGATTACTATCAGCCCGAGGCGTATGTGCCGAGGTCGGATACCTATATCGAAAAAGAAGCCACCATCAATGAGCAGATTGACCGGATGCGGCACAGCGCCACCCGGGCACTCCTGGAACGACGCGATGTGATTATCGTTGCTTCGGTATCCTGCATCTATGGCATAGGTTCGGTGGAAACCTATTCCAGCATGGTGATCCGGCTGAATAAGGGTGGTTGCATTGAGCGGCAGGTGCTTCTGCGTCAGTTGACCGAATTGCAATACACCCGCAACGATGCCGGATTTCAGCGCGGATGTTTTCGTGTCCGTGGTGATGTTGTGGAAATTTTCCCGGCCCATCTCGAAGACAGTGCCTGGCGCATTTCACTTTTTGGTGACGAGATTGAATCGATCACAGGTTTTGATCCCCTGACCGGCCACCGGACAGGAGAACTCGAAAGTGTACGCATCTTTGCCAATTCGCATTATGTCACGCCGAAACCGACGCTCCAGCAGGCCAGTAAGCTGATCCGGCATGAACTGAAAGACCGCCTGACTGAACTTGAGGGGGCGGGCCGGCTGCTTGAAGCCCAGCGCCTTGAACAACGCACCACTTTTGATCTTGAAATGATAGAGGCCACCGGGGTCTGTAACGGTATTGAAAACTACTCACGCTACCTGTCCGGACGCGGGCCGGGTGAGCCACCGCCAACCCTTTTTGAATATCTGCCTGAAGATGCGTTGCTTTTCGTTGATGAAAGCCACGTCACCGTGCCCCAGATCGGCGCCATGTTCAAAGGTGACAGGGCCCGGAAAAGCACCCTTTCAGAACATGGTTTCCGTCTCCCCTCCTGTATGGATAACCGGCCGCTCAAATTCGAGGAATGGGAGGCGTTCCGGCCACAGACCATCTTTATTTCCGCAACACCTGGCTCATGGGAACTCGAACGCACCGGCGGTGTGTTCGCCGAACAGGTGGTTCGCCCCACAGGTCTGATTGATCCGGAGTGCATTATCCGGCCGACCGAAAACCAGGTTGATGATGTGATTGCCGAATGTCTTGAAGCGGCCGCTGCAGGATCTCGTGTGCTGATCACCACCCTGACCAAGAAAATGGCTGAAGATCTGACAGAATACATGCATGAAGCCGGGGTGCGGGTGCGATATCTGCACTCGGATATTGACACGCTGGAACGTATTGAAATCATCCGTGATCTGAGACTTGGTGTTTTTGATGTATTGATAGGCATCAACCTTCTGAGAGAAGGGCTGGATATTCCGGAATGTGCGCTTGTGGCCATTCTTGATGCCGATAAGGAAGGGTATCTCCGTTCCCGAACATCGCTTATCCAGACCATTGGCCGGGCCGCCCGAAACGTAAACGGACGCGTACTGCTTTACGCAGACACCATTACCAGCAGCCTGGACTTTGCCATCAGCGAAACCAACAGGCGCCGCGCCAAACAGCAGGAATACAACACGAAGCATGGCATAACCCCCGAAACGGTCAGCAAGCAGATTGCTGATATCCTTGACAGCGTCTACGAAAAAGGTGACCGGGTTGAAGTGGATGCCGATGGTAAGGGCAGCCACATGGTTGGCAAAGATATCCGGCAGACAATTTCTGATCTGGAACAGGCTATGCAGAACGCCGCCGCAAATCTTGAGTTTGAAGAGGCCGCCCGTCTCAGAGATGAAATTCGCCGCCTTGAAGCATCAGAACTTGAGTTGGGAAGCAGTGCTTCCATCGCTTTTAAACGAGAGGAAAAACAACGCCGGCAGCGACGGCGACCCGCTTGAAAAAGCATCTTGCCTTACAAATCATGGGTGTAACCCTAATAAATAATTAGTTAACGCTTATAAATAGAACTTAAGGAAACCTGCCCGAAATTATGCACAGAAAAACATTTTTGCCATATTTCTGAAACCCTGACCGTAAAAAGGATTAGAAGAATTAGTATTTTTTCTATTGCAATCATTTAAAGTATTGTTTTATTTATATAAATTAAAATGTGCCTAAAAATTAAGCAAATACGTAATTTTGGCGGTTTCCTGCGGATCTCTGCCGTCAACGCCCCTCTTTTCCACATGTTTTTCCACAAGCTTGGTGGATTACCCTGATGGCACCTCAGGCAGCCGATTCTCGTATCTGCTTCCAGCTTGGGCTGGCAAAAAAAGTGTCTTGAGGTAAGGTAATGATATGGCAGAAAAAAAGGAAAACAACATCCCATCTCCGGCGGCAGATCTTCAGCGCGGCCTGAAGATCATACGCGATACGGCACGAAAACTGACAGGGCAGCCTGGTGTCTATCGCATGCTGGACAGAGAAGGCAACGCGCTTTATGTCGGCAAGGCCAGAGCTCTGAACAAACGTGTGACAAGCTACACACGGGCAAACGCCCTCAGCAACCGGCTCACCCGCATGGTGGCGGAGACAATGGCAATGGAGATTGTGACAACACGGACAGAGGTCGAAGCCCTGTTGCTTGAGTCCAATCTGATCAAAACGCTCAGGCCGAGATACAACATTCTGCTGCGGGATGACAAAAGCTTTCCCTATATCATGATCAGCCAGGATCACGACTGGCCCCAACTGGCCAAGCATCGCGGACCCCGCAAACGAAAAGCTGAATGGTTTGGCCCTTTCGCATCCGCCAGTGCTGTGAACAGGACCATCACCGAATTATCCCGGGCCTTCATGTTGCGGACATGTTCGGATTCCATTTTTTCTGCCCGGAGCCGGCCGTGCCTGCAATATCAGATCAAGAGATGTACTGCCCCTTGTGTCGGCCGGATCAGCCCCGAAGATTACGCCGAACAGGTCCGTCTGGCCGCAAGATTTCTGAGTGGCGAGTCGCGCGAAGTCCAGCAGGAATTTGCTGAAAATATGCATGCCGCTTCCGCCGAACTTGAATTCGAAACAGCGGCCGTATGGCGTAACCGGATACGAGCCCTGACAACAATACAAGCGCATCAGGATATCAATCTGCCAAGTGAGCTCAACGCCGACATCATTGCCATTCATCAGGAAGGCGGTAAAAGTTGTGTTCAGGTCTTCTTCATGCGAAACGGGTCAAATTACGGCACGAAGTCTTTTTTTCCCCGGCATGAGGCTGAAGATGAAATCACTTTTGTCCTTGCGGCATTTATTGGCCAGTTTTATGACGACAAGCCTGCTCCCCCGGAGATACTGGTGAATATTCTGCCCGAACAGGCCCCTCTGATTGCCGAGGCTCTGTCTTCACGGGCGGAACGCAGGATCCAGATCAGCGTGCCGTCACGTGGCCATCGCCGCAATCTGATGCAGATGGCTCAGCGCAATGCCACCGAAGCCCTGATGCGTGAGATGGCCCAGAGTCAGAACCAGCGGGCCATGCTTGAAGACGTTCGCGATCTTTTTGATCTTGAAGACATACCCGAACGCATTGAAGTCTATGACAACTCCCACATCCAGGGGAGCAATGCTGTGGGCGGGATGATTGTTGCCGGCCCGGACGGGTTTGTGAAAAACAGCTACCGCAAATTCAACATTGTCAGAGATGAAAACACACCTGACTTTGGCGGAGATGATTTTGCCATGATGCGGCAGGTGCTTGACCGCCGGTTCAGGCGTGCCATGCGGGACGATCCGGATCGCCAGACCGGTGTCTGGCCTGATCTGGTCTTGCTGGATGGCGGAAAGGGACAGCTTTCGTCCGCTCTTGAGGTCATGGATGACCTTGGCATCACTGATCTTCCCATCGTTGCCATTTCCAAAGGTCCGGACCGTAACGCTGGCCGGGAAGAATTTCACCAGCCCGGCAGGGAAAGTTTCTCCCTGCCCCTGAACACCCCGGTTCTGCACTTCCTCCAGCGCCTCAGAGATGAAGCCCACCGATTTGCGATTGGAGCGCATCGGGCAAGGCGTCAGAAATCCGCCGTGAGCTCTCCCCTTGATCAGATCCCCGGCATCGGTGCCAAAAGGAAAAAGGCCCTGCTATCTCATTTTGGCTCTGCCCGGTCCGTGGCGAGGGCAGGCATCCCAGACCTCACACAGGTCGATGGCATCAGCCGTCAGGTCGCGGAGACAATCTACGGCTGGTTCCATGACAGCGGTAATTCATCCCGGAACCCTGATTAGACTGGAAACCACCTTTACCAATCGGTAGAGTGTGGAATGAATTCAAGGAACAAAAAATGATCAGGCAACTGCCCAACACAATCACGATATTCCGCATCACCTCAAGCGCGGCTATCCCCTTGTTTATTGCCAGTGGTGATGCTGATCTTCGATTTGCCGGCCTGATACTTTTTGCCGTTGCCGCCATGACTGACTGGCTCGACGGCATGCTGGCACGGCAGTTTGATGCCGTGTCGAACCTGGGACGCATGCTTGATCCGATTGCCGACAAGATGCTTGTTGCGGGATGTATTCTGGCCCTGCCAGTCAGCGATACATGGGGATGGCTCATGTTTCTGCCGGCGCTGATTATCCTTTTCCGCGAGGTGTTTATTTCTGGCTTACGTGAATTTATGGCAGGACAACAGGTGGTAATTCACGTCACCTCTCTTGCAAAAATCAAGACAACCCTGCAACTGGTTGCGATTGGTTTTGCCATCGCCTCACCCCTGACCCCCGCAGGATGGCAAATTGCGACGATAACGCTTTTCCTGATGTGGGCTGCTGCCATTCTGACCGCCATCACCGGCTGGGATTATTTCAGAAAGGCCCTTGATGACAATGCATCTGCCTAATGCCACCCGACATGGTATGGTCTTCGGGCTTGCCGGTTTCTCTGGCTCCGGCAAGACAACCCTTGCCGAAAAACTGATCCGCATTCTCAGTGAACGTGGGTTTAGTGTTGCCAGCATCAAACATGCACATCATGCCTTTGACCCGGATACACCGGGCAAGGACAGCTGGCGTCACCGGAAGGCTGGCGCAACGCAGATGCTGATCTCCTCATCGCGCCGCCGTGTTCATTTCACCGAAACCCCTGACGGCATTGAAGCCGATCTCAACACTCTTCTGGGTGAGTTGAGCCCCGCGGATATGGTTCTGGTGGAAGGATTCAAGGATATCGACTTCCCCAAAATCGAAATCTGGCGGGCAGAAACGGGCAATCCCTTTCTCTACCCGGAAAGGCCGGGCATCTTTGCGGTGGCCGCCGACACAACCCTGCCGGACTGCCACCTTCCGGTGCTTGATCTGAACGATGCAGCCATGATAGCCGATGTAATTATCAGAAGGTCTCACCCTGATGGATGACAACCGGCGCCATGACAAACCATTAGACACAGCCCTCACCCTGATCCTTGATCAGGTCAGCACCATAGCTGATCATGGGATGCAACCTCTTGAGGATTGCCTCGGGCATATCTTGCGGCAGGATGTCATCGCCAGGATCGATGTGCCGCAGCAGGATACGGCCGCAGTGGACGGTTACGCGTTCTATGCCGAAGATATTGCCCACGGAAACCCTTCTTTGCCTGTAGTTGGGTCCATCAAGGCAGGCCATCCTTATCAGGGTAAGGCCGAACGTGGCGCTGCATATCGAATCTTCACCGGTGCCCCCATGCCTGCCGGCCCGGATACAGTCGCGATGGAAGAATACTGCACGGTCGGGAAAGACGGAAAAATCACCCTGCCGGAAGGGATCAGAAAAGGTGCAAATTTCAGGCCCGGAGGCGAAAATGTCCGGACGGGTGATATCGTGCTGCGAGCCGGAACAAGATTAGGTCCTTCGGAAATCGGTCTCGCGGCGGCTGTTGGCGAACACCAGCTTGATGTGTCCATCCCGCTCAAGGTTGCCCTTCTGTCCATGGGAGATGAAGTCTGTGAGGCTGGGAGCCCGGCCGGGTTTGATGAAGGCATGATACATGATTCAAACCGGCCCATGCTCAAGGCACTGATGATTTCGGATAACCTCAGGGTTGTGGATGGCGGGATCATTCCGGATGACAGGGCAACCCTTACCAAGGCCTTTGCCAATCAGCTTACAGCGGCGGATGTGCTGGTCACCTCAGGCGGGAGTTCAGCCGGTGAAGAAGATCACGCCCGACAGGCCATCATCGATAATGGCGGGGGTATTGATTTCTGGCGTCTTGCCATGAAACCGGGGAGGCCGATGGCGGTTGGCCGAATCGGGGATAAATATGTCTTCTGCCTGCCGGGAAATCCTGTTGCAGCCTTTGTCTGCTACAGGCTTCTTGTTGCCCCGGTGCTGAAGCGGCTTCAGGGCGGCAATATCGAACCTGTAATGAAAATCACTGTTCCGGCAGGATTTGCCCATCAGCATAAACCCGGACGGGCAGAATACCTTAGGGCAAAACTTGTGGCGAAAGATGATGGCAGGATCAGTGTCACCCTGCACGGTCGCGCTGGTGCAGGTGTTCTGTCATCATTGACCGGTGCCGACGGCCTGGTTGAAATTCCTGCCGATATTGGCAATGTTAAGGAGGGTGATCCCCTGCCTTTCATTCCACTGAGAGAGCCATCGTTATGAAACTGATATATTTTGCATGGATGCGTGAGCATATTGGCACTGGCCAGGAAGAACGCCCTCTTCCCGATGGCGTCACAACCGTAGCCGGACTGATCACCCATTTGCGTGAACAGAGCCCGGGCCATGCCAGCGCGCTCAGCAATATGGAAGTGGTCCGCGTCGCCATCAATCAGGAATATTGTGACCTTGATGCGCCGGTTTCTGATAGCGATGAAGTTGCCTTTTTTCCACCTGTTACAGGAGGCTAGATCCCTTGCCGGTACGCGTCCAGCATGATGATTTTGACAGCGCCGCGGAAACCCGCTCCCTCGGCTCATCCGGCCCTGATGGGTATCCCGGGGCTGTTGTCACTTTTACCGGCCTTGTCCGTGATATGGCAAAGGGGAGGCATATCTCCGCCATGACCCTTGAACATTACCCCGGCATGACCGAACGTGAATTATCACGGATCTATGATGAGGCCATGTCAAGATGGCCATTAAGCAAGGCCGTTATCATCCATCGGGTGGGACGGCTCATGGCAGGTGAGCAGATTGTTTTTGTGGGTTGCGCGTCGCCGCACCGGGATGCCGCCTTCGACGCCGCCAGATTTATGATGGATTTCCTGAAAACCGACGCCCCCTTCTGGAAAGCAGAGGAAAGCGAAGGCGAGGTCACCTGGGTTGATGCACGGGAAAGCGATACCGCTGCACGGGACCGGTGGAAGAGCTAGGGTTTCGCTTTTCCTAGCTCTCTCCCCTTACCAGCGCCGCATACTTGTCCATAATATCCCGGCTGAATGCACCTGGATTGAAATGATAGTCACCGATACGTGATACAGGCGTAACTTCAGCAGCGGTTCCCGTAAGAAAACATTCCGCAACCTGGCTGAGCTCTTCGGGCTTGATGTGCCGTTCCACAACGTCATACCCCATGTCTTTTGCCAGTTTGATTACAGTCTGGCGGGTAATACCGTTCAGAAAGCAATCGGCATCAGGGGTATGGATTTTGCCGTCTTCCATAAGGAAAAACACATTGGCTCCTGTGGCTTCGGCCACATATCCCCTGTAATCCAGCATCAGGGCATCGTGGAATCCATTTTTTTCCGCCCCGTGTTTGGAAAGGGTACAGATCATGTATAGACCAGCTGCCTTGGCATGAACCGGCGCTGTTTCCGGGCTCGGGCGTTTCCAGTCAGCAAAACCAAGCGTAATACCCTTCATCTTGGTTTCGGGATCAAAATAGCTGGGCCACTCCCACGCTGCGATAAGAACATGTGTCTTGGAATGCTGGGCAGAGACCGCCATCATTTCACTTCCCCGCCAGGCGACCGGACGAATATATCCGTCAACAATATTGTTGGCTTCCATAACTGCCTTTTTGGCTGCGATGATCTCCTCATCTGTGTAGGGGATTTTAAAATCCAGGATGCGGGCGGATTCCCTGAACCTGCGGGTATGCCACTCACTTTCAAAAATAGCCCCGTTATAGGCTCGCTCACCTTCAAACACCGAACTTGCGTAGTGTAAACCGTGGTTCAGAGCATGGGTTTTTGCATCACGCCATTCGACCATTTCTCCGTTAAACCAGATCAGGCCATCCCGGTCGTCAAAAGGTAGTATTGCCATGGTTGTTGCCTTTCGGAAGGTGAGGACTCCATCCAGTAGGTCCTTTACGTTATATTCTTGTCAAATAGAACATTAAGCGCGAATATAAGTCAACATGACTGACGTAAAAACACATCACAATCCACTTTTTCTTCGCGAGGATGAATTGCGGTACAGCATAGAGCTGTTATTTTTTGCTTATCGTGATTTTACCGCTGAAGCTGATGCCATTCTGGAGAAGAGAGAATTGGGCCGGGCGCATCACCGGGTGATATATTTTGTCGGACGCAACCCGGAAATCACCGTAAGCCAGTTGCTGTCGATCCTCAATATTACAAAACAGTCTCTTGCCCGGGTTCTCAACCGTCTGGTGGAAGATGGCTATGTCATGCTTGAACAGGGCGTAAGCGACAAACGCCAACGACTTCTCTCACTTACGGAAAAGGGATATGAGTTGGAAACGGAGCTGACGGCGGTGCAGAAAAGACGTTTTACACGTGCCTATAAGACCGCCGGCTTTAACGCCGTGGAGGGCTTTCTTGATGTCATGCGTGAAATGCTGGATGATGATACTAAAGCTATAATCCGTCCGGAACAGGCAAGTGTATCTGTGCCGCGAAAGTAGTCCGATGACCCCTTTGGAAAAACCTCATATCCTGGTGATTGATGATGACAATCGCCTGCGCGAGCTGTTGAGCCGCTTTTTAACTGAGCAAGGGTTTCTTGTGACGACCGCTTCTTCGGCTGAAGAAGCCCGCATCCGGCTCAAAGGCATGCAGTTCGATATGCTTGTTGTGGATGTCATGATGCCGGGTGAAACCGGCCTTGATCTTGTCCGTGATCTCAAATCCTCTGGTGAAACAACACCTTGCCTGATGCTTACCGCGATGGGTGAGCCCGGACAGCGTCTGCACGGACTTGAGAGCGGCGCTGATGATTACATGACAAAACCGTTTGAGCCGCTTGAACTTGCCTTGCGGCTCCGGAATATTTTGGGCCGGAAGGTCACCCCGACCGAAGATGTTGAGCAGACACATTCGGGTGTTCGTTTTGGCCCCCATCAATTTGATACGGGCCGCCAAATTCTGATGACAGGGAGGCAACGCCGGCATCTGACCTCTTCGGAAAAGGCGTTACTTTTATGTTTTGCAGAAAACGCCGGCACGGTCTTATCCCGGCAGGAACTTTCCGCTATGCTTGGGGGCAAGATGGAAGGACGAAGCATTGATGTTGCGGTGGCCCGGTTGCGCCGCAAGCTTGAACCCAATCCGGGGCGGCCAATCTATCTTATCACCGCCCGAGGGCTGGGCTGGGTACTGGAAACAGATAAATCCTCCAGGGATGAACCCCGATGAACGCTAATTCCTTGCTACCGAAAACACTGTTTGGCCGGATGCTGCTGATCATTCTGACACCCATGATTCTGGTGCAGATCGTAACGGTGCTGATCTTCTATGAGCGGCACTGGGATACCGTCACAAGATATATGGCGGGCAACCTGTCTTCAGATATCCACGTGATTGTTGACAGATTCGCATCAGATCAGAGCCAGGAAGGGTTTGAGGAAACATCAGCCTTCGCCGGCAGGTATTTCCACTTTAAAATGGACTGGCATCAAAAGGGCATCCTGCCACGCATAGAAAACGCCCCCTATACTTACGCAAGTGATATGCTTCGGCAGTCTCTTGATACCAAACTGAGCCATCCTTTTGTGCTGGACCTCCACAGAAACGATGATCTGGTGTCTATCCACGTTCAGTTTCCCGGCGGTGTTCTTGAAATCAAATCAAGCCGGAAACGCATTTTCAGCAGCACATCGTGGCTGGTGATTTTATGGACTGTCAGCACCTCGATCTTTCTCTTTGCCATCGCGCTCCTTTTTCTGCGCGGACAGGTACGCCCCATCCGACGACTTGCCAAGGCAGCGCGGCAGGTCGGGCTTGGTCGCCCGGCACCTGATTACCGGCTTGAAGGGGCACGTGAAGTGCGGCTTGCGGGTCGGGCCTTTCAGGCTATGCATCAGCGTATTCAGCGCCAGCTTGTCGAGCGGACAGAAATGCTTGCACAGGTTTCTCATGATCTTCGGACACCTCTCACCCGGATGAAACTCCAGCTACAATATATTCCTGAAAGTGAGGACAAGACTGGCCTTGAGAAAGATATTTCTGAGATGGAATCGATGATCACCGGCTATATCGACTTTGCCAACAGCGCGATGGCAGAGCAGATTGAAACCCGGAGCGTGACTGAAATCGTCAAGGACAGCATTTCAGGCTTCAACCTTCCCGATGATGTTCTCAAACTGGCAACACCTGATGCCAAAGTCCCGGAAATAGCACTGCGCCCAAGGCTTATCCGCCGCGCAGTTGATAACCTGATCGGCAACGCGATACGTTTCGGCACCCATACCGAAGTCCGCATTGAGTGTGACCATGAACAGATACAGATCCTGATTGATGATGACGGCCCGGGGATACCCAAAGAACACCGGATAAGTGTTCTCCGGCCCTTTGTAAGGCTCAATTCAGGCAACGACTCAAGTGGCGACGGGCTCGGGCTTTCGATCGCCAATGACGCGGCGCTGTCGCATGGTGGCCTGCTTTTGCTTGGGGATTCGCCGATGGGTGGGCTGCGGGCGCGACTTCAATTGCCCATCTAGACCGATACGCTTAGTGCATCCGGGCTCCATTCGGGGCTGGTTTATCCACCCCGAGCAGAACAATGCGGCCGGCTTCATCCCCAACACCCAAGGTCAGCACCTCCGACATGAATGGACCTATCTGCCTTGGCGGAAAATTAACCACCGCCATGACCTGCCGGCCTAACAGGTCATCCTTGCCGTAATGATCCGTGATCTGTGCTGAAGATTTCCTGACCCCGATCTCCGCTCCGAAATCAATGGTCAGCTTCCAGGCAGGCTTCCGGGCTTCCGGAAAATCATCCACCGCCGTAATGGTGCCAAGGCGGATATCTATCTTCATGAAATCATCAAAACTGGCTTCTGTCATATTCTTCTCTTTGCTGTTCATCCGGAATAAGCCGGAATGTTTTGGCCAGACTTTCAGCCTGCTTAAGCCTCTTATCAAGGGCCCGCGATGTTGCCGCTAGGTCAGGCGTATCATCTTTCATCCACTCACGCTGGCAGGCCAGTGCAACAGCCGAAAGCCCCTTTGCACGCAACATACCTGCAAGACCTTCCCCGGCACCACCGGCGAGATGCAAAAGCGAATGCATCGCCGTGTTTAACCGAAATATCAGCATCCCTCCCAATACCGGGTTTTGGCACGATGCCGTATTCAGGTGTCGGATGGCTTGCTTGAAAGGGGCATAGGCTTCATAACGGGCAATGAGGCCTTCCAGGATCTTCTCCCGAACGCTCGCGTCAGGATCTTCAGCGAAATCGTCGCCAAGTGATGAAAGAATATCATCATCCTTATCGCGCAGCCCCTGATCAACAATGGCCGGCAAATCAACAAAAAGGCGGCGCAGAAAATCCGGGTCAATTTCGGCTTCAGCCGCGATTTCATCTGTCGTCAGTGCTTCAAACCTGCGCGTATTCAGGAGTTGAAGAACAGCCTTGCCCGCTTTACGTCGGGTGGTGTCAATGATTTCCGTCGTTTCAGCCATATCCATACCTCACTTAAGGGAAGATAGGCTTTCTCCGGCTAATTGCCAAGTTCCCGTGAGCGTTCGCGGGCGGCCAGAACGGTTTTTTTCATCAACCGGAGGAGACCATCTTCCGCCATCAGCACATCAAGTGCCGCCTGAGTCGTTCCGCCCGGACTGGTTACGTTGACACGAAGCTGACTTGCGCTCTCGTTGCTCTCATCCATCAGGGCGGCGGCACCAATAATGGTCTGTTCCGCCAATATTGCCGCAAGTTCCGGCTTCAGCCCGGCATTGATAGCCGCACCTTCCAACGCTTCCTTGAGGTAAAAAACATAAGCCGGACCTGAACCTGAAACAGCGGTCACGGCGTCCATGTCCTTTTCGTCATCCAGAATGAC
Source organism: uncultured Hyphomicrobiales bacterium (assembly GCA_964580905.1). Lineage (GTDB taxonomy): Bacteria > Pseudomonadota > Alphaproteobacteria > Puniceispirillales > UBA1172. The sequence continues at coordinate 73,356 of CAZOLR010000002.1, read as the reverse complement.
AACCTGCCCGGTCACCGCAAGCAGTGATTTTGCCATGTCCGACATTTCACCCGGAACACCTTCACCTGTAAACATGGCTGTCACGCCACGTCCGATCGCAGCGGGTGTGTTTGGCATGGTCCGGATAATCGGAGCATTTTCGGCAATCGCATCCTGCAACCACTTGACAGAAATCCCCGCAGCGATGGAAAGCCAAACCGTATCCTTACGGCTGACCTTCACCAGAGGAGGCAGTGCTTCCGCCATCATCTGTGGCTTGACAGCAAGCACAACCATATCCGGTGACGGCAGGTCGGCATCCGCACTCTTTGCGAAGGTGACATTCGGTCTTCCGGCAAGAGGATGCGTTGCATCAATGGCCGGATCAACAACGGAAAAAGTTATGTCATCATTCAGATTATTGAGCCAGCCCGTCAACATGGCTGTACCCATTTTTCCGCATCCTGCGAGAAGAATATGAGTCATCGTCTTTATTGGTTTCTTTAATTCAGGCCGTGCCGGCGGTTTCAAGGAAAGCGGCATCAACCGCCAACTGGACTGATACTACACCGGTTGCGATCTGAAACAAGGCCGGATATGCCCGTTCACATTCGCCGAGAGAAATATCGATCAGATCTTCAATCTGCTCAGGTGTTGCGCCGCCGGTTCCCCTGAGCGGGAGTGTGCACCGAAACAGCACCGAGCCGTCATCCCCCAGCAGATCAAAATGCCCGAGCCATATCTGGCTGTTGATACGCGTGATAACTTCACGTGCGGCATCCATCTGCTGATCGATAATGAAAATATCAAGCACCGCACTGACATGAAGAGCATCATGCTTGTCCTGCCAGGTAAAAGTCAGGTGATAATCAGACCATTTGCCCGGCACTTCGACGCTGATCTCGTTCGGCGTGGCGTGATGAAGACGCCATTCATTCGCATCGACGAACTGTTCCATCAATTCGATGGGGTTACCAAGAGGCTGTGGTGATGGCGGAACACGAACGTCCATGACGATCTCCTTTGAGGCATATTCTACCACAAAGGGATGCCAGTAAACACAATATTTAGTGATGCCACCCGATAAAAACCACAGAGTCTTGTGGTTTTTGGCAATTTTCAGCATAACAGCAGGGAATATAGCGATTCGCTAAACCTGAGGCATATTTCAGCCTGAGGTCATCAGTCGGGGTTTAATTGTCTCAAAGGCAGGATATATCGCTCCGGCCACAACCCTGGTCGAAAATGAGGGACGAATCACTTTTCAAATATGCCCTATGATTGGTGTTCACCAGAGGTGGTTATCAGGTATGATGCTGAGTAATGAGACCTTACATAACGCCAACAGCACATGTCCAAAATTCATGAATCAGACCATCCCACTCTCTGAAACCATCTTTGCGGCTATCCCCTTTCCGATGATTGACCCTGTGATTTTTTCAATTGGTCCCTTTGCCATCAGATGGTATGCGCTGGCCTACCTTGCCGGTATCCTCCTGGGGTGGTGGTATCTGAAACGTCTGACTGACCAGGAAGATGACCCTGTGGGCCCGGCTCCGCTGGATGCGCTGATCAACGCCAGTGTCATCGGCATCATTCTGGGCGGGCGGCTTGGATACGTGTTTTTTTACAACCTGCCCTATTACCTCAATCATCCGCTTGAAATTTTCATGGTTTGGCACGGGGGGATGTCTTTCCACGGTGGAATGATAGGAATGGCATCGGCCATCTTCATCGTGGCCCGGCGTTTTGGCATCAATCCGCTGGCACTTGGTGATCTGATCGCTCTTGCCGCCCCCATAGGCCTGTTCTTTGGCCGGATCGCAAATTTCATCAATGCCGAACTCTACGGCAGGGTTACGGATATGCCATGGGGAATCGTCTTTCCCGGGGGAGGTGAAGTCACGCGTCATCCGAGCCAGCTTTACGAAGCAGGACTTGAAGGGCTTCTCCTATTCCTTATTTTGCGTGGCGCCTTCCGTAACGGCGCAAGGGAAACCCCAGGGCTGATGATTGGCATTTTTCTTTCCGGTTATGGTCTTGCACGTATTTTCATTGAAGTGTTTCGCGAACCGGACCAGCAGATCGGATTTCTGTTTGATTTTCTTACCATGGGCCAGATGCTCAGCCTGCCGATGGTGATCATCGGTGTGATGATGGCATTTTACGCCAAAAGGAAGAGTGCATGAACAGCAACCCGCTTGAGGCCCGTCTTCACCATTTGATCGAACAGGACGGCCCTATCGGGACGGATCATTTTATGCAGCTTGCCCTTTCTCATCCGGAATACGGCTACTATCGCTCCGGCATTCCTATCGGGCAGGACGGTGATTTTATCACCGCGCCTGAAATCTCGCAGATGTTTGGTGAGCTTATCGGCCTCTGGCTCTATCAGGTGGCCTGCCATCAGGACATTAATCCTGATGGAAATGAAACCGGCGCGTCCCTTATGGAATTGGGGCCGGGGCGAGGCACCCTGATGGCGGATATACTTCGTAGCCTTGCCATGGTGGCAGGGAGTCTTGTCTGGCCGGTACGGATGGTTGAAATCAGCCCCGCCTTGAAATCGGCACAACAGGAAAAACTTCGCACAGCCACCAATGCAAAACCTTTTTGGACGGAAAATCTGTCGTCATTACCGCCCCGCCCTCTCTTGCTGATTGCCAATGAATTTTTCGATGCGCTTCCTGTCCGTCAGTATATCAGCCGCAAGACCGGCTGGCACGAACGACTGGTCAGCCTCAAGGATGGTCAGCTCACGATGTCTCAGGCTGAAACCCCCACTCCCCTTGATCTTCCGGATCAGCCGCCGGGAACCATAGCTGAGATATGCCCTGATGCCCTGGAGATCACCAAAGTACTGGCGTCCCATATCAGCCGCCATAAAGGAGCCATGCTTCTGATTGACTATGGCAAATCATCACCGATCGGAGACAGTCTGCAAGCAGTCCGTGATCACCGGCCCGTCGATATTCTGAGCCAGCCTGGCAGGACCGATATTTCTGCATGGGTGGATTTTGAGGCGATCCGCAACGCCGCTGATGATGCAGGCGCTCATGTAGCAGGGCCGGTTGATCAGGGGGATTTTCTGAAGGCACTGGGGCTTTTTGAGCGCGCCGAACAGCTTGCTGAGGGACAAGACCCCGGCACACGCCGCATGATTGCCGCAGCGGTTGACCGGCTGACCAGCCCGGCCCAGATGGGCCGGGTGTTCAAGGTCATGGCCATACTCCCCGATGAAAGCTCTATGCCGGTGGCCGGCTTCTGATATTTATGGCAGGATCGTTTTTATGACCCGTACCCCTCCCCCTTACCTTACGCATCCAATTCTTGATCTTCCCGGCATCAGGCATGGATTCTTCACTCGATATGGCGGCGTAAGCGCAGGTGTTTACGAAAGCCTCAATGGAGGACCGGGCTCAAAGGATGAGATCTCTTTGGTAAATGAAAACCGCTCCCGGGCGGCGGCGGCGATAGGTGGTGAACCTGAAACGGTGATGGGACTGTACCAGATACATTCAGCCATTGCACTGACTACCCGGCCCGGGGATGAGCAACGTCGTGAAGGTGATGCACTGGTAACCAACTGCAACGGCCTTACCTTGACTATCCTGACTGCGGATTGTGTGCCCGTCGTTTTTGCTGATGCGAAAAATGGTGTTATCGGAGCGGCGCATGCCGGCTGGCGTGGCGCAACTCTCGGAATTATAGCAAACACCGTCAGTGCTCTTCGTGAACTTGGCGCGGAGGACAGCCAGATCAGAGCCGTTATCGGTCCTGCAATCCAGCAGCACTCCTATCAGGTTGGCGATGATTTGCTTAACGAGGTTCTGGCCGCAACGAGCTGGGCGGAAACATTTTTTAAAAACGATACGGAAGACGGGCGCTATCTTTTTGATCTCCCCGGATATGTCAGGGAACAATTGAACCGTTTGGGCATCGAATCAGTGGCTTTGAGGGAAGATACCTACAGTGACGAGAAGTTTTTCAGCCATCGACGCGCTACTCACCAGCATTTGCCCGATACCGGGCGCCTGATGACCATGATCCGGATTGACGGATGCTAACCCCATATAAAAGTTAACGATATGCCACATCTTTATATATTTTTAGGTCTCTTTCTTCTCGGGCTGGTGGCCTCTTGTGTTCTGGTGTAACAGATCTGCAATCAAACCCTTGCCCAGCGGGTGCCTTATTGCTATCAAGAATTCTCTTTACCCAATGCGGAAGCAGTTCTGATGAAGATTTTGTCCTGTAATTCCAATCGCCCTCTTGCCGAAGCCATTGCTGCCTATCTGGACAAACCCCTGACCAAAGCTGATATCCGGCGCTTTGCCGATATGGAAGTCTTTGCTGAGATACAGGAAAACGTTCGTGGTGAAGACGTTTTCGTTATTCAGTCAACATCTTATCCCGCTAACGATAATCTGATGGAATTGCTGGTGACACTGGATGCCCTCCGCCGGGGTTCGGCACGACGTATCACTGCCGTCATTCCGTATTATGGCTATGCGAGGCAGGACCGGAAATCAGGGCCAAGAACACCGATTTCAGCAAAACTTGTAGCCAATCTCATCACGTCGGCTGGTGCCGATCGCGTCCTGACCATGGATTTACACGCCGACCAGATACAAGGTTTCTTTGATATTCCAACCGACAATCTGTTCGCTGCTCCTGTCCTGACTGATGATATCAGGAAAAATTACCCGAAGGACCGGCTCGTTGTGGTCTCGCCTGATGTGGGCGGGGTTGTCCGGGCACGGGCCATCGCCAAAAGGCTTGATGCCGAACTTGCCATCATAGATAAGCGACGTGAACGCGCCGGTGTTTCGGAAGTCATGAACATTATCGGCGATGTTAACGACAGGCGTTGCATCATGGTCGACGATATTGTTGATTCAGGCGGCACGCTCTGCAACGCAGCTCAGGCTCTGATCGACCAGGGCGCAATTTCTGTCGATGCCTATGTCACCCATGGGGTTCTTTCCGGCGGTGCCGTTTCACGCGTTGCGTCCTCGCCTTTATCTTCACTGGTGACCACCGACAGTATTCTTGCCACCGAGGCCATGCGGGTTGCCAAAAATATCCGTCAGCTCACCGTTGCACCTCTTCTCGGTGAAGCTATTATAAGGATCAACGAAGAACGCTCTGTATCTTCACTTTTTAATTAAACAAACCAGCGGAAATCTGGTTTTTTTTCTTTTCTTTTAAAGCCTGAAGCATTAGACAGGTGCTTAACCAGCCATGCACCCCTGGAGGCATGGCCCATTTTGATGGAGAAAATCATGTCTGATACCATGACACTTAGCGCATCAAAGCGCGACCGGGCAGGTAAGGGGTCCGCCCGGGCGGCACGTCGTGCAGGGCTCATCCCTGCTGTTATTTATGGCGACCGTAAAGATCCCCTCAGCATTACACTCGACGCAAATGCATTCAGCAAACTGATCAGCACCCCCGGCATTTTCAGCCAGCTTCTCAACATTACTGTTGATGGAGAAAAGAACAACGTGCTGGCCCGTGATATTCAGTTTCATCCGGTTACGGATGTTCCCTTGCATGTCGATTTCCTTCGTATTTCCAAGGGAGCTACCATCGCCGTTTCGGTGCCGGTCGTATTCCTTAACGAAGAAAAGTCGCCCGGCCTCAAGGCAGGCGGCGTGCTGAACGTTGTCCGCTATGAAGTCGAAGTCAACTGTCCTGCCACCAGCATTCCGGAAAATCTGGAAGTTGATCTTGAGGGAACAGTTGTCGGGGATTCCATCCATATCAGCGCGGTATCTCTGCCTGAGGGTGTGGAACCAACAATCACCGACCGCGACTTCACCATCGCCACCATTGCGGCACCAACAGTTGCTCCGGCTGAAACAGAAACCGATGACACTGATGATGCGGCAACAGAAGAAGGCGATGAAGATACCGGGGCGGATGAATAATCTGCCAGATCGGCCGGACCAGCGGAGAGATTGAATGATCATTCTTGCTGGTCTGGGCAATCCCGGCTCTTCATACAAAGGCCATCGACACAATATCGGCTTCATATTCCTGGATGCGGTGCATGCGCTCTATGAATTTTCATCATGGCGGCGTAAATACAACGCCGATACCAGCGATGGCCGAGTTGGCCATACCCGTGTCCTGCTGATAAAACCCATGAGTTTTATGAACAGGTCAGGCCTGCCGATCAAACAACATATGGATTTCACCAAAACACCTCCCCATAATCTCATGGTAGCGCATGATGATATTGATCTTGCTCCGGGCAAGGTCAGGATAAAAACAGGTGGTGGGCATGGCGGGCATAACGGGTTGCGTGATATCGACCGCCATATCGGCACGGATTACACCCGTCTCAGAATTGGAGTCGGAAGATCCCCTTTTGCCACATCGGCCAATAAAATGGTGGACAGCCACGTCTTGTCAGACTTCACCAAAGATGAACAGGAAACCTGGGTTCATCCTCTTATAGATACCATGGCATCCGAGCTTTCGCTCCTCTTCGGGGATGACGGAAATGCCTTTGCAACAAAAGTGGCGCATCTTTGTCCGGCACCAGAAGTTGAGCCCGGGCCAGCAACAACAAAGGATAAAACCAATGGGGTTTAAATGCGGAATTGTAGGCCTTCCCAATATAGGCAAATCCACCCTCTTTAATGCCCTGACAGAAAGTGCCGCGGCAGATGCAGCCAATTATCCTTTCTGCACGATTGAACCAAACACCGGACGGGTAGCCGTGCCGGATGAACGTCTTTACAAACTCGCAGCCATTGCCAAATCGGCGCAGATCCTGCCAACACAGATAGAATTTGTTGATATTGCCGGTCTTGTCCGCGGGGCCTCCAAAGGTGAAGGCCTTGGCAACCAGTTCCTTGGCAACATTCGTGAAGTTGATGCCATTGCACATGTTCTACGCTGTTTTGAGGACGAGAATATTACCCATGTTGACGGATCGGTGGATCCTGTTCGTGATGCTGATACCGTTGATACGGAACTTATGCTGGCTGATTTGGATTCATTGGAAAAACGCATGGCCAATCTTGTCAAGAAAGCCAGAGGCCAGGACAAGGAAGCCAAGGCAATGCTGGTCCTGATGGAAAAACTCTATAAAGGCTTGTCGGATGGACACCCTGCAAGATCTGTCCCGGGGCTCACCGAAGATGAGGCCAGAACACTGCCCTCCATGCAATTGCTGACCTCAAAACCCGTCCTCTATGTCTGTAACGTTGATGAAGCCTCTGCCGCAAAAGGAAATTCCCTGACGGATCGTGTAAAAGAAAAAGCGGTTGCAGAAAACGCGGCGGTTGTGATCGTATCGGCCGCCATCGAAAGTGAAATCATCTCACTTGATGCGGATGAGAAAATGGAATTTCTGGTCGATCTCGGGCTTGAGGAAGCCGGACTTTCCCGCATGATACGCACCGGATATCAGCTCCTCGATCTTGTCACGTTCTTCACTGTCGGCCCCAAGGAAGCGCGGGCATGGACAGTGGCAAGCGGAGCGACCGCACCCAAGGCTGCCGGTGTTATCCATACAGATTTCGAACGTGGATTCATCCGGGCCGAAACCATTTCTTATGAAGACTATATTGCCTGCAATGGCGAAGCAGGCGCAAAAGAAGCCGGAAAGCTGCGCATAGAGGGGTCTGAATACAAAGTCGTAGACGGCGACGTTTTCCATTTCCGGTTCAACGTCTAGATCACCATTACCTTATGGCATTGCTTTGTCGGACGGCTTTGCGCTCGCGCCGCATTCTGGTGATGGCTTTTGCCTTGCCTTTGGTCAGGCAACTCGGGCAGACGCATTTACCCGCGAGATCAAAACTATCCCGCATATTTGGCAGATTCATACACCAGCATGATCCGGCCGGAGTTGACCCACAGTTAAATTGTGCGCCGCACTCATCGCAGGTCAGTTTCTGCATCACCCCATCCCCCTTGAGAGGCCTAACCGTTATTATGGTTACATACAAAATACCGTTTGGCGATAAAAAAAACCCGGCCATCTGACCGGGTTTTTCATACTTTTGGGTTTAAAGTCTATTTTTTTACATCGGACCAGACATAGCGCATTGACCCGTAAGAGACAAAGCACATCACCAGAAGGAAGATCATCGCCGCGATACCCGTCCGCTTGCGGGCCTCCAGTTCTGGCTCAGATGTCCACGCCAGAAAAGTAACCACATCAGCAGCGAGAGCTTCGATCGAGGCGTCACTTCCGTCTGCCAGCGTGACGTCATCGCCATAAAGTGGCTGAGGCATGGCAATCAGATGCCCGCTATAGGCAGAATTGTAATGCATGCCGTCTGGCATTTCGACCCCGGCTGGAGCATCTGCGTAACCTGTCAGAAGGCTGTAGAGATAGTTTGCTCCGTTGGGACGTGCCTTGATCATCAGCGACAAATCAGGCGGATACGCCCCCCCGTTTGCCGCCCTTGCCGCATTTTCATTTGCATAGGGGTTAGGGTAGCGATCAGCAGGAATACCCGCACGGATGAACATTTCGCCTTCATCATTCGGCCCGTCGGTAACTTCAAATTCCGCCGCAATCGCCTTGATTTCAGCTTCATTGTACCCAAGGTCAGCAAAATTGCGGAAGGCGATATAGTCCAGACCATGACAGCCGGAACACACTTCACGATATACCTGGAAACCGCGTTGCAGTGACGCCTGATCAAAATATCCGAAGGGGCCGCTGAATGTCCAGTCACGTTCCGTAATGGTTCCGCCAGAACCGGCGGCATATACATTTTGCGCCGCTGTCAGCATGCCCAATGTAAGCGCCAGGCTCAGCGTGATTGATTTCAGACTACGCATTTGGCTTCTCCTTTGACGCTGCACCAGCACCAGCCATCGCCCCGCCTCCGAGTACAGGAGCAGATATCGATTGTGGCAATGGACGTGTTCTTTCCACAAGCGAAAGTGCTGGCAGCACGATCAGGAAGTGGAAGAAATACCAGCCGGTTGCCAGTCGTGACAATACAACATAGATACCTTCGGCTGGTTTCGCACCAAGATAGCCAAGCAGGATACAATCCAGCAGCAGGAGCCAGAAAAACACCTTGAAGACCGGACGGAAACGACCGCTCCGCACTGGTGACTTATCCAGCCATGGCAGAACAAACAGCACCGCTATAGCCCCGAACATGAACAAAACACCACCCAGCTTGTCAGGAATAGCCCGCAGGATGGCGTAGAAGGGCAGGAAGTACCATTCCGGAACAATATGTGCCGGCGTCTGTAATGGGTTTGCCGGTATGTAGTTATCCGGATGCCCGAGGAAGTTCGGATAGAAGAAAACAGCTGATGCAAAAATCGTCAGAAACACAACTGCGCCAAACAAATCCTTTGAGGTGTAGTACGGATGAAAGGGTATGGTGTCCTGCTTGCCGCTGACGTCAATGCCAAGCGGGTTGTTTGAGCCGAAACGGTGCAGGGCAATGATATGAAGTATCACCACCCCGGCGATAAGAAACGGCATCAGATAATGCAGGGCAAAGAAACGTGAAAGTGTCGGATTATCAACGGAAAACCCGCCCCAGAGCCAGACAACAATGCTTTCACCCACAAACGGTATGGCAGAGAACAGGTTGGTAATAACCGTGGCGCCCCAGAAGCTCATCTGGCCCCAGGGAAGCACGTATCCCATGAAAGCTGTCGCCATCATCAGAAGAAGAATGACAACACCCAGCATCCAGAGCAACTCCCGCGGGGCTTTGTAGGAGCCGTAATAGAGACCGCGGAAAATATGAATATAGACAACGATAAAGAAGAAACTGGCCCCGTTCATGTGAATGTAGCGGATAAGCCAGCCGTGGTTGACGTCACGCATGATACGTTCAACCGAAGCAAACGCATGATCAACATGAGGAGTGTAGTGCATGGCGAGGATGATGCCTGTCACGATCATTATGACCAGGGCAAATCCTGCCAGTGACCCCAGATTCCAGAGATAATTCAGATTCTTCGGGGTGGGATATTCATGCAACTCATGGTGCATGAAACTGAACACCGGAAGACGGTGATCAATCCACCGAACAACAGGGTTCTTGAAATTTTGCATCTCCATCGGTTTCTAACTCCCCTCAACCAATCTTGATTACATTGTCAGATACGAAACTGTAAGGCGGCACTTCCAGGTTGGTAGGTGCCGGGCCTTTGCGAATGCGGCCAGATGTATCGTAGTGAGACCCGTGGCACGGACAGAACCAGCCGTTATAGTCACCTTTGACTTCACCAATTTTCTGACCAAGCGGCACGCATCCGAGATGGGTGCAGATCCCCTGGATAACCAGAAGTTCAGCTTTCTGAACCCGATCTGTATCCGCTTCCGGATCACGGAGATCACCCAGATCGACATTAGCAGCCTTGCTGATTTCCTCATCTGTGCGGCGACGGATGAATACCGGCTTGCCGCGCCATTTAACCGTAATGGCCTGGCCGACAGCTATTCCTGAGACGTCGACTTCGATCGACGCCAGTGCCAGTGTATCGGCGGCTGGATTCATCTGATTGATCAATGGATAGGCAACCGCAGCGGCACCGACAGCCATCATGGTGTTCGTGGCAACTACAATAAAGTCGCGGCGGCCTTTATTATCGGCGGTATCGGACATGATTCCCCCTTACAATACCTTGCAGAATAATGACCTGAATATACGGCTAAGGCCAGGTGAAACCAAGTTGTTTGTGCCTCATATCAACGGCTACAAGGGTCAGTGCGACCAAATGTCTCTAAAACATGCATATGATACGCCTGCCGCCCTGTCTCACCTCAGGGCCAGCGGACTTCAGGCGGTAAGGACATGAGAATCGCCTCAACATTACCGCCGGTTTTCAATCCGAAAACAGTTCCCCGGTCATAGAGCAGGTTAAACTCAACATAGCGGCCACGACGAACCAGCTGATGCTCCCTGTCGGCATCGGTGAATGGCGTTTCCATCCGTCGCCGCACCAGCTCAGGGTAAATCTCAAGAAACGCCGTACCAACATCACGGGTGAAAGCAAACTCCCCTTCGAAATCCCCTTCATCGAGATAATCGTAAAAAATCCCGCCGGCACCCCGGGCTTCACTTCGGTGGGGAAGATAGAAATACTCATCACACCAGGCCTTGTACTGAGGGTAGTATTCAGGATCGTGCGCGTCACAGGCCGCTTTCAACCGGGAATGGAAATCATCAGTATCTTCGGTTATCGGCATAATCGGCGTCAGATCAGCCCCGCCACCAAACCAGCGTTTGCCCCCGATCCCACCTGTATTCAGATAGCGCGTATTCATATGCACCGCAGGGACAAAAGGGTTACGCATATGGGCAACAAGAGAAATGCCGCTGGCCCAGAATTCAGGATTATCTGCCGTACCCGGTATCTGCCCCTTGAATTCATCACTGAAACGGCCATGGACGGTGGAAATATTGACGCCAACCTTCTCAAAAACCAGCCCGTGCATGAGAGACATCACACCGCCGCCACCTTCCGGGCGGTCCCATGGTCTGCGTTCAAACCGACCCGGAGCCCCAGCCTCCGGATGGGCCGCGGCATAGTCATTTTCGATGGCTTCAAAAGCATCGCAGATCTGATCACGCAGTGATCTGAACCAGTCAGCGGCCTGATCCTGACGGTTTTTCCGCTCGTCTTCGGTGACGGGTAATGACAGGTCGTGCTTTCCCATGCCTCTTCCTTAATACTGGCGACAGTCCTATCGTGTTGTCATTCAAGCGTCCAGAAAATTCAGCAACTCATCTTTTCCCTGCATGAACCCGCCATCAATCCATTGCTGTTCCAGCATGGCGAGAGTCTGCCCCAATTTCTCACCTTCCCGAAACCCTCTGTCCATCAGATCCCCGCCAGTGACAGGAAAGACCGGCAGCCGCCAGTTGCGCAACCTGGATTGATGTGATCTGTCAGCCGTGCCACGTTTCCGGACCGACCAGACAGCATAGAGAAAAGACAGCGTCTTCATATCAAGACGGGTATCCTTTGCAATCTGCCACGCCCCGCGTTGCCAGTCTCTTCCTTCAAGGAGTTCAATATCCATATCCCCTGCGGCCTGCTCCATCAGCCGACGTTCAGCATTTGAAAGCCGGAGCCTGTCTGCAACATCCCCGGGTGAGGCTTTACCAATAAGATATCCGAAAAGAATAATCACTGGCATATCAGCAACTGAGGCAAGCAACGTGGTAAAGTTTTCGGTTATAAAACCACCTTCAGCAATTTCATGGTCTATACCAGTCAAGACCATGGCATCAATGGCGGGAGCTGAGCGCGAGAGAAGTATACCTTTGATTTCAGCCGCAATCCGCTCCCCCGAAATCTGTTTCAATCCGGCACGTTGCTGCCGGATCGCCGCTAAGGCTTCCGCGTCTGCATCCCCCCGGCCGAACCGTCCGAAAAAGCGAAAATACCTGAGCATCCTTAAGTAATCTTCCCGGATTCGCATCCCGGCATCATGTATAAACTTCACCCGGCCTGCTTTAAGATCTTCCACACCTCCGAAAGGATCAAAGATCTGCCCCTCGGCATCCGCGTAAAGACTGTTGATCGTGAAATCCCGTCGGGCAGCATCAGCGGTCCAGTCAGTGCCGAACACAACTTCCGCATGACGGCCATCCGTGTGGATATCCCGGCGCAATGTCGTCAGCTCGACTTTCCGTCTCGGCGCGTCCTGCGCTTTTTCCATCACCGTGATCGTGCCATGATCAATACCCGTCGGGATAACCCTGAGCCCGGCCGCCTTGAGCACACGGGCAGACTCTTCCGGCGGGAGCGTTCCCGCCATGTCGATATCGGCATGATCGTCACTGGTTATTCCGGCCAGAAGGTCACGCACCACGCCGCCAACAAATCTGGCCTCTCCCCCTGCCTGTGCGACAACAGCCATGATTTTCTGCGGGAGCTCAAGCCTGAGCAGGGTTTCCGCCAGATATGTATTGGGCTGAACTGGCATTGAGTTTCCGCACACTAGTCGTTTGAATTACCAGAATTCGAGTCAAAGGATCCTGGCTGAATGTCGCCATTCTGCAGGGTGGCCGGTTTATACTCAGCGTCTTTCGGGGCCCTTTCTCCGTCGGCCAGCAGGAAAAGACCTACAATGAGCACCGCAAATCCGGCTATCCACGGCAACAGAGACCATGTCTTGCCTTCCTCAACCAGCACCTGTTCCTGCCTTTTCTGGTATCTTGCCAGCAGCAAGCCAAGGATTGCGCCTACCAGCACGGCAAGTCCTATAATGAGATAACGACTCATCTTACGGTCACCTTTTCATGACTCCCATCTCCGTTCAGCACCGGCGGGACCTTTTGATTTGCCTGAATGCGTGCCGACCACTGAACCAGTATTCGCGCCGTCGCACCCCAGATGTATTCGCGGTCATGCTGAATTTCCCAGGATTGATACGGCTTGCCCTGATATTCACGTTGCACCGAGCGATGCCTGCCCGGATCAAGAAGAGGAAGGACAGGCTCAATGAGTATCCGCGAAACCTCAGCTTCGGCCGGAACCAGCGATACATCGGCATTCACCACGCCCAGTACCGGCGCGATATGAAAATTTGCGGTGGTCACCACCCCGGGCAGATATCCCAGCACATCTACTTTCCCGGCAGGAAGGGCGATTTCCTCTTCGGCTTCACGCAACGCCGCACCAAGCACGGTTTCCCCCTGATCAATCTGTCCTCCGGGGAAGCTGATCTGGCCCGCATGATGACGCAGCTCAGAAGAACGCTCAGTCAGAATGATGGAATACCGGCCTTCATCTTTGATCAATGCCATCAACACCGCTGATGCCCGCCGTCCTTCCGGCACCGGATCAGCCTCAGGCTGAATACATCCCCCGAGCGCATCAAGGATTTCCGACAAATCATCCATCCTGCACCCCTTGAGTTTCCCCTCCGGCAAGAAGAGAGAATAAATGGCCATGACTCCAGATGCCAGCCTGATCATCCGCATCAACTTCGGCCAGATCGGCAAGTTCATAGAAGACCGACCGTCCCAGTCTCGCCTCCAGACCGCCACGGACAAGAATATACGGCCGCGGCTCATCACCTCTTGCTCCCTGCCTTATGACAAGAGGATGTTCACGGTCAAGTGGAACCACCTCACCTATATTGGTCACAAAACTGATCTGCCTTTGCTGCCCTGTCCCTTCGGTCAGCATCGAGGTAACGACAAAAGGCGTATCCTCAACTTGAATCCGGCCACGTTCTGCGGGCGTGACCAGCCAGTATTCTCCGTTTTCAAGGCGTGTCAGGATACTGGCGAAAAGACGCACCATTCCCTCACGCTTTATGGGTGAGCCCTGATGATACCAGGTGCCATCAATATCGATACGCATGTCAAAATCCTGCGCCGGCACACCTTTTTCATCAAGCTCCCGCACCAATGATGCAAGCGCGGACTGATCAAGTTGTTTTCTTCTTCCTGAAGCCATGCTTCTGTTCTGCTCCATCAGCTTAATGAGCTCAGTTCATTTTACCTTATCCGGGGCCCGGCAGCATCCGCAATTAATTTTCAACCATTAAAGGTAAATTAATATATTTTTCGTATTATTAGTAGGCGATGGGGGATTTGAAGTACGGAGGTGAGAATACTCCCCTTGTCGAGAAATATCCATGCGCGGAAAGCATCCGGGCCCGGATACGAACACATAAGGGAATATTCCCATGCAAAGCCCCCCAAAAACCTACAAGCGAAAGCGTCGGTCGTCCGGAACGGGCATGAAAAATACCGGCGGCAGTCGCGCCACAACCGTTATGAAAGCCATGAGCAACAGCCAGCGGCTTGAAATTCTGTCCCATCTTATCAATCGGGAGGAACTGAGCGTCAAGGAGTTGGAAAATATCCTCCAGAGTTTGAGTCAGTCTGCCCTGTCTCAGCATCTTGCCCGCTTACGCAGAGCGCAGATTGTCAAGGCAAGACGTTCTTCCCAGATGGTCTTTTATTCTATTGAAGATTCAAACGTTGAGATGATTATCAAGCTTCTGTCCACGATTTACGATGATGATCCTGTCCTGCACAAATCCCCGTAAATTCAAGGAATGATCTTTGATATTCAGGCAAACAACCGCATGACAAATGATGCCGTCTTTGACACATCCGTTACCGCCCCGCAAAGCCCGCATCGAGAAAGAATAGTCCTTGCGGCAAAATGTTGCAAAACTGACGTCTGATGGACACCTTAGCGCTCGCACTTACATGAAAAACCTGCTAGGTGTATCGAACAAGACGAATATTGAAGACTTTTTATGTATATCTATCTTCCTATTGCTGAAATCTCGATGAATGTATTCACCATCATTGGCCTTGGTGCCATGGTTGGGATGCTTTCTGGTATCTTCGGGGTTGGCGGCGGTTTTCTGATGACGCCACTGCTTATCTTTCTTGGTGTGCCGGCCCCGGTAGCCGTCGGCACGGAAGCCAATCAGATTGTCGCCTCTTCTGTTTCAGGAGTGCTGGCGCATTTCCGCCGCGGCAATGTTGATATCAAAATGGGACTTGTTCTTCTCGCAGGCGGTCTTGTCGGATCAACCCTCGGGGTTGCACTTTTTGCATTGCTCCGACAGCTTGGCCAGATCGATGTGGTGATCAAAATCAGCTTTGTCGTCTTCCTCGGCATTATCGGCGGGCTGATGCTTGTCGAGAGCATCCGGGCCATGCTACGTGCCCGGCTTCCCGGCGCGCGGCGCGGTAAGTTGCACCAGCACAACTGGCTGCACGGCCTCCCCTTCAAGATGCGTTTTCGCAAATCAAAACTTTATATCTCGGCACTTCTGCCCTTCATCGTCGGTGCTCTCGTCGGGATACTTTCTGCCATAATGGGGGTTGGTGGCGGATTTATCATGGTTCCCGCCATGATCTATCTGCTTGGAATGCCTACCGCTGTCGTTGTCGGAACATCTCTTTTTCAAATCATTTTTGTCACCGCGAACGTTACCTTTCTGCAATCTGTCCAGACACAGACCGTTGATATTGTGTTGGCGGGGCTGTTGCTGTTTGGCGCAGTGATAGGTGCGCAGTTTGGCACCCGCATCGGGGCTAAGCTCAAAGGCGAACAACTTCGTGGTCTTCTTGCGCTTATCGTGCTGATGGTCTGCCTCAAGCTTCTCCTTGATCTCGTCCTCATGCCGGAAGATCTCTTCTCGCTGGAGTTCCTGCGATGAAAAACTTTTCCGCATATGTCCTGCATACCGTCATCATTGCCTTTTGCCTTTCGGTTTTGTCCGGATACGCCAACGCCAAAGGGACACTTGTCGCTGACCTTGATCAAAGCGAGGTCGGTATCACCACCGATTTCAACGGCACGGAACTGCTGTTATTCGGTGCATTGAGCAAGAACAGCAACGATCAGATTGCCATTGTCATTTCCGGCCCTCCGAAATCAATGGCATTACGTCGCAAAGACAAGGTCGCTGGTATCTGGCTCAATACTGAAAACGCCAGACTGGAAGGGATCCCAAGCTTTTATCATATTCTTTCCACCAAACCGGTGGAGCAAATTGCCAGCCCTGAAGAACGCCAGAAAATCCGTCTTGGTTATGAACATATTCCGCTGGCGCTTGCATCAGGAAGCCGGATAGATGAGGGTGAGGTTCAGGAATGGAAAGAAGCGCTTATCCGCAACATGGAACAGGTCGATCTCTGGGATAAACGCCCCGGCAGCATTCAGGTGATCGAAGGGGTGTTGTTCCGGACCAACGTTGTTCTGCCCGCAAATGTTATCCCCGGGCAATATGAAGTCAGGGTCATGCATTTCAGCAATGGCGTCATGGTGAACGAGGATATTTCGACACTCAAAGTGGCCAAATCGGGGCTCAGCGCGATGGTTTACAATATTGCGCATGATTACGCGCCTTTTTATGGAATTTTTGCTATAATATTTGCCATTGCAGCCGGCTGGCTGGCGGCAGTAGCGTTCAGAAGATAGAAACATGGCCAAAGTAAAAAAGACATCTTCCGTTAAAAATGAACCTGTACGGGTTTTCCTTGTTGTGGTCGATGACAGCGAGGAGCTGCACCAGGCTCTTTACTATGCCTGCCGAAGAGCCAAGAGGCTTAAGGGCAAGATCGCCCTGATGCATTGCATCCTGCCTGCCGAATTCCAGCATTTCGCCGGTGTGGGGGAGCTGATGCGCGAAGAGGCCCGGGAAGAAGCGGAAAAACTGCTTCGCGTCAACAGCGAATGGGTGCATGAACTGACGGGTGAATATCCCATGATCTATTTGCGCGAAGGGGACCCTAAATCGGAACTCATCAGCCTGATCAATGAAGAAGAAGATATCTCCATCCTCATTCTTGGCGCTGACACGAAAGCTGAAAGCACCGGCCCGCTGATCACCTATATGACAACAAAAGGCGCATCCCAGTGCCGCGTTCCGATTACCATCGTGCCCGGAAATCTGTCGGATGAGAATATCGATCAGCTGACGTGATCTGGCATATCCGTCGGTTTTTCCATTTAGAATATTGTCTTTCTGAGATAATTTTCATGTGTGACGGATGATCAGGAGACATCGCCGATATGTCAAAACGCATTCTTGTTGCCGGTTTCCAGCATGAAACAAACACCTTCGGCGCAACCAGAGCAGATATAAGTGATTTCAACAAAGCGGATTCCTGGCCGGGTCTCCTTAAGGGAACAGAGGTTTTCACCGGACTTGAGGGAACCTCACTGCCACTTGCAGGCTTTATCCGGGAAGCGCGGAAAGCTGAAAACATCGAACTCATCCCCATCCTGTGGTGTGCGGCGGAACCAAGCGCACAAGTAACCGACGAGACTTATGAAGACATCATGGGCCAGATCCTGCATGGTATCGCATCCCATTACGCGGTGGACGGAATATATCTTGATCTGCACGGCGCAATGGTCACCATGAGTTTTGATGACGGCGAAGGGGAATGTCTTGCCCGTATCCGCGAGATGGCAGGACCTGAACTCCCTGTTGTCATCAGCCTCGATTCCCACGCCAATGTGACGGAAAAGATGGTGAGGCATGCGTCAGCCATCACCATGTACCGAAGCTATCCCCACCTGGACATGGCCGAAACAGGTGGCCGCGCTTTTGATGTATTACACTATCTGATGAATGGAGGTTTCGTTTTTCCCGCTTTTCGCCAGTCACCTTATCTCATTCCTCTCCATGCCCAGTATACGGGCAGAGATCCCCTCAAAAGAATATACGAAACCGTCAGATCGGTGGGCCCCGCACCTCAGACATGGGCAGAACTGTCAACCGGCTTCCCGGCGGCCGATATTTACGATGCCGGCCCGTCGGTACTTGCCTATGCCACAACCGAACAGGAAGCGGCGATGATCGCTGACCACCTTTTTAAAGATCTCGAGGATGCTGAGCCGCAACTCGATGTCTCTCTCTTCGATCCAGCCGATGCCGTGGAAACTGCCATTAAGATTAACACGCGAGAAAAGACACCCGTTATTCTGGCTGATGTGCAGGATAATCCCGGTGCAGGCAGCACGTCCGATACAACAGGCATTCTCGAAGCGCTGGTCGATGCCGATGCCAGCAATGTAATTCTCGGGATGCTGAATGATCCCGATGTCGCCGGGGAAGCGCATAAAAGAGGAGTGGGTGCCATCTTCCACACTTCTCTCGGGGGGAAAGCAGGCCCTGACGCCAAACCCTTTGATGCATTTGTTGAAGTCCTTGCGTTAAGCGACGGAAGATTTGCCTTTACGGGTGAGATGTATGCCGGAGGCATGGCTGAAGCCGGTCCGTCGGCACTCATTCGAATTGCACATATCAAAGGGGATATCCGGATCGTTCTTTCCAGCACAAGATGCCAATGTCTGGATCAGGCAATTTTTACCCATATCGGTGTTCGTCCCGAAGATGCTTCCATCATTGTGGTCAAGAGCACAGTCCATTTTCGGGCAGATTTTGATTCGCTTTCGGCAACTGTAATTAATGTCAAAGCCCCGGGGTTAACACCTTGCGAGCTGGAACATGTTCCTTACCGAAAACTCCGCAAAGGTATCCGCCTCGGACCTTTGGGACGGATCATGAGCTGAAACCGACCAAGGATTAAATTCAGGTGTCGCCACCCAGCTGGTCCCAGATCTCTTGAACCCAGTTACGAATGACAAGTGCTTCCTCCCACCGGTTGGACATTTCTCTGCCCTCCGCATCGGTCATGGCATATTCCGGTGGCCCGAGTTCGCATAAAAAGATACAGTCGCCGTCCTGATTACGGTCTCGCCAACTGGCCAGGCCTTCTCTCCACCAGCCCTTGAACAGCTCAACCCATTTCTGATGCTGCGGAAAATCCAGCTGAAGCTGGATCTGCTGGCGGCTGGCGACGCGGCCCTGAAAACTGTCCGAACGATGAAGGACACGGCTGATCAGCGCCATTTCCTCAGGTTGGAGCGGATGCTTGAACTCCCGGTCAACAACGTAATGCGAAAGATCAGCACAGAGCCGCATCTCAGGCACAGCATCAATGAGCGAAAGCGTTGAAAACAAATCGTTGGTGATGCAGTTACGATGTGTTTCAAACTGAACAGGCACTCCGACGCTATCAGACATTTCGATCCAGCGCCGGATTACCGGGATCATGCCGTCAACGGTAAGCGGGAAGACCTGACCGATGACATCCACAAAAGGTGAGCCGAAATCTTTCGCCATGACCAGTGTTTCATGAAGGGACGAAACCGACTTGGGAAAGGCGACGATCAGCGGCGTCAATCCGTGGCGGGCCATGATGGGCTGGACTTCCCTTGCCTGGGCAACATCACCGGCACCCAGATCAATGGCCATGCCATCATACCCGGCCCCGGCCACCATGCGGCAGATATCTTCATAAGGCAGGATAACGCCGCTATTGTCATGCGGCATCATCGACCACAGTGAGGTGTATACCTTGAGTTGCCGGGCCATGGCAGGCTTACGCCTCAAGCTTGATCTGACGGCCACCTGATGCCGGCACGATCCAGACCTCGTTCATCGGATAGAAGCTTTCATCGTTTTGGCGGAGTCTCCGGACAGCCTCAATCTGGAATTCAATCCATCCCATGCGATGCACTTCACCGCAGGCATTCTCAATCTTGTCGTTGAGCTTGCGTAGTTTCCAGAAAGGAACCGAGGGGAAACTGTGATGCGCTGTATGATAAGGCATCTGCCAGCAGAGCCAGCGCATGATAAAATTCGTACGCGTGGATCTCGTGTTGTTCAGAATATCATCGTTATGGGTCAGCCCCAGATGTTCGATCGTATTCTGCAGCTGATGAACCGGCTTTGTCAGCAACATGGGCAGGAGCCAGAAGGTCACGGCCGCCCAGGTTTCAAGATAAAGCGACCCTGCCAGGATAGCGGTGTAACCCACCACATGCCAGCGCGACTCACGAACAACCTTACCTTCTTCATTGGCATGAATGTAAGGCTCTATGATGATGCCGCGGGCGCGCCGGATGATACCGACCACACGGTTGCGCCAATAGGTCAGCCCGGTCATCCACAAAAGGAAGGTTTGAAGGGTGTAGGGTTCACGAACAAGTTCACCATCCTTATCCCAGTCCTGCGTGTAGCGATGGTGCGAGTAATGCATGATCAGATCGTAATCACGTGGGAACAACATGAAGAAACCGATAAAGCGACCGAAGAATTCATTGAGCCATTTTGTCCGGAAGACCGTCCAGTGCGACAATTCATGCTGGGCTGCATAGAGGAAATTAATGGCAACACCAAGACAGAAACCTGTCAGCAGCACCCACCAGCTTCCCATGGCAATACTGTGCGCATAGCCAAGCAATCCGATAAGCCCCAGATGGCTCGACATCTGTAAAATGCCCATCAAATCTGATCGTTCGTTCAGCTCTTTCAGTTCGGCCGGAGTTACTATCTTACGCCGGGAAAAAACCTCTTCCATCTTGCAAGTCTCCAAAAAAGTGCAGGTTCAGAATTCATAAGAAACACATCCGTATTCAATCATGAAACATTCCCCTTGCGCAAGATCATCTTGACGTGGTGTGATTGCTTTTGCCTGAGCCGAAAATTTGTGAGGATTATAATGAAAGCTGGCCTCTATCGGGAAAAGGGTGACGCCCATTCTGTCCTGAGTATTGAAGATATCGATGTGCCCCGGATGGGCCCGGATGATGTGTTGATCCGGCTGCATGCATCCGGCATCAATCCATCGGATGTAAAGATGCGCGCAGGGCAGAGCCTGGGCGGTATGGAGATGCCATATCCGGAAGTCATCCCTCACAGCGATGGCGCTGGCATCATTGATGCGGTTGGCGACAAGGTCAAGGGTTTCACAGAAGGTGACCGGGTCTATGTATTCAATGCAGGTTTCAAACGTGCCTTTGGTACGGCGGCGGAAATGCTTGTCATTCCGTCCGAACAGGTATGCCATCTTCCCGATGGTATCAGTTTTGCCCATGGCGCCTGTCTTGGGATTCCTGCCATGACAGCGGTACATGCCGTTACAAGAGCCCCATCCATAGAAGGCAAGCAGGTCTTCATCAGCGGCGGTGGCGGTGTTGTCGGACGTTACGCCATTCAGGTGGCCAGGGCACTTGGCGCTGGCAGCATCATCACCACCGCTTCTTCTGAACTCAGCCGGAACACCGCCCTTGGGGCTGGTGCGGATCATGTTCTGGATTATCGGCAATCCGACCTGGCCCAAGCTGTGATGGATCTCAGCGGCGGGATCGATCATGCCATCGAGGCTGAATTTGGCGTTAATGCCACCATGCTTGGTCAGGTGATGAATATCAACGGCAGTGTCGCCGCCTATGGCTCCGCCCTTGATAAGACCCCGACGCTCCCTTTTTATGACTTCATGTTCAAGAACATCACGGTGCATATGATGCTTGTCTATCTGCTTGACAGGGAAACCCGGAAATCGGCCACCGATCTTTTGGCAGAATTGCTGACGGCTGGCAGCATCACCGAGAATATTGCCGCCACTTTCCCGCTTGATCGGATTGCAGATGCCCATGAAATGGTGGAAGCTTCATCAAAAAGTGGTTCCGTTCTTCTTTCGCTTTCCTGAGGAGAAATATGATGCAGCATGTATTCATCACAGCAGGTGGTTCCGGCCTTGGTCTTGCCATGGCGAAGGCTTTCATGGCCGGCGGCGCAACGGTTGCCGTGACAGACACAGATACAGCCGCGCTTACCAGTGCAAGTGCAGCGCATCCGGGGCTTTTAACCTACGAAGCGGATGCGTCATGTGAAGACACTATGCGCAAGGTTTACACGGATCTTCGCTCCCGCTGGGAGAGACTGGATGTTGTCATGGCAAATGCCGGCATCGCGGGGCCAACGGCCGCCGTCGAAGATGTCCGTCTTGAAGAATGGCGCCGCTGCCTTGCTGTTAATCTGGATGGTGCTTTTCTTGCCGCCAGCCTTGCGGCACCGTGGATGAAAAGCCAGAACAACGGCGTCATCACCCTGACATCATCAACGGCAGGCCTGTTCGGATATCCTTACCGTTCTCCTTACGCGACGGCCAAATGGGGGATTATCGGCCTCACAAAGACACTGGCGATGGAGCTTGGTCCATATAATATCCGGGTCAATGCCATCTGCCCGGGTTCGGTTGAAGGTGACCGGATGGACAGGGTTATCGCCAATGAAGCAAAAGCACGAGGTATTTCACCCGGAGATTTACGCCAAGGGTATGCGGATTGCGCATCCCTGAGGCGATTTGTGACCGCTGAAGACGTTGCCAATATGGCGGTCTTCCTGGCTTCTCCCGGCGCCCGAAATGTCTCCGGCATGGCGATGACTGTAGACGGCCACACAGAAAAGGTTACCCTCTAATTAAGGGCGTGGTCAGATCCACCCATGAAAACTGACCCGATCTGCCTGCCGGTCAATTCAACTGAGAAAAGATCATCAGCATACCAGATGCGGCGAGCGACAGCGCAACAGCTTTTCTGATAGCTGCTACGGGGATATGCTTTGCCATCACGCCCCCAATCAGACTGCCAAGAGCAACACCAGATGCAATGGCTAAAGCCAATTTCCAGTCAAGGATATCGTTCCAGATATTACCAGCTGTCGCCACGATCGCGATAGGTAACTGGATGACCTGCGCCAGTCCGACCGCCAGCACTACCGGCACAGAAAACCAAACAAGCACCGGCATGAGTATCATGGGACCACCTGTTCCACTCAAAGCAGATAATGCCCCGGCAAAGGCCCCTATACCGATCAGTTGTGAAGAGCCAAGGGTATAAGAGCTGTTTTCCCGGGAGGAGGATGAAGCCAGCAACTCCCTGCTCGCCGAAAGAATGGCCAGCGTCGCGATAAATATAATCAGCATAGTTTCATTGACATAGAAAAGCAGAATTGTTCCTGCCAGCGTCCCCGGGATCGCACCAGCAACAAGGTTTCGCGCCAGTGCCCAGTCAATCACGCCACGCCGGGTATATATAATTGTTCCGACGATGCCTGAAATAGAAAAAGAAAAAAGCGCGGCGGCGATACTATGATGAATATCAGCATTGGCCAGATATACGAGCAGTGGGACAAGGATCACCCCTCCGATGCCGACAGCGCCGATCAGCAGCCCGGCTAAGAAACCACAAAAAGCGAACACAAGAGTGATGCTCATCATTCAGGATTTTTTCTAGTAATAGAGATTCACCACATGTTCGGCTTCGGCAAAGAACAACCAGCGTTCAACCATCAACCCGACCGAGTGCGAAAGAAGGAGGATAACCATAAGCGGCACCATCTGCACCGGCATAAGAATCACGCCAGCCAAGCATAGAAATGGCACCACGAAACCCAGCATAACCATCAGTTTCCGGAGTTTGGCACTGTTGGAACGGGCAACCTTATATCCCATTTCCCGCATCACAAAATTAGCCTGTGTATGGGCGGGCTCGACCTGCGCAATCTTGATTGCATCCGGGAAGCCCAGTGCCTGCTGGACCGTATAATCATACGGCGCTTCGTCAATTTTCTTCCAGTAAGCAAGTTTAAGAAGCAGCGAAAGGGCACATAAGATTATGGCAAATTTTACCAGAAGGCCGCTTTGTGCGCCTCCAACCGCAAGCAGGCATAAAAGCAACAGCGCACCACTCAGCAACGACAACACAACATAAATCGGCGTCGTAAGCGGCTGATACCAGGCACGTATTGTCTTCAGGCTGGCATAGATCATCCCGGTGCAATAAACAGTAATCATTGCAAGAATTGCCGCGGCAAGTCCCAGGATTGGTCTCAGTTCAACCCCAATCTCAAAAATATAGCTAAGCCCCAGAAGTCCCGTCGGTATATAGGTCAGCAAGGCAAAAAGACCTTCGCGTGAAAGCCAGGAGCTCCGCCATTGAGATACAGCCCGCCATGCCCGTTCGGGATGACCGAGATGAGTCATGGAGGAAAACAGGCCGATGGTAACGAGTGCTATGGATATGCCGAGAAGAACAATCATGAAAGATGGGCTGACCGGCAACAGGCCAAAAGCCATACCCAGTGCGGCTAAGGTAAGCAGTCCATAGCCTGCGCCGGATATCGTTGTGAAGATGATGACGGAATACGCTGGATGCATAATTTCTCCCCAATTATAAAATTTGTATCAGGCCAGCATCAATTGCTCAGCATCTTGTCTGCCCAGGCAAAGAAACGTTCGCTCATGCTACCATCCGTTCCGGTTCCGACCTCCTCAAGGGCAACGGGCTTGGCGGTGACATGATCTCGCTTCTTGCGCGGCGGCAGATACTTGTTCACCGGTTTATAGCCAAATTCCTCAAGCAGATTGTACCCGCCTCGTTCGGCGACCAGTTTTGAGACATCGCTGTCAGCATCGCCAAGGTCACCAAAATGCCGTGCCCCGGTCGGGCAGGCCCGGACACAGGCCGGCTGGCGGTCTTCCGGATCAAGATTTTCATTATAGATCCGGTCAACGCAAAGCGTGCATTTCTTCATGACACCATGCGACATATCATATTCACGGGCCCCATAAGGGCAGGCCCAGGAACACAGTTTGCAGCCAATGCACGTATCCGGATTGACCAGCACAATCCCGTCTTCGGCACGTTTATAGCTTGCACCTGTCGGGCAGACTGTCACGCAATCCGGCTCTTCGCAATGCAGGCATGAGCGGGGGAAGTGGACCGTCCTGCTGGCATCGGCATCAGTGATCTCGAAACCATGAACCCGGTTGAGCCAGGCCCCTGTCGGGTCTTTGCCATAAGGGTCAAGATCCGTGAGCGGTGCGGAATAGCCGGAGGTGTTCCATTCCTTGCAGCTCGTCACACATCCCTGACAGCCAACACAGGTATCAAGATCAATAACCAATCCCAGTTTTTTATCTGTTTTATCGGGAAGCGTTGTCATTTCGCGGCCTCCTTACGGAACTGTAGCCCATACGCCAATTCAGCAGGTATTTCACCCATACGGCGGGTCTCGAAAGGCTCAAAATACGGGGCGGAGGTTCCCGCCTCTTCAGGCTGAGCCTTTTCAATACTCACCCGAAGATCATACCAGGCCGCCTGCCCGGTGATAGGATCGCTGTTGCTGAAGCGATATCCGCCTTCACGTTCAGGCAAAAGTTCGGAGATCAGATGGTTCAGCAAAAACGCCTGTTTCATTTCCGGAGCATCCTTGTCAAGCCCCCAGGCCCCGCCCCGCTTGCCGATGGCGTTCCATGTCCATAAGGTGTCCGGATTGCATCCGTCCATCAAAGCCACCTGACATTTGACGCGGCCGATATGACTGCTCAGCCATACCCAGTCATCATCGGCAAGCCCGAGGGATAAACCACGTTCCCTGTTCATATAAAGCCGGTTCACATTGGTGATCTGCCGAAGCCAGGCGTTCTGTGATCCCCAGGAATGGTACATATGCATGGGACGCTGGGTAATAGCGTGGAACGGGTAATCATCTGTTTCTATCGCTGTGCCTTCAAAAGGCGGGTACCAGAATGGCAGTGGGTCAAAATAGGTTCTTAACCTTTCCCGATGTGTTTCCGGGGGCAGAATATCGCCATGCCCGGCGGCGGCCAGACGGAATTTCTGTAACGTCTCGCTGTAAAGCTCAAAGACAATCTGATCTGTTGACCCGTTGAAAGCTACAGATTTCGCCCAGTCCAGATAATCTTTGTTCGCATGTTTGTAATACCGCATATTGGCCGGCAGTTCATGGCTGTGAAAACATCCGTTTTCAATATAACGCTGAAGCTGATCGGGATTGACATCTCCGACCCCGTACTCCTTGCCATCCTTGCCGCGCCATCCCGTGAGCGGCCCGACCCCCGGGGTGCGTTCATGATTGACGATATAATCGGCATATCCACCTGGATATTTCGCTGATCCATCTTCGTTCGTCATTCCGGGCAGGCCAAGCCTGTGCCCCAGGTCAAGAAGAACACTCTGAAACGGCCGGACATTGCGATTTGGCTCCACCACCGGCTGGCGGATCGCGTCGTTTGCGGAATCCGGCTCGGAAATCGGCCGGTCCAGCATCGAGATGCAATCCCAACGCTCAAGATAGGTTGTGTCAGGCAGAATGAGATCAGCATAGGGAACTGTTTCGGAATAAAACGCATCCGAATAGATGATTTTCGGGATTACATATTCATCTGATCCCGGTTTTTTGGCGGTCAGATGGTCCAGCGTCCCGCCAACATTCATGGATGAGTTCCATCCCATATTCGCCATATACATGAACAGAAGATCAATATTGTAGGGATCTTCCATCCCGGCGTTATTGATGACCATATGCATCAGACCATGCGCGGAAACCGGTGCATCCCAGGAATACCCTTTGTCAATCCGCAACGGGGTTCCTTTTCCATCCACCAGAAGATCTTCCGGTCCGGTCACAAACCCCAGCGGCGGCCCTGACAATGGTGTGTTCGGCTTTACCTGGCCTTCTTTGCCCGCTGGCCGTATCCCTGGCGGGATGGTCTTCGGAAAGGGCGGCTTGTACCGGAACCCTCCGGGGCAGTCGATTGAGCCTATCAGGATCTGCAGAAGATGGATGATACGGCACGTATTGAACCCGTTGGAATGCGCAGAAATGCCCCGCATGGCATGGAAGGATACCGGACGGCCTGTGATCGTCTTATGCTTGCGGCCAGCCCAGTCTGTCCATTCCTGTTTGATGGTGATTTCCTTATCAAAAGCAGCTTCTGCAATTTCGGCGGCAATCCGCTTAATTGTGCCGGCCGGCAATCCGACTTCAGCCGAAACATTTTCAGGGCTGTATTTTTCATCAAGGAAACGTTCGGTGATCAGGGACATGACCGGAACAACCGTCTGCCCTGCCTCGGTTTTGAATTCCCCGTGCAATGCCGGCTTGACCTTGATGTCCCGGGCATCCTTGAAGGACTTGCTCTTCTGGTCATAGGCAAGAGGCTTGTTATCACCATCACGCAGGATAAGCCCGTCATCGGCTTTGCCGGGGTTCCGGATCACCAGCCAGTGCACGTTGGTGTAGCGCACCAGATATTCGATATCGATGCGACCTGCTTTCATCAACTCGTGGATAAGCGCCGAGGCGAAAAGCCCGTCTGTTCCCGGCCGTAATCCGAGCCACTCATCAGCGATAGCCCCATAGCCGGTGCGAACAGGATTGACGGCCACCACTTTGGCACCGCGCTTTTTGAGCTTGCCCAGCGCTTTTTTGATCGGGTTGGACGAATGATCTTCGGCAACGCCCCAGAGCATGAAATATTCGGTCAGGTCCCAGTCAGGCTCACCAAACTCCCAGAAAGATCCCCCGAATGTATAAAGCCCTGCAGCGGCCATATTCACCGAACAAAACCCGCCATGGGCGGCAAAATTAGGCGTGCCAAACTGACTGGACCACCAACCTGTAAGGGCCTGGCTTTGATCCCGGCCGGTGAAGAAGGCAAGTTTGCGGGGGTCTCTTGCCCGGACATCGCTCAACCAGTCCGTGGCAAGACCAAGCGCTTCTTCCCATGAAATTTCCTCAAATGCACCTGAACCTCTTGGGCCGACGCGTTTTAATGGCGCCGTCAGCCGTGCGGGCGAGACATGTTGCATGATGCCTGAAGCGCCCTTGCCGCAGAGCACACCCTTATTGACCGGGTGATCTCTGTTGCCTTCGATATACCGGACCTCACCATTCTTGAGATACACCTTGATCCCGCAACGACATGCGCACATGTAACAGGTGGTGGTTTTGATTTCATCACCCGGGCTTGTGTTCAGTTCCACATCGGGTTGATTGACGTATTTTTTTTCAGGCGCTTCCACACTTATCTCCCCTGGCGCGAATAGTGATCTGTACCTTTCCGGAAAACTCATCGTCAAGCAACGGTGCAAACATGTCAACCGAGGCTGTTACACCGCGGAAACTTGGGTTCTTGGTTAAGATGTTAAACTACCGCTTCCTGATTGATTGATGCTGTCAGCATCAGCCCTGAGGATATATATCCGCGATGAGCGGGATATATATCCGCAAGACCTCTCCTGAATTTGAGCAGGTTTATGATCTTTCAAGATCCCTGCCTTAACACAAACCTAAGCATTCAGATGCTGATCCAGTGTCTTGCGGAAGACATCAACAATCTCATCGATGTGCTGACGTTCCGCAACAAACGCCGGTGCCACAATACCGACATCACCGGTGAACTTGACGTGCATCCCGTTCCAGAACATGTCTTTCTGCATCTGCTGTCCGCGCATGCCCGGCACGCCGTTGCTCTTGACTTCAACGCCGGCCATCATGCCAATACCCCGGAGATCCTTAACCATGGGATGATCCTTGAGTGTCCAGATTGCATCGAGGAAATAATCGGACATGGCATTGGCACGTTCAAAAAGGCCTTCGTCTTCATAGATTTTCTGCGTCGCAATGCCAGCGGCACAGGCGGCAGGATGCGCCGAATAGGTGTAGCCATGGAAAAACTCGATGGCATTTTCCGGCGCCGCGTTAGTTACGGTTTCATAAATTTCATCTTTAACAGCAACACCACCCATGGGAATGGCGCCGTTGGTCAGGGCTTTTGCCATCGTGGCGATATCAGGTGTCACCCCGAACTTATGTGCGGCGAAGGGGGTTCCCATCCGACCAAAGCCCGTGATCACCTCATCAAAGATAAGCAGGATACCGTGCTGATCACAAATCTTGCGCAGACGATCGAGATAACCGACCGGCGGCACCAGCGTACCGGTGGAGCCTGCAACCGGCTCGACAAAAACCGCCGCAACCGTGCTGCCACCATAATTGTCGCAGATGCGCTGGAGATCATCGGCCAGGTCAGCGCCGTCTTCCGGTTGGCCACGCACGAACGACTGGTCAGCCGTATACGTGTGACGGATCATGGAAATGTTGGGCAGGGTAAGATTGAACGTCTCTCTGTTCTTGACCATCCCGGCAAGGGATACACCACCCATGTTGACGCCATGATATGCACGTTCCCGGCTGACAAATCGGGTCCGCTGTCCGTCACCACGGGCACGATGATAGGCCAGCGCGATCTTCATTGCGGTGTCGACCGATTCTGATCCGGAATTGGTGAAGAAAACATGATTCATTGGCTCAGGCAGAAGTCTGGCGACACGTTCGGCGAGTTCAAACGAACCAGGATGACCAAGCTGGAAATGTGGGGTGTAATCATTCTCGCACATTTGCGCGTAAACCGCATCGGCGATCTCTTTACGCCCGTGGCCTGCCGGACAACAGAACAGCCCCGATGAACCATCAATAAGCTTCCCGCCCTTATAATCCCAGCAATACATGCCTTCCGACTTGACCACCAGTCTCGGATTGGCTTTGAAATCACGGTTGCCGGTAAATGGCATCCAGTGTTCTTCAAGTGAATTTGTCTCAAACGGCGGCATGGCTTTCTCCCTCATCCAAAAGTGTTGCTAGCCTGAGTAATGTTGGCGCATTCCCGGGATGTTTCCCAAATTTACATTTGCAGAGCCAAACAAATCCCATAATTACGGTAGCCGCAAGATCTGGCTTGTGATAGTACCAGATATGTCTTAATTTAGTACCAGAAAGGGCCTGTTACTCATGATGCGCGGCATGCCACCATGGATGTTTGAGCTTGATCAGACAAGTGGCACAACAAAACAGACACAGATACGCGAATATTTTGTCAAATCCATCCTCAGCCGCAGCATGATGCCCGGGGATGCCTTGCCATCCACACGCCAACTGTCGGATCATCTCAGTGTGTCGCGGAATACGGTTATCCTGGCGTATCAGGCTCTGACGGATAGTGGCTATATTGAACCTTTAAGCCGTTCCGGTTTTGTTGTCAGCCACGATGCGCCTGTTTCACCATTGCATGAACAGCAAGATAGCTTTAAAGCGCAAGACCAGGTTTCGTGGGAGAAAAAATTCATCCACACGCCGCAACCTCTTCACATTGTCAGCAAGCCGCTCAACTGGCGTGAATACAGCTATCCTTTTACCTATGGTCAGGCTGATCTGCATCTGTTCAGCCATTCCGAATGGCGTGACTGTGCCCGGCAAGCACTGGGAGTGAGAGATTTTGGTATCACCGCCGGTGATTTCGGCTTCAATGATGATCCTCTTCTGGTGGATTATATCTGCTCACACAGCCTTCCAAGACGTGGCATTCGTGTCAAACCGGAGCAGATACTTGTCACCATGGGCGCGCAGAACGCGCTGTTTCTTCTTGCCCAGCTTCTTGTTGACGAAACACGTCAGGTGGTGATCGAGGATCCGTTTTACCCGGATTTGAGGGAATTGCTCAAAAAGAGGACATCCCGCATCCATCGCCTTGCTGTGGATGAGGAGGGTATCGTGATCGATGACGACGTTATTGCAAAATCGGATATCGTTATTGTCACCCCAAGTCACCAGTGCCCCACCACCGCCACCATGAGCCGTTCGCGACGGCAACATCTTCTTGATCTGGCCAGAAAGCATGATGTGCTAATTATTGAGGATGATTATGAATTTGAGATGAATTTTCTCCAGACACCATCACCCGCACTGAAATCACTGGATGAAAGCGGCCATGTGATTTATGTCGGCAGTTTTTCCAAATCTCTCTTCCCGGGGCTCAGGCTTGGCTATCTTGTGGCATCTGAAACCCTGATCACCGAAGCGAGGGCCTTGCGCCATCTGATGTTGCGCCATCCGCCTGGCCATACCCAGCGAACCGCGGCCTATTTCATGGCACTGGGTCATTACGACGCACAGATCCGTCGGCTACGGCGTCATTTTGAAACCCGGCGACAGATACTGAAATCTGCCCTTGATGAGGAACCGCTGCTTGAAGAAACAGGCTCTCATTTCGGGGGCACAAGTTTCTGGGTCAAGGGACCTGACTGGCTTGATACCCGTAAACTTGCCGAACATGCGGAAAGAGAAGGTGTTCTCATCGAAGCCGGAGACACCTTTTTCGGTGAACCTGATCCCCCGCGGAATTTTCTCAGGCTTGCGTATTCATCGATAGGTGACGACCAGATCCGGCCGGGTTTTGCCAGACTTGCCAAATGTGTTGAAGCCCTGAGACCATGAATACTTGCATCATGCCTTTCAGCAGGGAATACTGACACCAGCCATTTACGTATTTGTGCGCCCGGAGCAAATACAATACTTTAATATCCTTTGAGGATCGGAAAGCATGTCATCTTTTCTTTCAGATAAATCACCCGTCTGCCCCGAAGATCTTCTGATCCGGGCAAGACAGGCTCGGCCATCACCGATGCGACTTGCGATTGTGCGGGCATCGGCACCTCTGCCTATTGTGACCGCCAAGCAGGCATATGAAGAAGGCATTGCAACGCCGGTGCTTATCGGCGAGGCCGCAAAGATCCGTGATGAAGCCGACCGTATCGGCTGGTCTCTCGACGGCATTGAAATCCACGACTGCAAGGGCGAGAAAGGTGCCATTGATGTCGCGATTGCCCTGACCGGTGCCAATAAAGTAGATGCCTTGATGAAAGGTCATCTTCATTCTGATGTTTTCATGGGGGGGATTGTTTCACGTGATGCCGGCATCCGTGCCGAAACCCGCATGGTTCATGTCTTTGCTATGTTCCCTGCTGAAGGGGGCAGGCCTCTTTTGATCAGTGATGCCGCGGTAAATGTCAGCCCTGATCTGAAAACCCGGCAACAGACCGTCAAGATACTGGCGAGGACTGCCATCGCACTCGGCATGGACACACCACGTATTGCAATTCTCTCGGCAACGGAAACACCCATCGCCTCAATTCCGTCCTCGCTTGAGGCAAGAGAACTCTGCGACTGGGCCAGGCAGAATGTCCCCGACGCCATTATCTCCGGCCCCTTGTCCTTTGATCTTGCCATCTCACCTGAGGCTGTCTCCATCAAAGGGCTTGAAGGGGATCCGGTTGCCGGAAAAGCAGACGCTGTTGTGGTACCGGAAATCACCGCCGGCAATATTCTGTTCAAGGCCATGGTCTGGTTTAACGGCTCCTGTGCCGCTGGCGTTGTTACCGGCGGCAAGGTGCCCATCATCCTGACAAGCCGCGCGGACCCTGCTTCCTCACGTCTTGCCTCCATCGCTCTTGCCGCGCTTTTGTCCTAGGCTCAAAGCAGGATTTTGTGGTGTTGCCGGATCAGTGCATCCAGATCAGCAGGGATGTGGCTGGGAGTAAACGTATCAAGAATACTGTCCTTCCGGGCTGATGCCTGCGCAACGAGATCAGGCTTGCCCAACTCTTCCCACTCTTTAGGCGAGGATCTGTCCGCCAGTTCAGGATAGACATATTCGGTCTGCATCACCCCGATGGTCGCATCATGGCCAAGATAATGACCCGGCCCGTCGATGCAGACATCTTTCATGACCTGAACGCTGAGGGTGCTTTCATTTACCTCAACCCCGCGGACACATCGCATGCACTGGCCAAGCATATCGTTGTCGATCACCAGGCTTTCAAGGCAGAACCCCAGAAGCGATGCGTGCATGCCTGCGCTTTCATAAACCATATTAAGGCCCGCCAGACCCGCCATGACAGCGGTGCTTCCTTTCTCGTACCCTGACTGGGCATCCGGCATTTTTGAATCCGCCATTCCAGAAGCCGCACCGGAAGGAAGATCAAAATGATTGATCATCTGGGCACAGGCTGCTGTCAACAGACCCTGCTCACCGGAACCGCCTGACATGGCACCTGTTCTCAGATCAGATACAAAAGGCCATGTTCCGCATATCGCGGGATGCCCGGGCACCATTGCGTTAACATAGACAAGCCCCGCCAGCACTTCAGCAACAGCCTGGGCAACTGCCCCGGCAATAGAGGCTGGCGCGGTCGCGCCCGCCTGCCCAGCCGACAACAACAAGACCGGCATTCCTCCCCTGATGACTTCTTCCATCACAAGGCAGGATTCCGTTGCAAACCGGAGCGGCGGCACAACGAAACAGTTGGAATTGGAGACAAAAGGCCGGGCCCGCCAGCTTTCTTCACTGCCAGCGATCTTATGAAGCATCTCAATCGCTTCCGGGACAAATTCAGCCTCAGTGAAGCTCACGCCCACGTGCTTGCGCGTACCGGCAACACAGGCATAGAGGGTATTTATATCAAGATCTTTTGCATCAGCTATGTCACGGGCGACCATGGGACGTTGAAAGAAGTGGATATTGTCCATGTTTTCAACGATGCGTGCCGCATCATAGATATCCTTGAGCGTGCTTTCCCTGTACGCATTGCCATGCACATCAACGACATGAACCGCCGCCCCTGCCGTACCGAAATGAACTTTCGTGCCAGCCAGATGAAGATCAAACCTCTCGTCCTGACCATGAAGCGTGATATTCCGCGCCGCCCTGTCGATCGTATCTTCGACAAGAGCCCGGGGAAAACGCACCCGGCCATCCTCCCCGGCAATAGCACCAGCTTCAGTCATATAACGGATGCCGGATTCAGGTGCCTGGGAGAGGCCAATTTCTTCCAGTATCTGAAAGACCGTATCCTCAACGGCTTTGACGCCAACCGCATCAAGCGGCTTGTAAGAGCCGCCCATTAACCCGGGACGAACCGGGCGCAAGGCATCAGCAAGGGGTGCTGCACGAAGGCTTTTACGTGCTTCACGACCGCCAGCACGGCGGGATCTGGGGGTTATGTTTTTTTCTCTCATCAGAGCACCTCTCGGCGATAAGGATTAAGGTCAGGATTTCATGCGTTCGGCGGCCGGATCATACATGGGTTTCAGGCTGGCTTCCGCCGCCACTCTTACTCCGGCAACATCAATCATGTATTCAGAGGCAAGCTGGCTTGCGCCGTCTTCACCATCACGGCACGGCACATATCCCATACCGATCGCCCCCCCGAGGTGATGGCCGTAATTGCCGGAGGTAAGGTAGCCGACAATTTCGCCATCTCGAATCACCGCTTCATTATGATAGAGAAGTGGGGCGGGATCCTTGAGACGGAACTGCATCATCCTGGCGTTCAGCCCCTGATCTTTCTTCCGCAGGACAGCATCCCGGCCAATGAAGTCACCAAACCTGCCTGATTGTTTGCCAATTCTGGCGGCAAAGCCGAGACCGGCCTCAAGCACATGATCTTCGCTCGAAATATCATGCCCGAAATGCCGGAACGCCTTTTCAATACGGCAGCTGTCAAGGGTATGCAGCCCGCAAAGCTTGAGCGGATGATCCTCTGCTCTCTTCATCAGGGTATCAAAGACATGCACCGCCATATCCGCAGAGACATAGAGCTCCCATCCCAGCTCGCCGACATAGGATACCCGGTGGGCCCTCGCCCTGGCATAGCCTATTTCCACGTCCTGCATTGTTCCGAAAGGAAAATCCGCATTGTTCAGACTCTGCGGTATCAGCGGCTGAAGGAATTCCCGGGCTTCAGGCCCCATGACCACCAAGACCGATTCCATTGCCGTCACATCCATGGCCATGCAATGGGCCCCATCAGGAATATGACGCGTGATCCAGTTCATATCACGACGGATCGTTGCCGCGGGAGTGACAACGATAAACCGGTCCTGATCAAGTCGTGTTATGGTCACATCGGCTTCGATACCGCCATGTTCATTGAGGAACTGGGTATAGACGATACGTCCGGGTTCCACGGCAACATCGTTGCCTGCCACCCGCTGCAGGACAGATTCGGCATCCGCACCGGCGACCATGATCTTGCCAAAGCTCGACAGATCAAAGAACCCGACCTTCTCACGCACAGCTTTATGTTCGGCGGCGTTATATTCAAACCAGTTCTGCCTTTTCCAGCTGTATTCATATTGAGGCGTCTTGCCCGCTGCCCTTTCTTCATCCGGCAGGAACCAGTTTGCCCTTTCCCAGCCGTTGACTTCACCAAAACAGGCGCCTTGGTCTTCCAGACGATGATGAACAGGAGACCGCCGGATATTCCGACCCGTTTCAAACTGGCGGTACGGGAAGTGATCCGCGTATAAAAGCCCCAGCGTTTCGCTCACCCGGTCATGAAGATATTTGCGGTTTGTCTGGAACGGCTGCATCCGGCGGATATCGACATCCCACAGATCCATCGGGGCATTGCCTTTATCCATCCATTCGGCCAGCACCATTCCGGCACCACCTGCCGATTGTATTCCGACAGAATTGAAACCTGCCGCGACGAAAAAATTCCTCAGCTCTGGCGCCTCGCCGAGAATATAGCGGT
The DNA here is from genome assembly GCA_964580905.1 of uncultured Hyphomicrobiales bacterium. Lineage (GTDB taxonomy): Bacteria > Pseudomonadota > Alphaproteobacteria > Puniceispirillales > UBA1172. The sequence continues at coordinate 37,842 of CAZOLR010000002.1, read as the reverse complement.
CATCAGGCGTGAAACTTTCCGGACCATTGAAAAATGTCTGGATGCCAGCCTGCCCGAGAACAGGCAACCGCATCACGGCTTTCTCAAGAATGGGTTCAAAATGGTCAAAATCTTCTGGCAAACTGTCGAATTCAAAGTCTTCAGGAATACCGTCCATGCCCCATGGTTTTGAATTGGGCTCAAACGCACCAAGCATGATCTTGCCGGCATCTTCCTTGTAATACGCGCACTCATCCGGCACACGCAGGACCGGCAGGTTGGATTTGAGACCTTCGATCCCTTCGGTGACAATATAGAAATGTTCACAGGCGTGAAGCGGAACAGCCACTCCCGCCATATCGCCAATCTCCCGCGCCCACATGCCGCCGCAATTCACGACAAAATCTGCCCTGATGTTACCGTTGTCGGTTTCAACACCAATGGCCTTGCCATCTTCCTGCATGATGCCAGTGACTTTCACCCCTTGCAGGATGGTCGCGCCGCGCATCCTTGCCCCTTTGGCCAGTGCCTGGGTGATGTTGACCGGGTCGGCCTGGCCATCCTTCGGCAACCAGACACCTCCCACAGCATCTTCAACATTGAGCCCCGGATAGAGACGGCTGATCTCGGCGGTATCAATCTCGGTGATCTCAACCCCGAAGGCTCTGGCCATGGCGGCACTGCGGCGAAGCTCCTCCATCCGCTCATCAGTCAGGGCAACGGTGATGGACCCATTTCGTTTGATACCCGTTGCCACTCCGGTTTCATCCTCAAGGCTGAAGTAAAGCTCTTGTGAATATTTTGCCAGCCGCGTCATATTCTGGGTGGCCCTGAGCTGGGCAATCAACCCGGCCGCATGCCAGGTTGTCCCGCAGGTCAGCTGCTTGCGTTCCAGAAGAACCACATCGGTCCAGCCAAGCTTGGTCAGGTGATACGCAACCGAACAGCCGACCACGCCACCGCCAATGATCACAGCACGCGCATGAGTAGGTAAAGACTGAGACATGATCTAACCTTTCAGTTTTGTATTGGCGGCATCGTAAAGCACGCCGTTCTCGACGATATGTGCCTGCCTCCTGCGGCCAAGCACATCAATGCTGATTTGCGGCGCCCCGTGTTGAAACACCTCTTCATCAACGACACCATAGGCGATCGATTTTCCGATGCGATGACCGTATCCGGCAGAAAGGACAAGGCCAGCATCCTTGCCATCCGCGCTGATAACGGAAAGATACACCGCCTCACCAAAAGGCTGCCCATCATCCGGATCGTCGATGGTCATGGTGACAAAACGACGTTTCACTCCACGTTGTTCTTCGGCCTGAAGTGCCGCTTTTCCGATAAAGGTATCCTTGCCGGTATTTACCCAGCGACCGAGCCCGCTTTCAAGCATGGTGTAATCGGATGTCAGGTCTGATTTCCAGGAACGATACCCTTTCTCCAGCCTCATTGAATCGAGGGCCAGCATGCCAAAACACCCCAGATCATGTTCTGTGCCAGCTTCCCATATTGCATCCCATGCTTCTTTGAGCTTCGACATCTCGACATGGATTTCCCATCCCGCCTCACCGGCGAAGGAAACACGGATTGCCGTTGCCGCAACACCTTTGGCACTGACCTGCTGATGGGTGAGCCACGGGAAGGCATTCTGACTCATATCTGCTCCCGTCAGGGCCGACATGATGGCAGGAGCCTTGGGGCCGGTAACAAGCAGGGTGCCCAGATCACGTGTGATATCCTTGAGCACGACCGAGCCATCTTCAGGAAGACGTGCCTTCAGCCAGTCCCTGTCATGCCAATAGGCCCCTGCGCCGGTGATCAGCCAGTATCTGTCTTCGGAAAAACAGGTTGCTGTCATTTCGGTCAAAACCTTGCCTTTTTCAGAAGCGAAATAAATCAGCCCGATGCGTCCCGGTTTGGGAAGACGCCCCGTGATCAGACCCTCAAGCCATGCCCGGGCCCCGCTACCGGTGAGCTCAAAGCGGGAAAACCCCGTGAGGTCCAGCACACCCGCATGTTCAGCAACATGGCGGCATTCGGCACCCACCGCATCAAACCAGGGCTGACGGTCATAGCTGTCCGCCATATGCTCGCTTTCCCCTTCGCGCGGGAACCAGTCTGCACGTTCCCAGCCGCCATATGCCCCGAAGACAGCACCTTTCTCTTTCAGGGTGTCGTATAGGGGGGATGTCTTGGCCGGACGTCCCGCCGGCCACTGGATTTGCGGGAAATGCATGGCGTATTCATGGGAATAGGTTTCGATAGCCTTGGCGATCGAATAGGCCCGGTCCACGTGATCGGTGAATCTGCGTGGATCCACCGCCCAGCTGTCGGTTTCAGGCTCACCTTCTATAATCATTTCTGCCATCAGCTTGCCTGCACCACCTGCCTGAACAATACCGAAGGTGAAAACACAACATTCAAATGCATTGGGCACCCCGGGCATCGGGCCAATAAGCGGCAGGCCATCAGGCGCATAAGGGATAGGTCCGTTGACAACGCGGGTAATCCCGGCACTCCCGAGAATGGGAACACGTTTGCACGCATCATCAATATACCATTCAAGCCGCTCCAGATCGTCGTTCCATAACTGGAAGGAGAAATCATCAGGCCGGGGATCATCTTCGGTAATCCAATGTGCCTTGCAGTTTTTCTCATAAGGGCCGAGAAGAAGACCATCTTTTTCCTGACGCAGATAGTAGGATGAATCCGGGTCACGCAGCAGTGGTAGCTTTTGATCCCTCGCAGTAAGTTCAGGGATGGATTCGGTGACGAGATACTGATGCGCAAGCGAGACACAAGGAACATTACGGCCGAACATTTTCCCGATCTCATCGGCACGATATCCGGCGGCATTCACAACATACTCGCACCTGACTTCCCCGATCGGCGTCCTGATCAACCATTCATCCTGAAGACGTTCAACACCTGTGACGGGACAGAAACGAATAATCTGCGCACCAAGATCACGCGCACCCTTGGCCAGCGCCTGGGTTAACTGGGCGGGATCGATATCACCATCAAGCGGGTCCCACTGACCTCCTTCAAGGTCATGGGTTTCAAGGAAAGGATAGATATCACGCATATCGGCATTAGACATTTCCTCAAATTCTATACCCATCTGCCGGCCCATCCGCTCGACATGGCGGAATTCCTCCATGCGTTGCCTGCTGTGCGCAAGGCGGATTGCCCCGGTAACATGATAATTCATGGGATAATCCACCTCTTCACCGAGACGCCGATAGAGTTCAGTTGAATAGGACTGGATTTTCATGATTGTCCAGGATCCCACATAATTCGGGCAATTGCCTGCCGCATGCCAGGTCGAACCCGAAGTGAGTTCATTTTTTTCAAGAAGAAGACAATCGGTCCATCCCATCTTGGCAAGATGATAAAGAACCGACGCGCCCACTGAGCCACCACCAATCACCACCACGCGTGCTGTTGCCGGTAAGGTGCCCGTGGCCTTATTTGTCTGATCCTGATGTTGATCTGTCATGATGTCCTCTTTCGTCCAGAAACGTGTTGATTAATAGATCGGCGGGGCGATAACCCAGATAACAACGGCATCTTCAGTGCCGTTATTTTTCCAGGACATAAGCTCACCTGAAAACCGGAAACTGTCGCCGGGATTAAGCATGAAAGTGCTGTCGCCAATCGTCAGCTCAAGATTGCCGGAAACCACATACCCTGCCTCTTCGGTAGGCCTTGTCACCGGGGCCGTAATGGCTGAACCGGGGGCGAAGACAGATCGCACCATCTCAAAAGCACCACCAAGATCCGGTGATAACAACTCTTCGGTCAACCCCATGATGTCATCAGTGATTTTTCGGCGATGCCCTGCGCGGACAACGGTGTGCGCCTCCCCTTCGACGGGCGAATGCGAGAAAAAGAAACTCAAAGGAAGATCGAATATCTCGGCGATCTGACGGATATCGCTGAGATTTGGCTCGGATGTTCCGCGTTCCATCTGACTTAACCAGCCTACGGACCGCTGAAGCTTCCCCGCCAGATCTGTTAGGGTCCAGCCACGACCCTGCCGAAGCGCACGTATATCCTGCCCGATCAGGCCCGATGATCGTTGCATCTGCACATTTGCATTAAGGTGATCGAGCATGGCCCACACACACATGAAAATTTATAAAATATTTTCATGATATTGAAATTTACGCAAGAAAATTTCATCGCAAAAAATCGTTCGGAATCTTCCCGGAAACTGTTGCCCTTCAGGTCAAACTTTGAAATAAGAACATGGATTTTTATTAGATGTACCTGCCATGATTGAAAACATTCTGAATGTTGAAAATATAAGCTGGGTTGCCTTTTTTCAGGTGGTGATGATCGACCTGATCTTTTCAGGAGACAACGCCATCGTCATCGGCATCGCCGCAGCAGGCCTGCCGCCTGAACAGCGTCGGAAAGCGATTTCAATCGGCATCGCCGCAGCGGTGGTCATGCGGATAATTTTTGCCCTCGTCGTTGTCTGGCTTCTCACTATGCCCTGGCTCAAGATTGTCGGCGGGGTTCTTTTGCTTTACATCACCTGGAAACTCGCAGAAGAGCTCAGGAAAATTTCCCGCGAAAACGCTGAAGACGAAGAGACCAAGCCAGAACCCAAATCCCTGATGCAGGCGGCATGGCTGATTGTCATCTCAGACCTGTCTCTGTCACTGGACAACGTGCTGGCTGTTGCGGCGGCAGGCAAAGATTCACCACTTGTCATTGTGATCGGGCTTGTTCTTTCAATTGTCATGATGATCTTTTTTGCCACGCTGATTGCCCGGACGCTCAAGAAATATCCTCTGATCGGCTGGGTTGGTGCTGCCATCATCCTGTGGGTTGGTGTTGATATGGTCTGGAACGGCGTTTTGGATACCTTTCCGGGCATAATTTCCTGATCCAGGATCAGGATCCATTAAGACGGCTTGACGGAAGGCATCAGGATTGGCAGTAAAGAAGACTGTTATTTCATAAAAGGGCATATTTCTTATGCGTTTATTCTTCTCTTATCTGATCGGAGCTTTGTTTTTCACCATGACAGCAACCGCTAATGCCGCCGGCACACTTGTGCTGGAAACCACCAAAGGGGAAGTTCGTATCGCCCTTCTTGAAACTCTCGCACCAAAACACGTCGCGCGGATTAAAGAGCTCGCAAGCGATGGGTTTTACGACGGCATCATCTTTCATCGCGTCATTGCCGGCTTTATGGCACAGACAGGTGATCCCACCGGCACAGGCATGGGTGGATCCGGCCAGAACCTCAAAGCCGAATTTTCAGACTATGCCTATACCTACGGGACCGTTGGCATGGCCCGGGCCATGAATCCGGACAGCGCCGACAGCCAGTTTTTCATCTGCTTTGATGGTTGCAGCCATCTCACCGGGCAATATACCGTATGGGGTCAGGTGGAAAGCGGGATGGATGTGGTTGAAGAGATCAATATCGGTGAGCCGCCAGCCAGTCCTGACAGCATCATCAAGGCCAGCGTGGAAGAATAACGCCTCTCAACTCGCGCGCGGGGAATATATCTTCGGGATCGCAAGCAGACCCACGGCAAGCCATAAAAACCCGAAGGCAAGAAGATCAAGCTGGCCGAAGGGCTCGTTGTATATCAATACACCAACGGTTAGATGAAGCGTGGGCGCAAGATAGAACAACAGGCCCGCAATCGCCATGCCGATCTGGCGTCCTGAGGCAATATAAAGAATAAGCGGGATAACCGTGACAAGCCCTGTCGCCAAAGCAAGGCCAATATCACTCGTGACGCCACTCACAAAAACAGCGCTTCCGTTTGCCGCCATATACCAAAGTATAATCGCAGCTATCGGCGTATAGTAAATAACCTCAACAAACAGTCCGACAACAGGTCCGGTCTGCCTTGTTTTGCCAAGCAAGGTATAAATAGTGAAGGTGATGGCCACCGTAACTCCGATGAGAGGAACACCGCCGCTGGAAATGGTTTTGACAACCAGCCCCGTTGCCGCCGCTGCCACCGATGCCCATTCCAGCTTGCTGAGATTTTCCTTGAGATAAAATACTCCAAGGGCAACCACCATCATCGGATACATATAATAGCCCAGACTTGCTTCAATAATCTGGTTGGTGTTCACAGCATAGATAAAGAGATACCAGTTGATGAAAATACAGCCGCCACCAATAAAGGCAGAAAGAGATTCGCGCCACGATGTCAGCGCAATTTTCATCCGCTCAAGCCTTCCGGTGAACGCAATATAGATAAACATCACCACTGCCGACCAGACAATGCGATGAAGCATCGTTTCCAGGGGGTCGAAATGCGACATGGCTTTGAAAAAAATGGGCGTAAGCCCCCAGAATGCACTGGCAGTCACACCAATAATGAACCCCTGATACACGGAAACCAAACTCCTCAACGGAAAGACAAATTCTCTTCCGCATTCATATTGCCTGATTGCGTTTGATGATAGTATCATTTTTACAAATCGACGGGATCAAGCATGACGGCTGCTACTGACCGACAAAAAATTGCGCAATGGCTCAAATCCGCACCCGAAACCGAAAGTGTTGCCGGCTTTGTCCCCGGCCCCGGCATCTGTAAACTCGACATGACGGTGGATATTGAAAATCTAAATGCTGATCTCAGCACAATACTCAAGAAAACATCCTATCACGGCGATACATTCAAGGTTCTGCCGGTCAACCATCGCCCGGGTCAGGGCAAGATCAGCGCAACGGATCTTTCAGGTCGCTATTACCTAAGGCTGAAATCCGGCGGCGATGAAGTCGCCATGGAAGAGTATGTCGATGAAGCCGCCTATACCGAGCTTGACCCTGTTTTCTGCGGCACCTCATTTGAAGACCTTTTTCATGAACTGAAAGCACGTTTCACACTTGGCCGGATGCGTATTCTTTCAAAAACAGTCTACAGCTGCAATTCCTGGCACCGTGACCCTGAACCACGGATACATATCCCCCTTGTGACAAACCCGGGATCACTTTTCATCGTCAATCACCATGCCACGCATCTGCCTGCCGACGGATCGGTTTATTTCACCGACACAAGAGGGTATCATACCGCCCTGAACGGCGGCCTTGAGGATCGGATCCATATCGTTGCCGCTATTGCCACCACCTGACCGGGAATCCTGTTTTGTATCCTCCAAGCGTTGCCCAGAATTCAAACCACCGTCACAACAGCATGATCGACTTCCGAAGTGATACGGTCACCAAACCGACCGCCGGAATGATGGCCGCCATACAGGAAGCCGAGCTGGGCGATGACGTCTACGGCGATGACCCCACCACCAACGCGCTGGAAGAAATGGCGGCTGATCTTTTCGGCAAGGAAGCGGGACTTTTCCTCAGCAGCGGGACCCAGTCCAATCTGGCAGGAGTTCTTGCGCATTGCGGCCGCGGCGAAGAAATCCTGATCGGCCAGGGATATCATATTCAGGCATGGGAAGCCGGCGGGGCCAGCGCGCTCGGCGGGGTTGTCATGCACGGACTCAGGACAGACAACCATGGCGCCCTGATGGCAGAAGATATCCTTGCCGCCATCAAGCCAGATGACTTTCATGCGCCGGTCAGTCGTCTTCTATCTGTTGAAAACACGGTAAGCGGCAAGGTGCAGCCGGTTTCCTACATGGATGCAATGGCCAGCCTTGCACATGAAAACAATCTCAAGCTTCATTGTGACGGCGCCCGGATTATGAATGCGATCGTTGCGTTGGGAGTTGATCCGGCTCGGCTCGTTCAGGGATGCGATACTGTTTCCATCTGCCTTTCCAAAGGTCTCGGCACCCCTGCGGGTTCTGTCCTGGTGGGAGACTTGTCCACAATCACAAAAGCCCGGCGCATCAGAAAAATGCTTGGCGGAGGAATGCGGCAGAGCGGCATTATAGCAGCCGCCGGAATATATGCCCTCACCCATCATGTGGACCGTATGTCGGAAGACCACCGAAGGGCAAAGTGGCTTTCAACTGAACTCGCCTCATTAGACGGCGTCTATGTTGACACCGCATCGGTGGAAACGAATATGCTCTTTGTAACCCTTGATGAACGCATCCCTGTTGATGATATGGCGGCATTCATGGCGGATCAGGGAATTATCCTTTCTGCGGGCCGGACAACCCGGATTGTCACGCATCTTGATATTGATGATGCCGCCTGCCATGCCCTGAAGGAAGCAATGGCCCTTTTCACCTCCCGGTATGGAGGCTGAGCACGCGGATCGTATTGGTTGTGCCGACCACCCCGAAAGGAGTTCCGGCCACCACGATTACCTGATCTCCCGGCATGCCCATCTGATTTTCCAGCATCAGGCGGCTGATCCCTTCAAGGGCATCGTCAAAACTGGAATAATCCTCGGTAAGGATGCTGTTGATCCCCCAGAGGATATTCATGCGTTGGCGGACATCCTGTCGCGGCGTCATCATTACGATCGGCAGTCTTGGACGTTCCCGCGAAAGCCTGACTGCCGTCGCCCCTGATGCCGAAAACGCCACTACCGCGGCGGCATTGATATGCTGCGCAAGTGACGTGGCGCTCTCTGCCACGGCGTGATAAGTCGTATGTCCGTCGGCACCGCTCATCTCAAGGTTTTCAAAATACCCCCGCCGGTGCTCTGTCTCCACCAGGATACGGTGCATGATGGTTACGGATTCAACCGGATAGGCACCGGAAGCGGTTTCAGCGGAAAGCATGACGCAGTCAACCCCATCCATTACGGCCGTCGCGACATCTGATGCTTCGGCGCGGGTAGGCATGGGGTTATCGATCATGGATTCAAGCATCTGGGTTGCCACAACAACAGGTTTGCCGACTTTCCGGCAAATACGTGTAATATCTTTTTGTGCACCCGGCACCTGTTCCGGCGGCAGTTCAACCCCGAGATCACCCCGGGCAATCATGATCCCGTCAGATGCACTGATCAGGTCTTCTATGATCTTAAGCGCTTGCGGTTTTTCGACTTTGACCATAATCGACGCCCGGTCCTTGATAATGCTTCTGGCTTCAATCAGATCACTTACCCGCTGGACAAAAGACAACGCCACCCAGTCGACCCCCAGAGACAACGCAAAATCAAGATCACTCAGGTCTTTTGCCGTCAACGGAGAGATATCAAGGCTGACATCCGGCACATTGACACCTTTCCGATCGGTCAGCGCACCGCCGACATCGACCCGGGTTTCGATAATATTCTTATCAACCCCCGTAACCGTGAACTGCAGCTTGCCGTCATTTACCAGCATGCGATGCCCCGGCAGGATCGCGTCAAAAATCTCCTGATGCGGGAGCAGGACCCGTGAATTGTTTCCGATCTCGTCTTTCAGGTCAAAAACAAAGGTATCGCCTTTCTTGAGGATAACATTTTCCTCAACCTTCCCTATTCTGAGTTTGGGGCCCTGGAGATCCGCCAGAATAGTGATGGGCTGGCCACATTCTTCCGCAAGTGAACGGATGAGCCGGACACGCTCAGCATGATCAGCCTGCACCCCGTGGCTGAAATTCAACCGGAAAGCATTAGCACCAGCCGCAATCATGTCGCGGATTTTGTCTTCTGAACTGCTTGCTGGTCCCAGGGTTGCAAGAATTCGTGTCGCGGAAGCCGAAAGGCCCATATGTATTCTCCTCAGGGAAAAATTTTCCCGATATATGACCGATATTATATTGGCTTAAAAATTATCACTATTATAGAACTGAGTATAGCATAGGTAGTGATTGTTTCATCCGGATAACAACATGGACACAGAAAAGCTTTATCAGGAAAAGATCCTCGCTTTCGCACGCCAGGCGCGCCAGCATAACCTCTTGGATGACGCAGACCACAGCGCCACTGTGTCCAACCCGACCTGCGGTGACCGGGTTCGCCTTGATCTCAAAATCGATGCAACCAACACTATTCTTGCTATTGGTGCAAAAGCAGATGGCTGTGCCCTGTGCGAGGCGGCAACCGGGCTTGCCATCGCCACTCTTGTCGGGCGCAATGCATCAGGCCTCGCCTCCCTTGCTGATGAGATGGAAACCTGGCTTGCCGGAGGTGAAGACACCCCTGATCTCACGGACTGCGCCGTCTTTACGCCGGTGAAGGACTTTTCGTCCCGCCATTCCTGCGTCTGTCTGCCCTTCCGCGCCGCTGCCACAGCGGCCGGGGCACGCGCCGATTAAGGAATACTATCCGTTAGCTTCTTCCCATTTAGCTATAGCTTCTTTCAGATCATCTTCTTCATCACAGCCAAGCCAGCAGATCTTTTCAAGCTGTTCGAGAAGCTTGCGCGCATCATCAGGCCGGTTCAGTGTCAGGTAAAGCTCACCCATATATTCAAGCGCCCCCTTGTGTTTGGGATTCAGCGACAGGGCCTTGAAATAATGCGCCTCACTTTCCTCAAGCCGCCCCATTTTACGTGCCGAATATCCCAGCAGATTGTGAATATCAGCATTATCGGCATCCATTTTGACTTCATGTGAAAGCAACTCATACGCTTCTTCGTAGCGTTCATCGGCAATCGCCTTTTCCGCTTTCTTGAAAGAGGTTGAAGTTGTCGGGGTTGATGAATAACTGCCGCTGTCACTGCTGCCCGCTGCATAGGACAATGATGTGAGAAAACCTCCCGCCAGAACAAGGGTTGCTGCCAGCACATAAGGAATGAATTTGAATGGCATGGATTTTCCTTTCCGGGCAGTTGTCACTACCGCCCTTTCCAGACCGGGTCACGTTTTTCAGCAAAAGCTTTCGCGCCTTCAAGGTTATCTTCACTGTCATAGAGGATATCAACCGACGACAACTGGCGGCGCGTCACCTTGTTCATAATATCCTGGAACGCCATGGCTTCGGCTTCACGCACGACTTCCTTGATGGATGCAAAAACAAGGGGCGGTCCGGCAGCCAGATCCCGGGCGATACCCCTCACATGGTCCATCAGCTTGTCTGCAGGAAGCACGGCATTAACAAGCCCGTGATGAAAGGCTTCTTCCGCCTGCATCCAACGTCCCGTAAACAGCATCTCCATGGCAACATGATACGGTATCCGCTTGGGCAACTTGATCGTTGCCGCATCGGCAAGAGTTCCGGCCTTGATTTCAGGCAGGGCAAAACTTGAATGATCACTGCAATAAATCATGTCGCAAGAAAGAGCGAGCTCAAAGCCGCCACCAACCGCCATGCCATTAACCGCCGCAATCACCGGCTTGTTCAGGCCGCGCAATTCCTGGATACCTCCAAAACCTCCGACGCCGTAATCACCGTCAACGGCATCGCCATCCGCGGCCGCTTTCAGGTCCCAGCCTGCGCTGAAAAACTTGTCTCCGGCGGTGCTGACAATCGCCACCCTCAGATCAGGATCATCGCGGAATTCACGAAAAGCGTCCCCCATCAGGCGACTTGTTGCCAGATCAATGGCATTGGCTTTGGGACGATCAAGCACAAATTCGAATATGGCACCATTGCGGGTTGTGGTAATGACATCAGGCATGTCTTCCTCCATCTGGTATTTTAGCTAGCGTAGCTGATCAGCGCGTCAACCGCGACCACGCCTTTACCTTCACCCCGGACAAGTACCGGGTTGATATCGAGTTCCATCAACCTTGCTTCATTGCTGACAGCAAAACGCTGAACGGCATCAATCATCTCAAGCAGGGCATGAAGGTCTGCGATTTCTGATCCTCTGAAACCATGAAGAAGAGGCGCCATACGCAATCCCTTAAGCGCGGCAATCACATCGTCACGCGCGGCAGGCAGCATAAGCAAGGCCGTATCTTTGAGCAATTCAGCCTCAACCCCGCCTGCACCGATGACCAAGTGTAGCCCGAGCACCGGATCTCTTGCGACACCGATCAGAACTTCGGCAACCGCATCATCGATCATCTCCTCGACAAGGACCGGGCCATGCACTGTAAATTCATCCCAGACTTCTCTTATTTCGTTGCTGTCAGTCAGGCCAAGGCGTACTCCACCCGCTTCGGTTTTATGAGCAAGGCCGGTACGTTTCATCACCACCTTTCGTCCATCTGCAAAAGCCAGAGCTTCATTGAGGCTTGCCATAACCCCACCCCGGGGGACCGGTATATCGGCGTTGGCGAGCTCTTCCTTTGCCGTTATTTCATCAAGATGTGTTTCAGTTCCGGTGAGTTTTGCTATTCCTGTCGGCCAGAAAGACGAAGGCTTGCCGGCGCGGGCCAATGCTGCCAGCCCTTCCATCGATGCGTCGAATCCCCTCAAGGGCACCATGCCGCGGTCAAACACCCATTCCGCCACCTTGCGTGGCAGGGATTCAGGCATGGAAGCCAGAACAACAGCCCTCGAATTAGTCTGCTCTTTTGCCGCGTGCCATGCATCGAGCGCAATCTGCCAGTCTTCGGCCCGGCCAAGATGTGGTGACGGAAAATCAATGATCAGCGCACTGATTGTCTGTCCTGCCCGCATGGTGGCTGCAAAAGTTTTTTCAAGACGTTCGCGATCACCCCAGTCAAATGTGTGATAATCAAAAGGATTGCTGACCGTCACAAGCGGGTTAACCGTTGCCTTTATTCCGGCAGATGCATCAGCACTGAGTTTCGGCATCGGGACGCCATACCGTTGGGCGGTATCGGCAATAAGAGATGCCTCACCTCCGGAACAGGAAAGGGTCAGTATACTGACATCATCCAGCCTGCCGAACATATGACACAAGCTTAAAGTGGCCAGAAATGCTTCAATGCCGTTCACTCTTCCAACACCAAGTGCGTCAAGAAAAGCTTCGGATACAGCGTGCGAACCGGCAAGGGAGGCCGTGTGTGAAAACGTCATCTGCCTTGCGCTTTCCGATGCGCCGGCTTTCATGGCCACAACCGGCTTGCCGGCTTTTCTTGCCAGATGGACAGCATCCGCAAAAGCGGTTGCATCGTTAAACCCTTCAATATGGAGCCCGATGGCGCTGACCCGGTCGTCTTCGGCAACAGCACGGATAAGATCAGCCATCCCGATCATCGCCTGATTACCAAGAGTAAGCATATACGCAATGGGCAACCCGCCCTGCTGCATGGTCAGGTTGATCGAAAGATTTGAACTCTGGGTAATGATTGCAACGCCACGCTCAACCCTTGATCCGCCATGAACATCGGGCCAGAGCAATGCCCCGTCCAGATAATTGATCATACCATAACAATTCGGCCCGAGGACCGGCATATCGCCAGCCGCCTCAATAAGGCGTTGCTGCAAATCTGTGCCATCTTCAACCTCAGCAAAACCAGAGGCAAATGCAACTGCCCCGCCTGCACCCATGGCCTTCAGCTTTTCGGTGATTTCGATGGTAGCATTACGGTTTATTCCAAGAAAACAGGCATCCGGGGCAGAAGGAAGCTGATCGATATCAGGATATACCTTAAGACCTTCAATTTCCTCTTTATCCGGATGGACCGGCCAGATCTCACCTTTAAAACCCATTTCCTTCAGGGAGACGATAACCGCCTTCGCCCAGCGTCCGCCGAGAATTGCTATATGCTCCGGGCGAAGCAGCCGGTTCAGACCAGATCGCGTCATCGTAGCAACCTAGCCTCCCAGACGGCGCAGAAGATCACGGCTGATAATATGGCGCTGAATTTCGGAAGTCCCGTCCCAGATCCTTTCCACCCGTGCATCGCGCCAGAAACGTTCCAGCGGAAAGTCATTCATAAGGCCCATTCCGCCATAAATCTGAATCGCTTCATCCGTAACACGTGCAAGCATCTCGCTGGCATAGACTTTGGCAGAAGCTATCTCTCGATTGGCTTCAAGCCCCTCATCCAGTCGCCATGCCGAAGCCAGCGTCAGCCAGTCAGCGGCGTCGATCTCAGTTATCATATCGGCAAGTTTGAAACTCACGCCCTGAAACTTCCCGATCTGCTGGCCGAACTGCTTGCGGTCAACCGCATATTGCATCGACAGGTCAAACACCCGTCTTGCCCGGCCAACGCACATCGCCGCCACGGTGATCCGCGTTGCATATAGCCATGTATTCATGACATCAAAACCACCATCAACCTCACCCAGCACCTGGGAGGATGGCAGGCGGCAATCGTCGAATTTGAGGATCATATTGTCGTAGCCGCGATGCGACACCGACTGATATCCCGGCAGTATTTCAAACCCCGGATGCCCGCGGTCCACCAGAAAACAGGTGATCCGCTTTTTGGGGCCTTTCGGGGTCTGGTCCTCCCCGGTTGCGACAAAGACAATGACAAAATCCGCATGGGCAGCACCGGAAATGAAATGTTTTGTGCCATTGACAATCCAGTCATCCCCGTCGCGTCTTGCCGTGGTTTTCATCCCCCTGACATCGGAGCCGGCATCAGGTTCCGTCATCGCCAGCGCGTCCATTCTTTCGCCGCGAACAGCAGGGAAAAGATATTTTTCACGCTGCTCCCCTTCGCAGGCCATAAGGATATTCTGTGGCCGCCCCCAGAAATGGGTCAGCGCCATCGATCCGCGCCCGAGCTCACGTTCGAGCAGGGCAAATTCCAGGTGATTCAGCCCGCCACCCCCGACTTCTTCGGGGAAATTCGGGGCATAAAACCCCATGGCCTGAACCTTGCCTTTAATGTCGTTTGCAATTTCTTCAGGCACATAGCCAAGCCGTTCAACTTCATTTTCATGAGGATAGATTTCCCGTTCGACAAAATCCCGAACAGTTTTGACAATCATTTCTTGTTCTTCGGTAAGTCCAAAATGCATTTTAACACTACCCTTTTCTTCTGATCCCGATCCGGGCACCTGCCGCATCCGGCCGGGGCATGTCACGCTGCCTTTCAGCAACAATATCCAGCGCAGCCTTCATTTCTGCAGGCATGGGTGATCCGCGACCAGCTTTCATATCCACATGCATGAGCATATGCTCGCCGGTAGCAAGCAGGTTTTCCTTCTCAACCCCGATCATCCTATGGAAAAGATGCAGTCGCTTTTCATCATGGTCCACCAGTTGCGTTTCAACCCGGATAGGTTTGCCCGCCGCCACCTCATCCAGATGGCGGATATGTGTTTCAATCGTATACCAGGACGCCCCGGATGAGGCATAGGCCGGCCCGCCCCCGATCCAGACAAGAAGCTCATCTGTCGACGTGCTGAACACATCAAGATACCGGAATTCCGTCATATGGCCGTTGTAATCTGTCCAGTCGGGATCAACCATACCGTCAAAGGTCTTAAGCACGTCGCCATCCGGCAGGGTGTTGGCGCCATCCTTGAGACTGGCCGCCGCAGGGTTTCGGAGGAGCGCACCTGCCCCCCAGTCGTTGCGATGAAGCACCTTGAGGAAATCGACAAGATTATTGTCCCGGATCTGCTCCAGTTCCTTGACGGAAAGGCCTTTTGCCTGGGCATCGCTCTGTTCTGCAATCATGTCGATGAGCTGATCATCCCATTCCGGAACATCCATCAGTTTGGTCCAGGGCCATTTGAGCGAAGGGCCGAACTGCTCCAGAAAATGCCGCATGCCAGCCTCGCCACCACCCAGGCGATACGTCATGAACTGGCCCATCTGTGCGTATCTCATCCCAAGACCATAGCGAACGACATCATCAATGGTCTCAGCCGTCGCCACACCGTCCTTGATCAGCCAGAGAGATTCCCGCCACATGGCTTCGAGCAGGCGGTCCCCCACAAACGCATCGATCTCTTTCCTGATATGCACAGGTTTCATGCCAATATCAGCATAGGCTTCCATGGCCCGGGCGATTGCCGCGTCCGATGTTCTGGCCCCGCCAACAATTTCCACCACCGGCAGAAGATAGACCGGATTATAAGGATGCGCCACCATGACCCGGTCAGCCCGATCGGAATCCACCTGAAAATCAGAAGGCAACAGCCCTGATGTTGATGAGCCTATAACCGCTTCAGCTTCAGCCGACGCTCCGATTTCAGCGTGAACCTTCTTTTTGATATCAAGACGTTCTGGCGTGGATTCCTGAATGAGATCTGCGCCTTCAACAGCTTCGGCAATGCTCGAAACAAAGCGGAGCTGGCCACGGTTTCCCAGCGCCTGCCCCTGCCACAACCTGGCCATGGCCCGTTCAGCATTGGCCATCAGCGCGGCAACCTTGCGTTCGGCTTCCGGATCAGGATCAAAAACATCGACATCAACGCCAGCCAGAACACATCTGGCCACCCATCCACCACCAATCAATCCACCGCCGATGGCAGCAGCTTTGCGCACGCTCTTCATCACGACCTCACCGTTTTTTAAGTTTCAGCTTAGCCCGCACTTCTTCGGGTGTCATCACGTGGACATTCATGGCTTCAAGGATGGTAACCGCCCGCTCGACCAGTTGCGCGTTGGATGCCAGTTCTCCTCGTTTAAGATAAATATTGTCCTCAAGTCCGACCCGGACATTGCCGCCGGCAACAGGAGCCAGAGCCGCATAGGGAAGCTGGCTCCGGCCAATGGAAAAGGCGCTCCAGATCCAGCCCTCGGGCATGTTGTTGACCATAGACATGAAGGTATTGATATCATCCGGTGCACCATAGGGGATGCCCATACACAACTGTATCATCACCGGATCATCGATCAGGCCTTCGCTGACCAACTGCTTTGCCAGCACAAGATGGCCGGTATCGAAAACTTCGATTTCAGGGCGAACACCAGCCTCCTGCATCTGGCTTGCCATTGCCCGCAGCATTGAAGGCGTATTGGCCATGATATAATCACCATGAGAGAAGTTCATCGTCCCGCAATCAAGGGTGCAGATCTCTGGCAGAAGAGTGCGAACATGCTCTGTTCTTTCTGAAGCCCCCACCATATCACTTGCAGGATTGAGCGGGACCGGCGCTTCAGCTGATCCGATGATGAGATCACCCCCCATACCGGCCGTAAGGTTGATCACGACATCTGTATCGGCGTCACGAATGCGGTCCACCACTTCACGATAGAGGGCAACATCCCGCGCGGGTGCTCCGGTTTCAGGATCGCGCACGTGGCAATGGGCAATCGCGGCTCCTGCTTTGGCAGCTTCAATGGCATCATTGGCGATTTGCTCAGGCGTGACAGGCACCAGATCGGATTTGCCGGTGGTGTCGCCTGCACCTGTCAGGGCGCATGTGATAAAGACTTCGGTATTCATGGTCATGACCTTACTCCATAGGACGGCTTGAAAATATCATTGCCCCAAGATCAGTAAAATGGAAACCATTTTTCACTCCAGCGCTAATCGCTGGTGTTGAAGCGGTCAAGAAAAGCCCGGCTTGCAGCAGGGATTGCACCACCATCTCCGCTATTTTCAAGATAGTTCTGGTAGTTTCGGGCAATGATTTTACCAAGTTCCACCCCGGGCTGATCAAAACTGTTAAGACCCAGCATCCAGCCCGTGACAACCGTAACATGTTCATAAAATGCCAGCAGCCGACCAAGGCTGAAAGGTGATGTTTCACCCCAGGTCAGGAGAGTTACGGGCCTTCCTCCATCAAAGCCTTGCTCAGCCCTGCCCAGACTGAGCGCATCTGCCTGCGCCAGCATCTGTATCAGCAAAAGGCGATGCTGCTCTTCGATGACGGGATCACCTTCCCCCATAAGACTGACAGGATGCCGCGGGGCCATCAGATCAACCGGGGTGATCATCTTTCCCTGATGCAGGTGCTGAAAGAAAGAATGCTGGGCATTACTACCAGGCTCCCCGAACAGAAGTGGTGATGTCAGCATGTCAACAGGATTTCCGTCTTCATCACGGCTTTTGCCGTTTGATTCCATTTCCAGTTGCTGCATCCAGGCAGACAGCCGGTTAAGCCGCTGGTCATAAGGAATGACCGCCTGGCCGGGGCGGCCCAGAACAGCGGTATTCCAGAAACGAAACAGGCCTGCAAGAAGCGGCAGATTGCTCTCATTTGGTGCGGTGGCAAAATGGCGATCCATGGTCTCGGCACCTGCGAGCATATCCACAAATCCCTCTCTTCCAATGGCAAGCATGATGCCGATACCAACGGCCGACCAGAGCGAAAACCGGCCACCAATAGCTTCATCCATTGTCAGAACAGATGATAGGTGAATATCATTTTTAACAGCGGCATCAGCGTTTGAAGTAACCGCAAAAATCTGCTTTTCAGGGTTGCCACCACCACGTTTCAGCCAGTTTCTTGCCAGTTTCAGATTAGCCATGGTCTCCATGGTGGTGAATGTCTTTGAAATGGCGATCACCGCAGTTGTTTCCGCATTGAGCTGACAAAGCACGTCCCCGAGATGTGCCGGATCAATATTGCTGACAAAGTGAATTTCAGGCCCCTGATGAAATGGGAACAAAGCTTCGACCACCATGGCAGGTCCGAGATCGGATCCGCCTATGCCGATGGAAACCACATCCTCAACTCCAAGAGCAAGAATACGATCACAGATTTCAGCCATGGCATCGACATTTGCGCGGGCCATCTGTTCTTCGGGATTCCGCAGATGGGCATGAAGTGCCGGGCGCATTTCAGAACGATTGACAATCTTGCCTGCAAACATCTCATCCCGCTTAGCTTCAATCTCACGGCAAGCGGCGAGCTCAAGCAGAATATCCAGCCCTTCTACGGTGATTGTCTGGCGCGAAAAATCAACCTCAAGATCATCGAGGGAAAAGCAGAATCTCCGTGATCGGTCTGCTCCGGCCAACTGATCGGTCATCGCCGCGCCAAGCCCCGGCATTTCGGCCCTCACGCGCTCAATCAACTCCCTGAATTTCTGATCTGCTGACATGGTTGAAATATGCACTATTCGTTCTTTTGTGGCAAACATCGTCTGCCCTTCCGTGATTGAAGTATCAACGAAGTTGAGCCATCATGGCGGAATGACTTCACCATCACTCCTTTTTCTGTCACATGCTCCGTCACCTAACACGCTGAAGCTGCGTCAGGGTGCTGCCCTGCGGATACAAGAGGAAACCAACATAAGGCTGAACATTCGCCCTCCCCTTGAAGCCGGCCCCGAAGATGTGCTGGCGGCGGACGGCGTGCTGATCGGCACCACTGAGAATATCGGCTATATGGCCGGAGCAACGAAAGATTTTTTTGACCGGTCCTATAATGATCTGCTTGAAATCAAGGCAGGTCTGCCGGTAGCGGTATATATCCGTGCCGGGCTCGACGGAACCGGCTCACGCCGGGCCATCGAATCTATCCTGACAGGACTGCGCTGGCGGCTGGTGGCTCCGCCACTTATCCTGCAAGGCGTCTGGCAGGACAGTTTTATCACCGCAACAGAAGAGTTGTCTCTCACTCTTGCGGCAGGCATGGAGCTCGGACTTTTTTGATCTATCAACTTGCCCGATGGCGGTATATACAATTCAGATGATAGGTAATCTTTTAAGCCGTGCGTATTCAAACGCCCCCCTGATGCTTGGACTTGCCACCCTTGGTTGGGGCGGAAATACGATTGCAAGTCGTCTTGCTGTTGGCGAAATTTCACCTATGGCGCTGATTTTCCTTCGCTGGGCCCTGGTGGTTGCCATTCTCCTCATATCCCATGGCCGGCAGATGAAGGCCGCGTTTCCGGTGATACGTGCACGTCTTCCCTGGATAGCATTAATGGGCGGGCTGGGAATGACAGTGTTTAATGCTCTCTTTTACGTGGCGGCACATACGACAACAGCGGTTAATCTGGGTATCATTCAGAGCACCATGCCGGGGTTGATCCTGCTGGGATCATTTCTTGTCTACGGGGCCCGCATCAACAGCATTCAGGGCGTCGGGCTGATGATTGCCTTTGCGGGTGTTGTCGTTGTTGTAACACAAGGTTCACTTCAGCAGCTTTTCCATCTCACCTTCAATAGTGGTGATTTGCTGATGTTGCTGGCCTGTCTTTTTTATTCGGGATACACCATAGGGTTAAGAAGCCGGCCCAAAATTGATGGTATGGTCATGATGGGATATTTTGCCATCGCCGCCTGGGTCACGACAATTCCACTTCTGGTCATTGAGGATGCGATCACTGGCATCCTGTGGCCGGATTTGGATGGATGGTTGATCATTCTCTATGTGGCAATCATGCCATCATTTTTATCTCAGGTATTTTTTATGAGAGGAGTGGACCTCGTCGGACCGGGCCAGGCTGGCTTATATACCAACCTGGTGCCAATCTACGGGGCTGTTCTTGCCGTTATTATTTTGGGTGAGATCTTACATCTCTACCATGTTGTTGCACTTGGTCTCGTGTTTTACGGCATCTATCTTTTTGAGATCAGGAAAACCAAGGGGTGATCCTGATAGCGAATTCACCTCAGGCTTCAACAAGCTTCAGGTTCATCGCACAGTCCTTACCATTTTTGGAAGGCATCATCTCATATTCGATGGCCTGACCTTCGATAAGTTCCTTGATTCCAGCATCCTGAACCGCGGTGATATGGACAAACGCATCCGCGCCGCCTTCCTCAGGCTCAATAAATCCATAGCCCTTGGTTGTGTTAAACCATTTGACCTTACCCTTAGACATTTAACCGTCCTCTTCGCAACCACCATTTCCGGCGGTATTAGTTTGGTATCAACAATTTGGGGCCTGAATTCATGGCCACTCAAATTCTGTGATATGCTATATAGTGCGAAAAGGCATCCCGGCAAGTGATGCTATATTTTTTTCCTGTCAAGCGCTTCATAAAGAATTGAAATATCCTCCTTCTGCCAGCCATATTCCTGAAGCCGGGAGATCTGCTTCTGAAGCAGGTCAAGCGCAGGCAGGGAAAGCCCCTCAGCAAGCGCCGACAAACCGGCAATCTGGATATCCTTGTCAAGAAGGCGAGATTCCATGCCGGGGGTATAATCCCTTGAAATCATCTTCGGGCCCAGCAATTCCAACATCCGACTGCTGGCAAAACCAGACATAAGCACATCACGCACCGCTTCAAGGTCAGCCCCATGAGCCTGGGCAAAGCGCATGGCTTCAGCAACACCCTCAATGGTGATGACCTGGGCAATTTGGTTGGTAAGCTTGGTGATGGAGCCCTGGCCTGATGCCCCCATGTGAAGTCGCTTAGCGCTGTAATGTTCAAGAAGAGGGAGAATTTTACCAATATCCTCTTCATCCCCTCCCATCATCACAGCAAGAGTGCCGGCTTCAGCTCCCACCGCACCTCCGGAAACCGGCGCATCTACGTAACCTGCTCCGACTTCCTTGAGCGCTGTATGAACATCTCGTGCCGTGGCCGGATCTATGGTCGAATGATCAACCACAATAAGGCCAGGCCTCGCGGTTGAAGCGATAGAATCCGGACCATCAAGGATAAGCTTTCTGACATCCGGACCAGCCATGACGTTGAGCAGGATAATATCAACCCTCAAGGCCAGGTCTGAAGGACTTGCGGCTATAGCCGCACCAGCGTCAATGAGAAATTTCAATTCATTTTCAAACACTTCAGGTCTGCGCGCGTAAAGGGTGAGCTCATATCCGGCGGTCATAAGATGATTGGCAATCGGTCGGCCCATCATGCCAAGCCCGATGCACCCGACGCGAGGGAGATCTTTTGAACTCATCTGAATTCTCCGTGTTGATCTTCCATTCCTACCATCCCGAAAGTACCCTGTCATGTGATGATATGGGGATCTTCGTCGTTTTGACACCCCAGGCGCGTGCCTGAGACTATCGGCTTGAATTTCATTCACCTCGCTCTATTTCCATGGTTGCGGGGCAAGCAAAATCCCCCTTTCTTGCCCTGCACCTGCACTTTTACCCTCGATATTCTTGCTCTTATCGACAGTGTCCAGTATACAAAAAGAGTAATTGGGGAGCCGGATCGAATTTCTGCCAGCGCCTTTGTTTTACTGTCCCTATCGTATTGATGACGGGAAAAAATAGTCATGATCAAGGCTGCGGAACAGCTGATTGATACATTATACAGTTCAGGCACGGATACTATTTTCAGCCTTTCTGGAAACCAGATCATGTCCGCCTATGACGCGGTAATTGACCGGCCTGTCTCCATCATTCACACGAGACATGAAGCTGGTGCTGTGTACATGGCGGATGGCTACGCCCGGACATCAGACAAAGTCGGCGTGGCGCTTGTGACAGCAGGTCCCGGATTTACCAACGCGCTTGGACCGCTTTTCCCCCTCCGTCAGTCCCATTCACCTATCCTCTTGCTGAGTGGTGACAGCCCCATATCAAAAGATGGTCAAGGACCTTTTCAGGAGCTTGATCAGAGCGCGGTGGCATCAGGGCTTGTCAAACAGAGCTGGCGATGCGCTAACGCCGAGCGGCTTGCAGACGACATTGCCGGGGCAATCGCTCTGGCCAAATCCGGCCGTCCGGGACCAGTGCATCTGGCTTTGCCTGAAGACATCCTTAAAGCCTCCGTTTCGCCGGTAACCCATACAGATGAGAGTTTTCTGCCTGAAGCGATGCCGCTCAGCAGCGCTGATCTCCACTCCATTCTTTCTATTCTGGACGGAGCCGACGCGCCATTGATCCTGACAAGCTCGTCGCTACAAAGCATCCGAAATGGTGACCTTACAGAAAGACTGATGCGGAGCTTGCGAATACCTGTCATCACCATGCAGAGCCCGAGGGGCTTGAACGATCCCGGCCTTGGGCAGTTGAAAAAGATCCTGAAGGCAGCGGACCGTATTCTGCTTCTGGACAAGGATATCGATTACACTCTTGGCAGTGGTGATGAGAGTATCATGCCAGCGGAACGCATTGCACTGATCGCTGCCGAAGCCGATACCATCGCCCAGGCCAGCAGGCTTATCAGCGGCCGTCTGTCCTGGGGATGCATGGCTGATCCTGTCAGTGCTGTGCATACTCTTATAGACCAGAACGGCGGCATCAAAGGCCCCCAGAGATGGTTTGAGACGGTAAAGAAACTACTCAACGAGCGGCCCAAGCCTCCCAAAAGCGGAACATCACCGATAGCATGGGATTTTCTCAACAGCATCCTACCTCTGACTACCGGAGAAAACCCCCCTCTTCTCGTGGTTGACGGTGGTGAGTTCGGGCAATGGACCCAATCGGTTTTGCCTGGTGAAAACATGATCATCAACGGGCTTTCCGGTGCCATCGGCGGTGCCATTCCCCAGGCTATAGGTGCCGCCATGGCCAATCCGTCCCGGCCGGTCATAGCATTTATGGGTGATGGCACGGCAGGGTTTTCCTTCATGGAAATTGAAACAGCCCGGCGGCTTGATCTGCCCATCACCTTTATCATTGGCAATGACCAACGCTGGGGCGCAGAAGTAGAAATACAGATCAGAAACTATGGTGCGGACCGCGCCCGGGGATGCTGGCTCGACGACAAGACTTCTTATGACAAGATGGCACAGGCCCTGGGGGCCAAAGGTGTTGTGGCCAGAACGGGGGACGAAGCGGCTGCCGCCCTGTCCAAGTCATTGAGATCAGGACATACAACCGTGATCAACTGCCTGATGAACGGAATGCCGGCACCAACACTCGGATAAACACCAACGATCTTCCTTATGGTTGGCGTGCCATGACGTCTCTTATTTCAGGCAAAGCCCCGACCTTTTCTCTTATGCGTTTCATGCGAGGGCGTGTCTCAAGCTCAGCCAAAAGATCGTTATCCCATTCCAGAAGCATATAGAGATAAAGATCCGCTGCGCTCATATCTTTACCTGCAAGATATGCACCGGCTCCCGCTTCGATGAGATCGTAAACAGCCCTACGGTCGGTTTCAGCCTTGGCGCGGACGCCCTCCTCCGGGCCGAATGTTTCCGCATAATACCACCGGAGGTTTGCGTTATAGAGTGAAGTGGACAAAATAGACAACCATTGCAGACACTGCATGCGTTCAGCCTGGCCATGGGGCGCTATCATGCCCATGTCGGGAAAACGTTCGAGAAGATAGATTGTGATCGCAAGACTTTCGCACATCGTATGGCCTTCCGGCGTTTCAATAGCCGGAATAAGCCCGTGTGGAGCAACAGAACGATACGCATTGCCACGCCGGGTTTCCTTGTCAGGACAAATCAGTTCATACTCAGCGCCAGCCAGTTGAAGCAGATATTCAACAATCAGCGATCCGGCACCGCTTTTCCCGTAAACACGAAACGTCTTCATCACCTGCCCCCTCTAGGCTTTTCCTGTGTAAGCGAACCTCTTGAATGAGTCAGCTCATCTCGATACAGGCTTTTTTGAAGCAATCATATATTTCCTCAATACGATGAAGCTGTCGACCCACTTTAGGAAAAGCAAGCCCAAGGTGACGCTCTGCATCAGCATCAAGATCGAGAACCCTGATCACAGCCGGCAGCCGTTCCGCGCTCAAAAGCGGGATAACAGAAACACCAAGTCCATTTTCCACCAGCGCAATCACGCCATCAAGTGTGTCGATCTCCATCCCTGATGACAGTTTCATGTTCTGCCGCCTAAGCGCTTGCTCAATCAGTGCACCCACCCTGGCTTTTGGATTAAACCTGATATATGGCCCCTGCCTGAGGCATTCGATCGCCTGCCCCCGGGCGTGATCAGCATGCGCAATCACCACCAGCGACTCGGACAATAAAGGCCGGTATTCCAATCCACCTACGGGCTGATCCGGAAGGCTGAGATAGGCGCAATCCATCTGCCCTGCCAGCATCAGGGCCTCAAGCTCATGGCTGAGCCCCGGCGTGATAGTCACGTTGAGCTTTGGGAAACGGGCATGGATAGATTTGAGCGCCAGAGGCATCACCCCGGCAAGTGCCGTATGAACTGTCCCGATATGAAGATGGCCCTCTGCGAAATTCCCGGCATTTTTGGGTTTCAATTCAGACCATGATTTCAGGACCGCATCTACCCGGTCAAGATAGGCAAGACCGTCACGTGTCAGTGGCAGTGGCTTGCGCCCACGATCAAACAGGAGCATACCGGCAAAACTCTCAAGATTTCGCATCTGCAAACTGACCGTACTGACCGATATACCCAACTCTTCTGCCGCAGCATTGAAACTGCCGTGGTTGACGACAGATCGAAATGTTTCAAGAGTTTTGATATCCGGCATGGTTACATCAGTTCATCTTTACGATCATCGGTTTCACCATACCGGTGCAGGGCAGGAGGCTTGAGCCCATCGTAGAGCGAAGCCAGTTTTGAATTGATCATTTCACCTTGCTGGGCGAAAAGCGAATTACCTTCAAGGTCGCTGTCGACGATGAATGGTCCGAATTTCTCAACCTCGAACATCCACATCGCCTGAGCGATACCAAGCTGATCCAGCCAATGCACGGCTTTCACCCCTTTCACGCCCCGGCCAAGCAAGGCACCAGTGCCATATCCGACTGTCGTAAGATATACCGCTCCCCGCGGCGCGAGAATGTCCTTGTAATCCGCCAGAGGCATCCCGCCTTTGCCAATCACCAGTTTTGTGCCGGTAAGATCAAGCCAGTCTGCCATCCATTTTGAAAACCGGAAGGACGCCGTCGCTGTCACCCCGCCAATGGAGTACCCGCCCTTACCATCAGGGGCCGCGGCGGGCGAACAATGGAAATTAGCATTGCTAACCGAAGCCAGATCCTTAACGGGTAAGTCTTCACCTCCCCCGATTATCCGGGTATACACGCCTTCTCGTGCAGTGTAGACAATTCCGTTGAGATACGCGATATCACCAGGCCTGAGCTTTGCTATATCCTCAGGACGCGCCGGCAAATCAAGGACATGTGTTGTCAGCTTTCCTGAAGTCATTCTATGCCCTCCCGACGCATATAAGGAGTGAACCACATAGGGTCTGTCCTGTATTCGATGGTGCCATCGGCATGGATACGTGCCGTTGCCCGCCGTGACGACAGACAAAAAGTGTGGACACTTACCGGCATGCCGCCGGTATGGGTGTAGCCAACTTCAATATGGCAATCCACCACCATTGATGAGCCGACAAACCCCATAGCCCCCATGCCGATAGAATTGCCAAGCTCAATAAGCTCATCTTCGAGCGCAGCGATTTTGCTATCCGGGTTCCTGTCTCCAACCACCCTGAGGCAGGCTGCCTGTTTTCCCAGTTGCATGCAGGTGTCTTTTGACCCACCGATACCAACACCGACAATCGCCGGCTGGCAGGCAAGGCCACGCTTTCCGAAGGCGATCAGGGTGTCGAGAAAAAACCTCTTGATCCCATCGATGCCATCGCCCGGGAAAAGCATCCGGTAATCGCTACCAAAAAGGCCTCCCTTGTGGACAGTTGTAATATCAATCCAGTCGGCATCCGGCTCAAAGCTCCACTCCACTTCCGGAGCATTTATGCCCAGATTGTTGTTATGCTCCGTCCGCCAGAGCGGATGCACCCGGTTGGGCCTGAGCGGAACATCACGGGTTGCCCGTGCGGTAGCGGCCCTCAACCCGCGATCCAGCCCGACAAAACTTTCAACCTTCGCCCTGTCCCCAACCTTGACGTAATATCTGGGAAGACCGGTATCAGCGCACATAGGGCGGCGATCTTCACTGGCGGCTTCATAATTTTCAAGCATGGCCCTGAGCACAAAAGCCGAAAGATCACCGTCTTCTTTATCAGCCATCGTCTTGATCCCGCCAAGATAGTCTTCCGGGATATCAATGGCGGCCTTCTGCATGATGGTGAAAGCGGCTTCTTCTATGATGTCAGTATGTATTGTCATGTTCCTACTCAGCTACATTTCCCGAAGGGATGGCGGCGGCACCTTCGATCAGACTCTCCCCCGGCCGGACAATGGAAAAATCAACCTTTTCCATCGTCAGGGAAAGTTTTCCATCAGACAGTTTCACCCGGGTATACCGGGTTTCATCAAGATTACCCGCCTCCGGATAATCTTCGCGGAAATGCGCACCCCGGCTGTCTTCCCGCGCCAGAGCCGAACAGGCAATCACCTGTGACGCCAGAACAAGAGAACGCAGATTGATCCAGTCATGCCAGGTCAGGTTAAATGCACGATTACCGTCCGGCACGCCCATCGTTTCAATCTCACCGGCCAGATTTTCCAGCTCCCTTATCCCGTGTTCCAGGCCTGCGCGGGTACGGATAATTCCAACGTTATCCCACATGATCTCAGACAGTCGGTCACGGGCAGCAAAGATATCTCCTCCGGAAAGACCAAACGGGATTTCAGCTTCAGCAACAGCCCTGTCTATTTCAGCTTCATCGGGATCACGGTGATGCGTCACCCCTTCGACAAAGGCAGCCATGCTGTCCCCGGCAATGCCGCCGAATACCGTCGAGTTGGCAACACCATTGCCGCCAAGACGATTGGCACCATGCACCCCGCCGCAGTCTTCTCCGGCAGCAAAAAGCCCTTGTATGTCTGTTGATGTGTCGAGATTAAACTCAACTCCTCCCATCATGTAATGCGCAGTAGGCACAACTTCGACCCGGCCTGCAGCAAGGTCAAACCCGCAATCCCTGCACCTTTTCACCATACCTGGAAATGCTTTTTCAACCTTCTCCGGGCCCAGATGCGCCATACTGATATAGACGCCCCCCATAGGGGTTGTCCTGCCCTCACGCATTTCCTGATAAATACCCCGGCTTACGATATCACGCGTTGCGCGCTCTCCTGAAGGATCATAAGCCGACATAAAGCGCTCACCTTCGCCGTTCAGAAGATACCCGCCTGCCCCGCGAAGACCTTCTTCGAGCACGGTACCCGTCATTCGTGTGTCCGGGCCACCCAACAGACCTGTCGGATGAAACTGCACCATCTCCATATCACGGAAAGCCAGCCCGCTTTGCAGCATCATGGCTACACCGTCGCAGGTTTTGTCACCCGATGGTGTGTGGTAACGATACATCGAAGGACCGGCACCACTTGCCATCAGTACGGCTTTCGCGCTGACGTACCTGTACGTACCCTCGCGCATATCAATGAGCATGACACCGGCAAGGCCGGAGCCGTCTTTTGCCGGAATAAGCCTGATGGCACGATGCTCTTCAAGTCGCCGAACTTCAGCCTTCCAGACTTTCTCCATCAGCCTGTTGATAATCTCGATCCCGGTAAGGTCAGCTTTATGTGCGGTGCGGTCGAAACTCTGGCCGGCGAAAGCCTTCTGATGCAATGTGCCGTCAGGGTTGCGGTCAAAGAAACACCCGATTTCGTTTTCAAGTTCCTGAACACGTTCCACCGCGGTTTCGCAGAGTTTCCACGCCAGATCCTGACGCGGCAACCACTTGCCTCCGACGATTGTATCCATGAAATGACGTTCAATACTGTCCCCGGGTTGAAGCGCGACATTATAGCCCCCCTGGACCATCCTTGTGCAACCGCACTTCCCCACCAACCCCTTGACAGCAAGTGTCACATCCAGATCAGGATTGGCCTGCTTTGCGTGCAAGGCCGCAAAAAGGCCAGCCCCTCCTGTTCCGATAATCAGAATATCTGTCTTCAGACGCTCAACCTGCATCACATCACTCCGAGAATAAATCCGGCGCCGGTGAGTAGCGCCAGGATGATGCCGCCGCTGATCCAGCCTGAACGCAGATGCCCCTGCCACGGAGCCCATTCCAGCAAAAGCACACGAACACCCAGGATCAGATGTAAGGTCAACAGCACAACCAGCCCCCATTCCGCAAACTTGACGAGAGGCTGTTCGGTCCAGGTGAGCACTTCATTCAGCCTTGCCTCACCTTCAATGGCCAGACCGAGCACAAGGAAATGAAATGGCAGGAAAACCGCCAGCGCCAGACCGGAAAGGCGATGCAGAGCAAAGGCAATATAGCCGGCGGTTTGCCGGGGAGTATCTGTCCGGCGGATCATGTCAGCACCCCCGCCACGGCAAACACTGCTCTACCGCCAGCAAAAATCAGCCCGGCAAAAAACAAAAGGGCAAGTCTCCCGGCCCATGCCCTTGATACCCCGGCCCATTCAACAAGAATCTTCCGCATTCCCAAAGGAGCATGAACAGATACAGCCAGAACAAAAATACCGTAGAAGACAGTCCAGATCGTTACGCCTTCGGTCCGGGCAAGGATTTCTTCTGCGCTCAACCCGCCCCGGACAGCATAAAGAATGGTCATAAGATGAACGATGACCAGCGGTGCCATGACAACGGCACTCAACCGCTGGAGAATATAAAGACGTACCTCCATCATCATTCAATACCAATCATGGCAAGAAGGCTCATCTTTTTCAGTCCGGCGATGCTTCGGGTAGGGCTCAATCCCACCGGACAGGCCGCCATGCAGTTTCCCTGACTATGGCAATTGCTGCACCCGCCGGGGCCGAGAGCCGCTTCAAGGGTTGTCTTTTTTTCGGTGTGACGCTCATCATTGACGAGAGACCAGGCCCGGTTCAGCGCCGCCGGCCCAAGATATTCATCGTTCCATTTAACAACATCGCAGGACGCATGACAGACCCCGCAGTTGATACATTCAATGGCCGCATCAGCCTGCTTTCGCTGCGGCGATAAAGGGTCCACCTGCGCCGGTGTATCCTGACGGCTCCGGGCACTGGTGAAATCATTACCTGCCTTGCCCCATTTATCAAAAAACCCGGTCATGTCACAGGCGAGATCCCTGATGCGCGGCATATTCGCCAGAGGCTCGATTGTAATAGGGCCGCCCGACAGACTGCGAATATGTGTCCGGCAGGTCCAGCGCGCGCGGCCATTGACCGTCATTGCACAAGACCCGCACACACCGACGCGGCAGGCAAAACGATAACTGAGGCCGGGATCCTGTCGTCGTTGGATTTCCGTTACCACATCAAGAACAGTTTGATTTTCACGCGATGGAACGCGAAAGGATTGGAATTCCCCCTCATCCGCGCCGCGCCAAACCCGCACGGTCAACATGTCCTCTTTGTTTTGAGCCATTTAATTAATATATACAATTTTACTTTTTTCGAAAATGATTTTTTTAAGTTTATAAATTATGAAATTATATTTTAATTCTTGATTGCCGTTGATGCTGTTCTAGACTGGACCTGTTATTCAATGCAAACCAGCATACGCGCCGGAGATATGACCCTTGAGCAACACCGCAGGCACACCTTCGTTTCAGAAACTCTGGCCCACGCAGTTCATGTCTCTTGAACTGCCGGGGCATGACTCCGCCAATCCGGTACTGGCTGATCTTGTTCTGGCAGCCAACACTGAACACGATGATATGACGGCCCGTTATCTTGACGGAAACCTCTTCGAATGGGATCACCCCGCGGTGCAATGGCTGCGCCAGTGTTGTGACCGCGCCATCATGGATTATGCTCGTGAGCTGGGCATTGATTATGAAATGAGCTGGTCTGTACAGGCCTGGCCAAACGTCAATATGAAGGGGGATTATCATAATCTTCATAATCATCCCCACTCCTGGCTGAGCGGAACATATTATGTCACCATGCCGGATCAGGCCGGTGCCGAAACCTTTCGTTCTGATCTCAATCCCGGGGCGATAAGCTTTTATGATCCGCGGCCTCAGGCTAATATGAATTCCATCCGAAGTGATGGCCAGGTTGACCCCGAACATCGGATACTGCCACGATCCGGTGATCTCTTTTTATGGCCGTCGTTTCTGCATCACTTCGTCCACCCCAATATGGTCGACGCGCCGCGCATCTCGATCTCATTCAATGTTGTATTGAAATGGCGTAAGGAATACCTGCCCTACTGACCAGAGATTATCCCCTTTTGCCGCCAGGCTAGGATGGTTTCGGCAATCATCCGGGCGGATACCGCAAAATTCACGCCGGCATCAATATCGGCTTCCTTGGTAAAGATGGCATCCACCATGCCGACAAGTTTTCCTTCCGCGTCCACGAGCGCTCCCCCCGATGCCCCGGGATTGACCGCAGCATCGGTCTGGATGAAATCCTCAATCGCATTAAATCCTATACCTGAGCGCCCTGTTGCTGAAACCACTCCGCAGGAGAAGCTCAACCCCAGCCCGAAGGCATTGGCAATCACGCAGACATGGGTACCAATCTCCGGCATTTCGGGATTTATCTGAACTGGCTCAATCCGCATCCGGGCACGTAACAATGCAAGGTCTCTTGCTTCATCGACACCCACTATTTCCGCCTCGGAGAAGTCACCATTATGGGAGCGAACGGCCACCTCAATCGCACGGCTCACAACATGGGCGGCCGTAAGGATGAACGCATCATTACCGTTTTGAGCAATGACCACCCCACTTCCTTCAGGTGCAACACCGGGGGGTGCTCCGAAACCCGGCCTGTTAAACCCCTCCCATGTGGGCAGGACAGAAACAACCGCCTCATGCGCTTCCTGCCATGTCAGGGGACCATGATCTGCCTTGGACGGGGATAAACTCTGGCCTAGTATTATTGCCATGACCAAGATACCGGCAATTTTTCTGTATGCGCTTCTCTGCATGGGTTTCCTCTCACTCGGGGCTGCACCTGTTCTGGCAAGCCGGCTTCCGGCAAATCAACAGACCGGCTTCACTGATCATAGTGACAAAGCCCTGGGCATTTGCCAATCCTTACTGGATCAGCCCGATATGAACGAAGCCGATCTGGCCAGAAGTATCGGCGCCGACATAAAGCAAAAACGGGAACAGCACCGGGGGGTGCTGTATTTACGCCAACTTGACTTCAGTCTTCCCGGAGATCATTTACTTCGCCTCGATATTGCGACCACAAATATCAGGGGGCTTATCAGCTTCCGGTCTCAATATTATCTTTATGACCGCCCGCAGTCTTTTGTTCAGTTTGATGACAAGTGCCGCCAACTCGGGCACCGGCACATTACGTATAATCCGGATGGCCGGGCCGAGAGACTTGACATCCATCCGTCAGGCGAGGTGTTTTTATTCAATCCCCCAATTCCGAAAGCCAACCCCACCGGGGAAAGTTTCATCCGTGTTGCGCATATCGACAGCGGGGTGAATTACACAAACCCCGGACTTGCCTCTTTCCTTGCATACGGACCTGACAGCACACTGATCGGCTATGACTTCTGGGATGATGATCCTTTTCCTTTTGATGCCGACACATCTGCCTCACCTTTCTTCCCCCGCCAGCACGGCTCTTTCGTGCTGGATATTCTTGCCGGAACAGGAGCGCCGGTAGCGGTCATTCCATACCGTTATCCCAGACCTGATATGACACGCTTTGGCGAAGTTGTCAGAGTGGCCGCCGAAAACGGCGCCCGCATCGTGATGATTCCGATGGGCAGCACCGATAAGCAGGACTGGGCATCTTTCCGGCAAGCCGCCCTTGATCATGCTGAGCTGCTTTTTGTTTTTTCAGCGGGCAACAACGGCGTCTCTCTTGATGATACCCCGATCTATCCTGCGGCGTTTACAGCCCCGCATTTTGTGACAATTACATCCGTTCTTTCAAACGGGGAATTAAGCGAAGGATCAAACAGCGGGGGTATGGTTGACTTCGGGGTTGAAGGGGATAATCTGCCGCTAACCTATATTTCTTCCCCACGCCCGACGGTCAGTGGCACCAGTTTTGCCCTGCCGCGCCTGGTCGGCCTGTTTGCCTGCCTTATGGCTGAAGACAGAGCAGCCAATCCAGCCCAGATCATTGAACGAGCAAAATATCTGGCCAACCCATCATCGGCGCCGGATCAATATGGATATTTTATTCCCGGAAACAGGATTGCTGAAGCCTGCCGTCAGTTCAGTCGCACCGCCGCACCTGAATAGACACTGGCGGTATCCGCACCCAAATTGGTAAGAATAACATATGCTACCACGGCAATAGCAATGGCAACAACGCTAGAGATTGTGATCATATTCATGTGAGTCTCCTCTTTTGACTTACTGTTGAAGCGTCGCCTGCTTTAAAAAGTTGATCAGATCCACCCGATCTTCTTTACGTTTCATGCGCTGGATCGGCATTTTTGTCCCGGGTGTAACCTTATCAGGTCCATCGCGGAAAAGCTCGTCGATCGTTTCCTCATTCCATACAATGGTGGAATTAATCAACGCATCGGAATAAGGATAGCCGTCAAGACTGCCGGCGCGGCGACCAAACACCCCGAACAGGGTTGGCCCGGCACGGCGCTTACCATCCGCCACAAGCGTATGACAAACACTGCATTTGCGTGCAAACTGCCTCTCACCATTACTTAGATTTTTTGGCGGGTGAAACCGTCTCTCTCCTGCACCTTCCGAGAGAAATTCCGGCGGGTAGTCATTGATACGCCAGCGGGTGATGTGGTCATCCAGCCCCGCAACCATGAGTGATCCGTCATCTGGCATCAGAAGAAGCCCCCATACAGGCCCTTCCGCGGCACGGAAATCCCTGAGCAGTGTCCAGCTTGCCGTATCAACAATCATGACACGTCCCTTGGCATTGCCAAAAGCTATCTGGCCGGTATCCGAATTGAGATGCAACGACAGCACAGGTGCCCTGTCCTCCCCGAGACTCAGGAGGTCCTCCCTTGTGTCAAGGGCGATCACCTTCATTGCCCCATCGGTTGTTCCGTAAGCCAGCATATTTTGGTCTTCCAGCACCTTCATGACATTAACGCCCCAGCCATTTCGGACGTAACTGCGCAGAAACTCGCCATTATCCAGCTTCCAATAACGGATGTGCCCGTCATACCCCGCACTGAAAATGTGTTTGCCATCATTCGAAAATTCAACGGCGTTTACCGGGCCGTCATGTCCGGTGATAAACTTGGATTTATCTGGCATTTCAAGATCCCAGATGCCTATGCTCCCATCCCAGCTTGCGCTGGCAAGCCGTGAGCCGTCAGAACTGAAATTCAGATCGACAATCTTACCTTTATGACCTCTCAGGATTAGCGGGTCCTGTTTTCCGGGTTGAGATTCAATCTCATCAACCCGCCATAGGAGTATCTGATGGTCATCCCCACCCGTGGCAAGCCACCGGCCATCAGGTGAAAATTCAGCAACATTGACCGCAGCATCATGACCGATGAGCGTGGCAATCTCCTTCATCCCGGAAACAGACCACACAACGGTGGAATAATCGAAACTTGCGGTTGCCATATAGTGCTGATTTGCACCAAGCGTCATGCCCTTGATGGGGCCACCATGCGCTGTGTAGGTATCAATCGCCGAAGCTGGTGTTGCAAGACAGAAGAAGGCGCCTGCACATAAGCTCAGTCCAGAGATCACCCCGGGCCTGAGAACATGTAACAGACGCCTCAACATAGAGATCCCGGCCTTTATTCCGCTGGACCCGGCTTGGTTTTCTTCGTGCCTTTCATCTCTTCAACCCAGAGGCCGTGATGCTCTTTCGCCCAGTTTTCATCTACCTGGCCTGAATACATTGCATCAATAGCTCCTTCCATACCGACAGAACCGATATAGATATGGGCGATTATCATCGTGATCAGCACAAGAGATACAATACCATGCCAGACCTGATTGAGCTGCTGTTCCTGCAGTGGCGTCAGATTTGTCGGCAGATCAAACCCAAGACCATTCAATATGCCAAAGGTTTTGGCAAACATTGCTGTTTCATAAGGGAACATCAGCGCAATGCCTGACATGCTGACGGAAAGACCACCAATCATCACCGCCCAGAAAATGATTTTCTGTCCGGCGTTAAATTTTTT
Source organism: uncultured Hyphomicrobiales bacterium (assembly GCA_964580905.1). GTDB lineage: Bacteria > Pseudomonadota > Alphaproteobacteria > Puniceispirillales > UBA1172. Next base: position 3,525 of record CAZOLR010000002.1, on the reverse strand, counting down.
TGCCGGTGGATGCATGCCTTTCACAAAGATGCCACCACCCTGTTTGAGCCATTCGATATCCACCTTTGACGGCACGTTGTCCCGCACCCAGCGAAAGAACGAAAGCGCAAGACCAGCCATGAAAGCGAAAGCAAGATAATTATGGGCATATTTACCCGCGGTGGTAAACGCACTGAAGGCTTCCGGCCCTATAACCGGAAGCAGGACATACCGTCCATAAAGGAGGTTCAGCCCGGTGATTGCCAGAATGACAAATGATCCTGCCATCAGCCAATGGGCAAAACGGTCAAGCGCGGCAAAGCGTTCTATTGTTCGGCCGGATGCTCCTTTATCGATAGTGATCTTTCCACGCCAGGCATAAAACACTGCCAGGAGAACAATAATCCCTATCACTGCCGAGGCGCCATATACGGAAACCGGGCCGTTACGGACCGCGCGCCAGTTATCGCCTTCGGATTGTATCATGATCTTGGCAAGTTCGTTCTTCACCGCCGCATTACCGGCATTGCCCTCACGAATATAACGCCAGAGATCCGCATCTGAGTTTACGCCCAGTGTCTCACCGGGAACTTCGCCTGCTGTCTGTGCCGCGGCCTCCGGTGTGAAGGTGAACACTCCGGCGACCATTACCAGCATCAGGCACAGGAAACTTAGCTTTTTGAGTAGCATAATATGATCCTCCCGGGCTTAATAATAACTTTGCAGTCGGCTGCGTTGTTCGAGCTTGCTTACTATCTGTTCCGGCAACTTTCGGTCAGGTGTGCCCAGATACGTGCCCTTTTCATAGGAAAGAATTCGGTTTTGTTCTTCCTTGCGGCACCCGGAAACTCCCGCAGCCATGGTCATTATCAGGCCCGACATAAGAAGAAGATGAAAAACATAACGCATGGTTTCAACTTTCAGCATTATTGCAGATGAAATTGAATTCACGAGGTTAAAGTTCGAAAAAAGGCAGAACCCTTTTCAGAGTTCTGCCTTAAGTTTTAGTCAGATCAGGAGCCTTTGATGGAATAGGCTGTACCCCATCCCCAGGCACCGGAACCAAAGCCCCGGGCTACAACACGCTCCCGGAAGATGTTGGACACCTGGTCGCCATCTCCGGCAAGCAACGCCTTGGTGGAGCACATTTCTGCACAGATCGGCAGTTTGCCCTCAGCCAGACGGTTGCGGCCATATTTCTGGAACTCGCTCTCAGACATGTCATCTTCCGGGCCACCGGCACAGAAGGTGCATTTGTCCATTTTGCCACGTGAGCCATAATTGCCTGCCTGTGGATACTGCGGCGCACCAAACGGGCATGCATAGAAGCAATAGCCACATCCGATACACAGATCCTTGGAGTGCAGGACAACACCCTGATCAGTCTGATAAAAACAGTCGACCGGGCATACAGCCATACATGGAGCATCAGAACAATGCATGCACGCCACGGAAATCGACCTTTCACCCGGCTTACCATCCTGGATGGTCACGACTCGGCGTCGGTTGATACCCCATGGAACTTCATGCTCGTTCTTACAAGCCGTAACGCAGGCATTACATTCGATGCAACGTTCAGCGTCACAGAGGAACTTCATACGTGCCATATTATCCTCCCTTAAGCTCGCTCAATGTTGCAGAGGGAACACTTGGTTTCCTGCATCAGCGTCACTGAGTCATAGCCATATGTCATGGCAGTGTTAGCGGATTCCCCAAGTACGTAAGGGTCAGACCCTTCCGGATACTTGGACCTGAGGTCTTTGCCTTCGAGATGACCACCATAGTGGAACGGCAGGAAGGCCACACCCTTGGCAACACGTTCGGTGACCATAGCCATCACCTTGATCCGTGCACCTTCAGGTGTATTCACCCAGACCATATCCCCATCCCTGATATCAAGGGAGTTGGCATCGCGTGGGTTGACCTCAACAAACATGTCCTGCTGAAGCTCGGCAAGCCATGGGTTGGACCGTGTTTCATCGCCCCCACCCTCATATTCGACCAGACGGCCGGATGTGAGAATGATCGGGAACTCTTTTGAATAATCGTTCTTCTGGATCGACTCATACATGGTCGGAAGACGATAGAGTTTCCGGTCACTGTAGGTTGGGTAATCGGCAACCAGGTCACGGCGGCTCGTGTAAAGTGGTTCACGATGCAGTGGAATCGGGTCAGGGAATGTCCAGACCTTCACCCGCGCCTTTGCGTTACCGAACGGGGCGCAACCATGCTTGATGGCAACACGCTGAATCCCGCCGGAAAGATCAACTTTCCAGTTGGTCTTGTCACCGGCAACCGCATCGATAGCCGCACGTTCATCCGCCGTAAGATCACCATCCCAGCCCAGTTTCTTGAGCATGCCCATGGTGAATTCCGGATAGCCGTCCTTGATTTCAGACCCCACCGGATACGAACCTTCGGCCAACAGGTTGTTGCCTTCGTGTTCAACCCCGAAACGGGCACGGAAGCACAATCCGCCTTCAGCAACCGGCTTGTTGGTGTCATAGAGCAACGGTGTGCCCGGATGCCCCATTTCCGCCGTTCCCCAGCAAGGCCAGGGAAGACCGTAATATTCACCGTCAAGCGGGCCGCCAACAGCCTGCAACGTGGTCCGGTCAAAAGTATGCTGATATTTCATATGGGCCTTCATACGTTCCGGCGACTGGCCGGTATATCCGATGGTCCACATACCTTTGTTGAATTCACGCGTGACATCTTCGATCAATGGCTCGTCATCAGTGACAGCAATGTTGCGGAACATGCGGTCAGCGAAGCCCAGTTTCTTGGCGAACTTGTAGATGATCGTGTGGTCAGGCAGTGAGTCGAAGGACGGCTCAATCACCTTTTCACGCCACTGCAACGAACGGTTTGATGCGGTCACAGAACCATAGGTTTCAAACTGTGTTGTTGCCGGCAACAGGTAGACGCCATCTGTCCGGTCGGAAAGAACGGCCGAGACGGTCGGGTATGGATCGATGACCACCATCAGATCCAGCTTTTCCATCGCGGTTTTCATTTCCTTCATCCGGGTCTGAGAGTTCGGGGCATGACCCCAGAACACCATCGCGCGGAGATTATCCGGCTGATCAATATTGTCCTTGTTTTCAAGAACGCCATCAATCCAGCGGGAAACCGGAATACCACTCGAATTCATCAGGTTCTTGTCCTTGCCATCCTTGTCTTTGATGACGGCAAAACGCCCCTTGATCCAGTCGAAATCTTCACCCCAGACACGTGACCAGTGCTTCCAAGCCCCTGCGCTCAGGCCATAATAGCCCGGCAGTGAATGGGACAGCACGCAGAAGTCGGTCGCGCCCTGCACGTTGTCATGGCCACGGAAGATGTTGGCGCCACCACCGGCAACGCCCATGTTGCCAAGTGCCAGCTGAAGCGCACAATACGCGCGGGTGTTGTTGTTCCCGTTCGTATGCTGTGTGCCACCCATGCACCAGATGAAGGTACCCGGACGGTTATTGGCCATCAGTTGAGCAACACGGCGAAGCTGCGAGCCCGGAACACCGGTAACACGCTCGGTTTCTTCCGGCG
>CAZOLR010000001.1:39565-165620 GCA_964580905.1 uncultured Hyphomicrobiales bacterium | reverse complement strand
ACCCTTTCAGGGAGGGGAAGTTGGGGGCTGTTTTCAGGGGTAACTATAGCGTCAAGCATCGCATTGGTCACGCCATCGAGTGACGCAGGCTGCCAGACGGGTTGATGGTGTTTGTCAATCAGGACAGCCCGGACACCGGAAATGAAATCAGGATGCCTCAGCATCTGGCAGGCGAGACGGTAATCAAGACGGATGGCATCGACAACGTTTTCTGCCCGCAATGCGGGATCGGTCAGCAACCGGTGCGTCAGTGCGATGGAAAGGGGGCATCGCGTATCAAGCGCCTGCCGCGCCCGTTCGGCAAAAGGATGATCATCCCCTTCAAGGCTGGCCCGGATGGAAAGAGGATCCGGCTTGCTGAAATGATCATTGATCCACCCCGCCGCATCTGCAACAGGGCTTTCCGGCGGCGTGATGTGAAACTCAGCCAGAGTTTCGGGGATGTTGTCTGCCGGGCACGATATCAGCGCTGAAACGAGATCATCTTCCGCACCGGCAGAAACCGCATGGGGCACAATCCCGAGCGCGATCATATCCCCGGCGCCAATCCGCCAACCGGTCATGCCGAGAAATGTGCCGACCGCTCCGGGAGGCCTGCGATAGAAAAGCGATGCCGCCACGTCGGGAAACAGGCCGATGGCTGTTTCAGGCATGGAAAAATCAATGGCATCCGTCACAACAGGATAGGCCGCATTGACCAGAAGCCCGGCCCCTCCCCCCATGGTCAGACCGTTTGCAATCGTGATAACCGGCTTGGGACAGGCCGTTATAAGCACATCAAGGGTGTATTCGGTTGCGAAATAATCATCGCCATATGCGGGGTTTTCTTCGATAAGCGGGATGATCGAACGGACATCACCACCGGCACAGAACGCCCTTCCCGGCACCGCCGTGATCAGCACCCGGTCAACCGTAGCATCATCTGCCCAGGCGAGAAGGGCTTTGATGATAATCTCGCACATTTCCCTAGATACGGCATTGAGAGCCTCAGGCCGGGAGAGGATGATCCTCCCCGTGGAATCCTGCTGATCAATGATCACATGGGAGGCTGGTATTGTCGTGGTTTCAGTCATAGCCATCCTATACTTTATTTAGCCTTCCATGCAAAGAGCAGACCAGCGCGTCAAGATGCCTTCAGCCGTGGATATTTTCCTGTTTGCATCTTCTGAAAAGGATATGCAAATATACGGCCATGGAGACGATCATCACACATTCGGGGCAGTTCCCGTCCACCCGCTTAAGGCGTCCGCGCCTGCAGGACTGGTCACGACGTCTGGTGCGGGAACATCTGCTGACACCGGCTGATCTGATCTGGCCGGTATTTGTCCGGGAAGGTGACGGCAAACCTGAAGCGGTTGAAACCCTGCCTGGTGTCTTCAGGCACAGTATCGCTGATCTGGCCCGTGAGGCCAAACAGGCCTATGATCTGGGCATCCCTGCCATTGCCATTTTCCCCCGTATCGACCAAGCCGACAAGGATGAGGACGGGACCACCGCACGAAACCCGGATAATCTTGTCTGCCGTGCCGTCAGGGCTGTCCGTGATGCGGTGCCGGAAATCGGCATCATCACGGATGTGGCGCTTGACCCTTTCACAACCCACGGCCATGACGGCGTTATCAGAGACGGGATGGTTGCCAATGACGAAACTGTCGCCATCCTCACGGAGCAAGCGCTGGTCCAGGCGCAGGCCGGGGCCAGCATCATCGCCCCATCCGATATGATGGATGGCAGAATTGGTGCTATCCGCAAAATGCTTGATGCCCACGGGCATGACAACGTGCTGATCATGTCCTATGCCGCAAAATACGCCTCTGCCTTTTACGGCCCGTTCCGTGATGCGGTGGGCGCAGGAAAGACCGCGGGCAATGTCGGCAAGGATACCTATCAGATGGATCCGGCCAACAGCGATGAAGCGATGCGGGAAATTGAACTTGATATCCAGGAAGGGGCGGATTTTGTCATGGTCAAGCCCGGAATGCCGTATCTGGATATCATCCAGCGGGCAAGCCAGCGTTTCAACGTCCCTGTCTTTGCCTATCAGGTCAGCGGTGAATATGCCATGATCGAAGCGGCGGCTGCGGCCGGCGGGCTTGATCGTGACCGGATCATTGCTGAAGCCCTGATGTCCTTCCGCCGGGCCGGATGCCGCGGGATACTGACCTATCACGCAAAGGAAATGGCCCAGCGTTTAAACGACTGACCCGGAAATAAAACCCATGACACTCACCCCCCAGAATATCCGCAATGCCCATGCATCCATGGCAGGGCATATCATCCGCACCCCTCTTGTTGCCGCCCCCGGGCTCTCGTTGCTGACGGGGCTGGACCTCCATCTTAAGCTTGAGAATCTCCAGCATACATCGTCGTTCAAGGCACGCGGCGCCTTCATCAAGATGCAAAACCTCACCGAAGATGAGAAAAAGCGGGGCGTGATCACCATGTCGGCAGGAAATCATGCCCAGGCGGTTGCCTATCATGCCCACAGGATGGGAATACCGGCGGTCATCGTGATGCCCGCGCAGACACCTTTTGCCAAGATCAACCGGACCCGTGCCTGGGGAGCGGAAGTTGTCCTCGAAGGACGGAATCTCAATGAATGTGAAGGCAAGGTCAGGGAGATCATCAGCGAACGCGGCATGACCCTTGTTCATCCCTATAACGATTATGATGTGGCCACCGGCCAGGGTTCGGTCGGACTTGAGATGCTGGAAGATGCGCCTGATCTTGAGACTATCATTGTCCCGATCGGCGGCGGCGGGCTGATGGCAGGCATTGCCACCATCGCAAAGGATATCAACCCGGATATCCGGCTTGTCGGCGTTGAAGCGGCTTTATGGCCCACAATGTCGGAGATGATATCCGGGGCAAGCTCCACCGCCGGCGGCGAGACCATCGCCGAAGGTATTGCCGTCAAGCATCCGGGTGACCTTACCAAACCCGTCGTTGAAGAGCTGGTTGATGAAATCCTGCTCGTGGATGAAGACCATATTGAACGGGCTGTCAGCACCCTTGTTGAACATCAGCGCATCATTGCCGAAGGTGCCGGGGCCGCAGGTGTTGCCGCCCTGCTTCAGCACAGGGAGGCTTTTGCCGGTCAGAAATGCGGGGTGGTGATCTGCGGCGGTAACATCGATCCGAGACTGCTGGCTGGTGTACTGACACGCTCGATGGCCAAGGACGGAAGAATCGCCCGCCTCAGGATTGATATCAGCGATGAGCCGGGAATGCTGGCATCGATTGCCACGGCCATCGGTGAATGCAAGGGAAATATCGTTGAAATCTTTCATCAGCGGATGTTTCATGATGTTCCGGCTAAACTTGCGAAGATTGATGCCGTTGTTGAAACAAGGGGAAGTGACCATGTGCAGGAAATCATTCTGGCACTTGAAAAGCGCAACTTCCGGGTTACCGTTCTGTCCGATACCGAAACACAGATCTGAAATGCAGAAATATAACGTGAAAATTGGCGCCTAGCAGATGAATCAGTTCCGCAATCTCATCTTCAGTGACCCGATAGAATTCCAGATCACCCGACCCTCTTCCTGCCCCTATCTTGACGGCCGGACGGAACAACGTCTGGCAACGGATCTGAGCCGCCATCCGCAGAAACATGATGTTCTGGCAAAGGCCGGATTCCGGCGCGTGGAAAACTGGGTCTACAAGCCTGTCTGCAAGGGATGTCAGGAATGTCTGCCTATCCGTGTTGCCGCCGGAAACGGCAAAGATGGCGCGCTGAAATTAAGCCGCAACCAGAAACGTGTCCTTGCGCGCAACAATGATCTTGAGCGCGTTATCCTGCCCAATTTCAGCAGGGACGATCATTATGAGATGTTCCGGAACTATCTGTCTTCGCGTCATGCGGATGGCCAGATGGCTGATATGGATGAAGACAGTTACGAAGCCATGATCACCTCAAGCCCGATAGATACCGTTCTGGTCGAATACCGGGCCAAAGGCAGGCTGATCTGTGCCATCCTTGTTGATCTTCAGCAGGACGGGCTGAGCGCTGTCTACAGTTTTTTTGATCCTGCCGAAACCCACCGGTCGCCCGGCACGTTCATGGTGCTGGACTGCGCGGCCCTCGCCTATGAAATGGGGCTGGCTTATCTCTATCTCGGATATTACATCGCGGCGTCGCAAAAAATGTCCTACAAGGCGAGATTTTCCCCCGCCGAAGTTCTGGTCGCGGGCAGATGGACACAGCTCACGATCTGAGATCAGGTAAATCTGGCAGGTCTCGGAAAACCGGTCGGGGCGACACGCCCTGCCCCGCCACGCTTGCCGAGCCATGTTGCGGTATCCTTTTCGGTGCGGATACGCCCGCCGGACTGGATCCAGGAAAGCCCTTCCTCACCTGAAAAAGTCCGTGCATCGGCAAGCGATCCTTCACGGAAACGCTGAAGGATCACCCCCCGGCCACGCCCCATCTCAGGCAGTTCAGCAAGCGGGAAGACAAGCATCTTGCGGTTCGTGCCGACCGTCGCAACCATATCGCCATCAACACGGCGCGCCACCAAGGCCCGGGCACCACCGGTAAGGGTCATGACCTGCCTGCCGTTCCGGGTCTGTGCCGTGACGCTTTCGATATCGGTGATAAACCCGTGACCTGTATCTGAAGCCACAAGCAACTGCCCCGCACGTGCCGGAAGAATATTGATGATACTCGTATCCGGGCCAAGCTCCACCATAAGCGAAACCGGCTCACCAAAGCCTCGCCCGCCGGGGAGACGATCAACGTTCAGGGTGTAGAACCGCCCGTTATCCGCCGCAACCACAATCCGGTCGGTGGTTTCAGCATGAACCATGAAAGCCGGTCCGTCCCCTTCCTTGAATTTGACTTCCGCATCGGCAGCAAGATGCCCCTTGATTGCCCGTATCCAGCCCTTGGCGGAACAGACAACGGTCACCGCCTCCTTTTCCACCAGTATTTCAAGCGGGTCGCCTTCGATGACCGGCAGGGTATCAAGCCGGGTCTTTCTTGTGTCTGTTTTGGCAAAGGCAGCTTTAAGCCCCCTGATATCTTCGGCAACGGAATGGCGCTGGGCGTCTTCATCGGCAAGAAGAGAGGTCAGCGTTTCCTGCTCCGCATTGAGACGGTCGCGTTCTTCACGGATTTCCATTTCCTCAAGCCGGCGGAGCGATCTGAGGCGCATATCGAGGATGGCGTTGGCCTGATTTTCATTGAGCCCGAAGCGTTCCATCAGGCGGGGTTTCGGGTGATCCTCCTCACGGATAATGGCTATCACCTCATCGAGATTGAGATAGACGACAAGATAGCCGCCAAGCACATCAAGCCGGTGGCCGATCCGGTCAAGCCGGTGCTGCGAGCGCCGCCGGAGCACCACAAGCCTGTGGTCAATCCATTCCAGAAGCGCATCCCGCAGCGACATGACCCCCGGCGTGCCCTTTGAATCCAGCACGTTAAGATTAAGCGGCACTTTCGTTTCAAGATCTGTCAGCCGGAAAAGGCTTTCCATCACCATGGCCGGATCAAGCCGACGTGATTTCGGCTCCAGCACAAGGCGAAGGTCTTCGGCGGATTCATCCCGGATATCCGCCAGAACAGGAAGTTTTTTCGCCTGCAGCAGATCTGCCATTTTTTCAATCAGGCGCGATTTCTGCACCTGATAGGGAATAGCGGTGATGATAATCCGCCAGCCGCCACCCTTTTCTTTTTCGACGTCCCATTCCGCCCGCACGCGGAAAGACCCCCGCCCGGTCTGGTACGCTTCGGCAATGGAAACCGGATCTTCGACCAGCACACCTCCCGTCGGGAAATCAGGTCCTTTGACGTAGCTTGCGATTTTCTCATGGGTGGCGCCGGGTGTTTTCACCAGATGAAGCAACGCATCACACAGTTCGATGATATTATGCGGGGGAATCGACGTGGCCATGCCGACAGCAATCCCCTGGGCCCCGTTGGCCAGAAGGTTCGGGAAAGCCGCCGGAAGGATGACCGGCTCATCGCTTTCGCCGTCATAGGTGGGGCGGAAATCAACCGCGTTCTCGTCTATGCCTTCCAGCAGGAGACGCGCGACATCAGACATGCGGGCTTCGGTGTATCGCATGGCGGCGGCGTTATCGCCGTCAATATTGCCGAAATTCCCCTGCCCGTCGACCAGCGGATACCGCATCGCGAAATCCTGCGCCAGCCTGACCATGGCATCATAGATCGCAGCATCACCATGGGGATGGAACTTACCCATGACATCACCGACCACACGTGCCGATTTCTTGTACCCCTGATCCGGGTCAAGTTTGAGCTGACGCATGGCGAAGAGAAGGCGACGGTGAACAGGTTTCAACCCGTCCCTGACATCAGGAAGGGAACGTGAGGTGATCGTGGACAGCGCATAGGCCAGATACCGCTGGCTCAGCGCTTCGGCAAATTCCGCTTTGATAAAACCTGTGGATGTATCACTCATGACTGGCTGCTTTCATCACGAACAGATGGCCTGTGCCCTTTTTTGATTATTCCCTACCCAATACAGATTTTCTGCGTATCAGGCAAACCTGTGTTGAACAAGATCTGACAAGCGCTCTCTTGCCGCTGGCAGGGGAAGATGATGCAGGCCGAAGACCTTACGCTCAAGAAAATGCCGCGTCAGACGCAATCCGTCAAGAAGGTCATCTTCCAGAGACCGGTCTTCCCGGTCAGCGGGCATGCCCCCCAGAAACCGCGGCAATAAAAGAAGTCTAGGTTTGTGCAAGCCTGCCGCATGTTCAGTCACGGCAACACCCGTCCGGGGGCTTACATAAGCCAGTCCTTCTCTCTCGCCGGTAACGCTGCATCGGCTCAAATCAAGGGCATAGCCCGCGACATCAAGCATCGCGATCTCCCACCGGATATATGCCGCAAGCCAGATCTCAGCATCTTCTTCGCCGGTAATCAGATCAATAAGAGCAGTTGTCGCATCAAAGACACCCTGATGCGGCTCGCGCTCAGGCAGGCATCCTTCGAGAATCGCACAGGCTGAGGCAAGGCCGGCAAGACACAGCGGCTGATCGAGAACCGTGGAGGCATTGGCACGGGCAATTTCAAGCGTGATGCTTCCCAAGTGTTCCGCCAGTCTCGCCCGCCATGTTGCCTCAACCAGATTTCCGGGCTGGAGGGTGCCGCGATTGCTCCGGGATTGCCCTCCCCGGACCAGGCCCGCATGCCGGCCGTGATGGCGCGTCAGCAGGTTGACAATACTGGACGATTCCCCATGTGGCCGCACCGACAGGATCAATGCCGTGTCATCCCATTCCGGCATCGGTCAGGCGTTGAAATCCAGATCCCAGTCCCGGTAACGGGCAGGATCATTCATCCAGTCCTTGCGGTATTTGACATGGGTGAAGAGATGGACACGCCGGTCAAGCACCTCTTCGAGTTCCTCACGTGCCTGACGACCAATACGACCAAGTGTCTTGCCGCCACGCCCGAGAATGATGCCCCGGTGCCCTTCGCGGCTGACATAGATCGAACACCGGACTTCGGCACTGCCATCTTCACGTTCAACCCAGCTTTCCGGCTCAACCGTGAGCTGATAGGGCAGTTCTTCATGGAGATTGAGAAAAAGCTTCTCGCGAAGGATTTCAGCCGCCAGCAAGCGGAGAGGCAGATCAGATAAATCCTCCGGGTCATAAAGATACGGGCCTTCGGGCATCTGCCCGGCAAGCCAGCCCAGAAAATCATCGGTGCCACGACCTTTTTCGGCTGAAACCATGAACACCCTGGAAAATTCAAAACGTGCGGACATTTCAGCGGCCCGCTCAAGCAAACGTTCCGGGCTTATGAGGTCAATCTTGTTGAGCACCAGCACGGCTTCGGTTTTGCTTTCAGCAAGCCCGTCAAGGATACGGGATGTGTCTTCATCAAGACGAGAGCGGGCACAGTCATGCACCAGCACCACCACATCACTGTCGCTTGCCCCCTGCCAGGCGGCGCTCACCATGGCACGATCAAGCCGCCGTTTCGGCTTGAAGATACCCGGCGTGTCGATAAAGATGATTTGCGCATCATCGTGCATGGCAATACCGCGGATGCGGGCACGTGTTGTCTGCACCTTGGGGGTGACGATAGAAACCTTATGCCCGACCAGCCTGTTCATGAGGGTGGATTTTCCCGCATTCGGCGGGCCGATCAAGGATACAAAACCAGCACGGCTCATGTGATTTTCTCCAGCATCAGTGCAGCGGCCTTTTGTTCTGCGCTTCTTTTCGACATTCCCGAGGCGACAAGAGCCTCATCACCGAGAGTAACGGACACGGTGAATGTCGGCTCATGATCCGGCCCCTTGCGACCGATAATGGCATATTTCGGCAAGCCGAGTTTGTGATCAAGGGCGTATTCCTGTAGCCGTGTTTTGTTGTCTTTGGCAACCGTAGCCCCGCCCGTAATCATATCACCCCAGATCGCGGTGATCACGCGCCTTGCCGCATCCATCCCGCCGTCACGCCAGACCGCCCCGATCACCGCCTCAAGCGCATCGGCAAGCACTTTGTCGGTTTCGGCAAGACTGGTATTGGGCTGGGTTCTGAGAAACCGTCCGATATCAAGATCACGGGCAATGCTGGCAAGGCGGCTGTTTTCCACGCAATCCGCATACCGCCGGGTCAACTGCCCTTCGCGCTCCGATGACATGGCCGTAAAAAGCGCATCGGCAATCACCAGCCCGATCACCCGGTCGCCGAGAAATTCAAGCCGCTGGTTATTGGTGATATCAGACCTGTTTGTCATGAAACTCGGATGGGTGAGCGCTTCATCAAGCAGGGTTTCGTTCGTGAACTGATAGCCCAGCCTTTCCATTAAAAGATGTGACGACATGCCCTGATCAGTCAATGCTCATCCCTATGCGACTGAAGCGGATGGCCGACGGCCATTTCCAGATTTCAAAAAGACCGGCCCGGCCGTTATGGGAAAAAAACAGGAATTCCGCGCGGCCAACAAGATTTTCAGCCGGCACAAAACCTATTTCGGCGCGACTGTCGCGAGAATTGTCGCGGTTATCACCCATAAAGAAATAATGCCCCTCCGGCACGAGGCGCGGCGGTGTGTTATCCATCCGGTCGTTATCGCTGTATTCCTGAATAAGGTGTTCATGTCCTTCGGGGAAGGTTTCCGTATAAATGACGGAGGGACGATTCAACGGGCCGCGCTCACCCGGCATATCAGCCTCAAGCCTCCGGGTAACCGGGGCGCCGTTAATATGGAGTATGCCTTCCTGGACAAAAATCTCATCGCCCGGGAGACCGACAAGCCTCTTGATATAGTCAACGTTTTCATCTCCGGGTTTGCGGAAGACGATCACATCGCCCCGTTGTGGCTCACTTTTCAAGAGACGCCCGGAAAACGGGATGATACCGAAAGGAAAGGAATACCGGGAATAGCCGTAGGAATATTTAGACACAAAAAGATAATCACCGACTTTGAGGGTCGGTATCATGGACCCCGACGGGATACTGAACGGCTCAAAGAGAAAAGACCGGAAAATAAGGGCAATGGCAATGGCCCAGACAACCGTCTTGAAAAATTCGAGGAAAGAATTTTCTTTTTTGTTTTCAGACTTCATGTTCAACTCGGTCAGGGAAAGGGTTGTTATGACGCAGAAAGCACCACAAAAGCAAGAGCCATTCCGCCATCATCGCTGAGCGAAAGATCAATCTGCCCCTTGGTGCCGGTTTTTTGGTGAAATATTTCGAGCGCCGCGCCATGAAACACCAGATGAGGTTTTCCGTCAGATTGAGACGTAACCTCAAGATCAACCCAGCTGACACCGCGCTTACGGCCGGGAGACAAGGCTTTCCATGCCGCTTCCTTTGCGGCAAATCGCATTGCATAGAATCGTGCGGGATCTGATCTCTTCCGGGCGGCCGCTTGTTCATCTTCGGTGAAGATGCGGCGGATGAAACGATCACCGAATTTAGCAAGAGATGCCTCAATCCGCCTGATTTCAACCAGATCTGTGCCAATACCGCAGATCATGTTGTGGAGGAGGCCTGATACCTGGCCTGATCCATATGTGCCCGCATGGCACGAACCGCATGTTCAAGCCCGTTCATCACCGCCTCACCGATCAGAAAATGGCCGATATTGAGCTCCACCAGTTCGGGAATGGCGGCAACCGGCCCCACCGTTTCATATCCGAGCCCGTGCCCGGCATGACATTCAAGGCCCAGCCCATGGGCATGAATGACCCCTTTTCTGATACGCTCGAGTTCATCCTGCCGTGCTGACCCGGTTTCCTCGCAATACCGGCCGGTATGTATTTCCACGATATCCGCACCTAGTCCGGCGGCGGCATCCAGTTGCCTGAAATCCGCCTCAATGAAGAGGGAGACACGTATCTTAGCCTCACGCAGAGCGCTGACCATGTCACGGAGCCGGTCTTTCTGCCCTGCCACGTCAAGCCCCCCTTCGGTGGTGATCTCTTCCCTCTTTTCCGGGACGATACAGGCCGCATTGGGACGGTGACGCAGGGCAATTTCCAGCATTTCCGCCGTTGCCGCCATCTCAAAATTAAGAGGTTTGTCGATGGCTTCCCTGATGCGGGTGATATCGTCGTCACGGATATGGCGGCGGTCTTCACGAAGATGCGCGGTGATCCCGTCTGCCCCGGCCCGGGATGCGATGAGCGCCGCTGTCACCGGATCAGGATGTGCGCCGCCCCGCGCATTACGGATAGTGGCCACGTGATCAACATTGACGCCAAGCCGCAGATACCCCGGCGCCCCGGCATCACGGCTGCTGGCCGTATCTTTAGCTGTCATGATGTTCTCTCCCGCGTTGTTTTTTCCGCAATCTCTGCCATTTGAGCTTAATCAGCCAGGCCCTGATTTTACCTGCGAATATATACCCCAGCATAAAGAAGATCAGCGCCGCGATAAAGCCGGCAACAGCCCCGCCCACCATCATGGAAAAGAACACCGTTCCGGGCGCATCCATGAACACCTGATAACTGAGATCAGAAAGATCATGGGTTTCAGGTTCAACGCCCATGATCATGGTGCCGACAAGATAGATCAGTGTCCAGATCAGAGGAAAGGTCCAGGGATTGCCGATGGCGGTGCCAATCATCGACATGATGATATTGCCGCGGATCGCCCATGCCAGCGCCGCCGCCAGAAAGAAATGTGCCCCGATCAGCGGGGTGAATGACGCGAACACACCACAGGCGAAACCTGCCGACAGCGAATAATCCGATGACCGGAGCCTGAGTATCCTGAACAGAAGATAGATCCAGCCGCGCCAGAAGCCTTTTTCAGGCCAGAAGAACGCCTGTAACCTTGCCCATCTGTTGGAGGACCGACGTCGGAACAGCATCAGGTTTTCGCTCTTTCAACAGATTCAATGAACGGGTTGGCACGCATGGCCGCAACGATGGCGGTCATATGCCTGAAATCACTGACTTCGATATCGGTGACAAAAGTGAAGAAATCCATATTCCGCGAAACAAGCTGGATATTGGTTATATTGCCGCCATGTTCGCTGATGAGGGTGCAGACCGCCGCCAGACTCCCGGGTTCATTCGAGATAACCGCCTCAACACGTGCGGTGACGACGTTCGGTGTGTCGCTTTCCCATTCAATATCCACCCAAAGTTCAGGCATATGGTGAAAGTTTTCAAGATGCTGGCAATCCATGCGGTGCACGGTAATGCCCTTGCCCGTGGTGACAATGCCGACAATTCTTTCCCCCGGCAGAGGATGACAGCACCGGCCATGATGGACAGCCATTCCCGGAATGAGACCCTTGATATTAAGTGACGGTGCCTTGACGGATCCACCGTCCTTCTTGTTTTCCTTTATTTTGAGCCGGGGATGGAAATAACGTAACACATCTTCGGGCTTGATGAGCCCCTCGCCCACACGTGCGTACAGCTCATCGTCGCTGCGAAGACTGAAATGCGCAAGACAGGGGACAAGCTGATCTTCGTTGAGTTTTTTCTTGGCCTGCCGGAACACCTTTAACACCAGCGCTTTGCCGATCTGGGCAAATTCCTTCTGCCGTTCAACCCGCATGAACCGGCGCACCGCTGATTTTGCCCGCCCGGTAAGAACAAAATTCTCCCATTCCGGTTTGGGGGTGGCGTTCTTGGACGTCAGAATTTCAACCTGATCGCCATTGTCCAGAACCGTGGCAAGCTGGCGTATCTTGCCGTTGATCTTGACCCCGACACAGGTATTGCCGACATCCGAATGCACGGCATAGGCAAAATCCACCGCTGTTGCGCCCTTCGGCAGGCCAATCAATGCACCTTTGGGGGTGAAACAGAACACCTGATCGGCGTACATTTCCATCTGGGTATGTTCAAGAAATTCATCCGGTGAGACGGTATTTTCCAGCACCTGAACAAGATCACTGAGCCATTTCAGCTGATCCACCTCATTGCGGCGGACAGACTGACCATCCGCTTTATAGCTCCAATGGGCCGCAACGCCACGTTCGGCCACGTCGTGCATTTCAGGGGTCCGTATCTGAAGTTCGATCTTTTTTTTCAGCGGCCCGATGATGCCCGTATGCAGTGAACGATACCGATTGCGTTTCGGGGTTGAGATATAATCCTTGAAACGCCCCATCACCATCGGATAGTGGCGGTGAAGAACGCCGAGAGCAACATAGCAGTCCGCCTCATCAGGAACGATAATCCGAAACGCCATGATATCGGAAAGCTCTTCCATACTACTGACCTTTTTCCGCTGCATTTTACGCCAGATGGAATAGGCGGTCTTATGGCGCCCGGATATCGTGCTTTCCAGCCCTTCTTCGGAGAGGGTTGTGCTCAGCTCATGGCAAATACGGCTGATCATATCCTCGGATTTGGAGGTAAGGTAATCAAGCCGGGAGATGATCGATGTCCGCATCTGGCCGTTGAGCACCGCAAAGGCCCGGTCTTCAAGCTCATGCTGGAAATGAGTCATCCCGATCCGTTCCGCCAGCGGGGCAAAAATGGACAGGGTTTCCTGGGCGATACGTTCGCGCTTTTCCGCCCGGGGGATATAGTCAATCGTGCGCATGTTATGGGTGCGGTCAGCCAGTTTGACCAGAAGCACACGGATATCTTCGCTCATCGCCAGAACCAGTTTGCGGAAATTTTCCGCCTGCCGGTTATCGGACTGCATTTCAATCCGGGTCAGTTTGGTGACGCCATCCACAAGCTGGGCAATTTCATCGGTAAACTGATCCCTGATCTGGGTCAGCGACACGCCCGTATCCTCCACCACGTCATGCAGAAGCGCGGTTACGATGGTGGCCTGATCAAGGTGCATATCCGCCAGGATATGCGCAACCTCAAGCGGATGGGTGAAATATGGCTCACCCGAAGCCCTGACCTGGCCGCGATGTGCCTTTTCAGCAAAGTCATAGGCATGACAAAGCAGCGTTTCATCAACGCCGGGATTGTAGGCCCGGATGCGGTCGGTCAGATGTTTTGCGGTTTCAACAAGCATGACCGCTCCAGAATCGCAGATTTTTATCTGATCCGGAAGTGGTTTTCATGGATTTCATGCTTGTTCCGGGAGATCAGAAACCTTCGGTGGTGTCGGCGGCTTCACCTTCATCGGCGAAGGAGCCTTCATCCGCGAAAGAGCCGTCATCACCTGACGATGAGGCCATCTCATCCCCGGGGATCTGCATGCCGTCGGAATCCATGGCATCAGCACCGAAATCACTGTTGAATGCCGCCATGTCGTCCTGGGCAAGGCTGGCAGCCTCATCAAGGGCGGATTGCTCTTCTTCACGGATTTTCTGACGCTGGAGACTGCTGATAAGGTCGTTATTGACATCATCAATGGAAATCGTCTCATCGGCGATTTCGCGTAAGGCAACGACCGGGTTTTTGTCGTTGTCGCGATCAATGGTCAGCGGATCACCCGAAGATATCCCACGCGCACGCTGGGCTGCTGTCAGCACCAGATCAAACCGGTTGGAAATTTTTTCAATACAGTCTTCAACCGTGACACGGGCCATGATCTCTCTCCAGCATGAGTGAAATTGTGATTGCGGTATTACCCGGCAACTTAGGGGATATACCCCCTATCGCATAAAAAAACAAGAGGCTGATGGAGATACGTGATATACCGGACGGCGCAAATTTCACTGAGGCGGGACGCCTGTCTTTTCGTTTACGCCCTGACCGCCACCTGCTGCGGATCAAGATCACGGATCAGCTGATCTATAAGTTCTCCTGTCCGGGGGTGCCGCCAATCCGGGGCAAGATCGGCAAGCGGGATCAGGACAAAGGCACGTTCATGGAGTCTCGGGTGAGGCAGGACAAGGTTGCCATGCCTGACTTCCCCTTTGAAATCAAGAATATCAATATCCAGCACACGGGCTTCGTTTCGCATCATGCGCACGCGGCCAAACCTGGCCTCACGGTCATGGAGCACCGAAAGCAGGGTTTCCGGTGCCATATCGGTTGCGATCTCAACCACCGCATTCTGAAACCATGGCTGGTCAGAGGCCGGCACGGGCGCGGTCTTGTACCACGGCGATACCGCGACCACCTCGATTGCGTCTTCTGCCAGGCTTTCAATGGCGGCAAGACAGCCTTCACGCGGGCCGGCAAAACCGTCCGGCGTGAGATTTGCGCCAATGCCAAGGAAGATGCGGGAATGCAGAATTGTTTTATCTTTATTTATCATGACACTAATGTTAATATTTCTTTCATAGGGTTGTTTGTATACTTCAAATCCTTTTTCAAAGTATTAAAAAAATCTCTAAATAAAACCAGATACAACCACCCTTACATAAACTTATGACAACTCTTTTCAGAAAAGAAACCGACGACTGATGTTTTCCATACAGAAGAATGACCGCTTTGCCGCTTTTATAGACGGTTCAAACTTTCACGCCACCACCAAATCCCTCGGCTTTGAGGTGGATTACGAAAAACTGCTGACACTCCTTAAAAATACCGGACGGCTGGTCCGTGCCTATTATTATACAGCACTTCCCGACGGCGCCGATTACGCACCTATCCGGAAACTTTCCGACTGGCTTGATTACAACGGCTATACGCTGGTGACCAAACAGACACGTGAATTCACGGATAACGAAACCGGCCGCAAGCGCATCAAGGGCAATATGGATATGGAACTTGCGCTTGATATGCTGAAACTGTCCCCGCATATCGATCATGCCGTGCTTTTTTCAGGTGATGGTGATTTCTGCCGCCTTCTCAAAGAAGTGCAGGATCAGGGTATCCGCGTGACCGTCGTGTCAACCGTTCAGACACGTCCTCCCCTGATGGCGGATACATTGCGGCGCCAGTCCGATGAATTTATTGATGCCAACGATCTGCGTGACCTGATCAGCCGTCCGCCCCGTGACAATGATTATAATAATGATGACGATGCTGACGACGACGATTACAACGAAGCCGAAGTGCTGGATGACCGGCGCCGACAGTATTGATGCCGCCTGCCGGCCGGCTTTTTTCCTACGTCCACTCTGATATGACCACCCGACCACCAAGACGAGATGCTTCCTGCCGGTTATGTCCGAGACTGGCCGAATTTCTGGATGAGGCCCGGAATGCAAACCCGGAATGGCATAACGCACCGGTCAATGGATACGGGCCGCTGGATGCGCCCATCATGGTGATTGGTCTTGCCCCGGGAATGCGGGGAGCCAACCGAACGGGACGTCCCTTTACCGGGGATTTTGCCGGTGATCTTCTCTATCAGATGCTGGATGAGTTTTCCCTGAGTACGGGAAAGTACGACAGGCGGGCTGACGACGGGGTGGAGCTCAACGCCATCCGCATCGTCAACGCGGTTCGTTGTGTGCCGCCGCAGAACAAACCCACAGGTGCTGAGATCAATACCTGCCGGCAGTTTCTGATCGAAGATATCGCCGCCATGAAGGAGATCAGGGTGATCATCACCCTCGGGCGAATTGGTCACACTTCAGCTCTCAAGGCGCTGGGGTTGCGGGAGGCGGATTACCCTTTTGGCCATGCAAGAGAACATGATCTTCCGGGCGGCCTCCGGCTTATCGCCTCTTATCATTGTTCCCGCTACAACACCCAGACCGGACGGCTGACAACAGAGATGTTCCGTGATGTTTTCCGTAAAGCAACAGCGGCGGCGGGCCTCAACACGTAAATCCATCAGTAGTTTTTGAGTATTCGGGCTTTCTGGCGGTCCCAGTCTCTTTTCTTGATCGCCTCACGCTTATCCTGTTTCTTGCGCCCTTTGGCGATGCCAAGGCTCAGTTTGGCGATGCCTCTGTCGTTGAAATAGATGGTCAGCGGGATAAGTGTCATCCCGTCCTTGTTCATCAGTCCGAGCAGGCGGTCATTTTCTTTACGGTGCAGAAGAAGCGGGCGCTTTCGCTTGGGCTCATGGTTATCGCGTGAGGCTTCGTAGACAGGGATATTGGCGTTGATCAGCACTATCCGGCCATTATCTTCACCGGCATAGGATTCAGCGATGCTGGCGCGGCCGCGACGCAGGGATTTGACCTCACTGCCGAGCAGAACAATACCTGCCTCGATGGTCTCCGTTATCTCATATTCATGCCGTGCCTTGCGATTTTCAGCAACCCGACCGGTTGAGATTATGCCAGCCATGGCACGACCTCCCTTGCCTTATTCAGGACAGTATCCCGACATGCCGCAACGCGGCTTCAACCCGGGCTTTGGATGTGTCGGAAATATCCACAAGCGGCGCGCGGAGACCGGCACCGCACATGCCCATCAGGCTGGCGGCGTATTTGACCGGGCCGGGGCTGGATTCGCAGAACATCGCTTCATGAAGCGGCATCAGAAGTGCATTCAGCTCCTGCGCCCGGGCAATATTGCCCTGATCCCATGCTGCGTGCATTTCAGCCAGAAGACGGGGGGCGATATTTGCCGTAACCGAAATACAGCCATGGCCACCTGCCGCGCGATAGGCCAGTGCCGTGCCATCTTCACCCGAAAGCTGTGAAAACCCGGGCCCGATGCGGTTCAAAAGATGGGTCGGGCGCGACAAATCCTGCGAGGAATCCTTTACCCCTTCGATGTTGGAATGCCCGGCCAGTTCGGCCATCGTGTCGTTGGACATGGCCACCACGGAACGGCCCGGAATATCATAAATGATCACCGGAACGGAGATCGCATCAGCAATCGTTAAATAGTGATGCTTCAGCCCTTCCTGGGTTGGCTTGTTGTAATACGGGGTGACGACAAGAACGGCATCTGCCCCGGCATTGGCCGCGTGGGTTGCGAAATCAACCGCTTCATGGGTGGAATTGGACCCGGCGCCGGCAATGACCTGTGCCCGGCCAGCGGCTTCCTCGATACAGATTTCCACGACTTTTTTATGTTCATCATGGCTCAGCGTCGGCGACTCACCAGTTGTGCCAACAGGGATAAGCCCTCTGGTACCTTCGGCAATCTGCCAGTTGACCAGTTTTCGGAACCCGGCCTCATCCAGGCTGCCATCCGCAAGGAACGGCGTGATCAGGGCTACGCAAGAGCCGCCAAATCGGGCATCACCAGTCATCATGATACTTCTCCAGTTATGAGATATTCATGTGCCGGAGCATAGGCCCAGTTGCGCTGTTCTTCAAGCCATTCTTGGCCATGCTCAAAAGCGCAAGGTTTCGGGATAAAGCACGTTGCCAGCGCAGATCCGTGCGCCTAGACTTTCATTTCATGCAGGAGCCATCATATCATGCAGGGGACAGAACCAGATGCATCTGCCAACCTATTCCGATGTTGCCGCCGCCCGTGACCGTATCGCGCGGCAGGCTGTTGTTACACCTCTCCTGACCTCGCCACGGGTCAATGCCCGTCTTGACGGCATGCTGCTGATCAAGGCGGAGCCTCTCCAGCGCACCGGATCATTCAAATTCCGCGGCGCCGCCAATGCCGTTGCCATGCTTGATGAAAACACAAGAGCCGTGGTGGCGTGGTCGTCAGGAAACCACGCCCAGGCGGTTGCAGCCGCGGCAACGGCACGTGGCCTCAAATCCGTGATCGTGATGCCGGAAGATGCACCTGAAACCAAAAAGGCAGGCACGGCGGAGCTCGGCGGTGAGGTTGTGACCTATGACCGATATACCGAAAGCCGCGAAGAGATAGGCCAGGCGCTGGCCCGGGAGCATGACGCCGCTATCATTCCGCCCTATGATTTTGCCCCGGTGATTGCCGGTCAGGGCACCATCGGCATTGAGATCGCCCACCAGCTTGATGCGAGGGAAGTGACCGCAGATCAACTGATCTGCTGCACGGGCGGCGGGGGGTTGCTTTCAGGTCTTTGCTTAGGAATCCACGAGCATCACCCCAAGATGGAGATCATTGCCGCCGAGCCTGAGGGATTTGATGATTTCAGGCGATCCATCGATGCCGGGGAACGCGTTGCCAATGTGCCGGGGGCGCAGACAATCTGCGATGCTATCGTAACCCCCATCCCGGGGGAGCTGACCTTTGCCATCAACCGCGATCATGTCAGCCATGGCGTTGCGGTAAGCGATGAGGAGGTGCTGGCCGCCATGGCATTTGCCTGGGCGGAATTCAAACTGGTGGTTGAACCGGGTGGTGCGGTGGCGCTTGCCGCCGCTCTTTCCGGCAAGGTGGAGATCAGAGGCAAGACCAGCGTGATCGTGGCCTCCGGCGGCAATGTTGACAAAACGGTCTTTGAGCGGGCACTCAACACGCTATAGCCGTGACAGGGCGAAAGGTTTAAACCTAGCCGCGCCCGCGATAGCCGGCCACACCCGTATCCGGTACCCAGACTCCTTCGGGCTGAGTGCCATATTGCCAGAAAACATCAATAGGCATACCGCCGCGGGGATACCAGTATCCGCCAATCCTGAGCCAGTGGGGCTTGAGCAGATCAGCCAGTGTCTTGCCGATATCAACGGTACAGGCTTCGTGAAAAGCCTGATGGTTGCGGAAGGAATTGAAATAGAGTTTCAACGACTTGCTTTCGACCATCCATTGATCCGGCACGTAATCAATCACCAGATGGGCAAAGTCAGGCTGGGCGGTCACCGGGCAGAGAGACGTAAATTCCGGCTGGGTAAACCGCGCCACAAAAAATGTGTCGGGATGCGGATTGGGCACACGATCAAGTTCGGCGTCTTCAGGGCTTTGCGGCATGACGCTGGGCTTGCCGAGATGCTTGAGACTATCGGTCATGGTGGGATCCTTTCCATCAATGTGGTGGATATAAATCAAACGCCTCAAACGTTCCAGAGGAAAATTCCGGGCCTAGCCGGGATCAGGCGCAGCAAGCACGATCACCAGATCAGCCAGATTGGTGCCCGTGGGAGGACATTTAAGCAAACCGCCCATGGCATCAAGGCAGGGATAAGCGTCATGCGCTTTCAGGGCGGCACGCGCCGCATCGCCATGCCTGATCATCTCACTGGTCACGCATCCGCCTGCGGCATCGGTAGGCCCGTCCCTGCCATCGGTTCCGGCGGCAAGGCAGACCCATTCCCGCTGACTGTCCTTCCCGGCCATGGCGGCAAGAAAAGAAAGCGCAACTTCCTGTGATCTGCCGCCAAGACCATGGTTTCCATGCAGGCTGACAACCGTCTCACCGCCTCCGGCCCCGACCAAAGGACCTTTCGTCTCAAGGAGCACGTCAGCAAGCTTTTCCCCCATGAGGGATGCTTCGCCTGTAAGTTCAGGCAATTCGACGGCGGCGGGACCAAGCGCGGCCTGTGCCGCGTCAATACAGATCCTGTTGCTGGCAAGGACAGAGGTGTGAACCCGGTCAAGCCGGGGATCACCGGGAAGAAGCGGCATTTCAAGCTCGCCCGTATTGAGTTTTGCCAGGGTGTCCTGAACCCAGGCCTCCCCGAGAAGGCCTGAAGCGGCAAGATAACGGAGGGTTGCCTCATGAGATGTGGTTTCTGCCGCGAAGGGGCCGCTGGCAATGGAGATAAGAGCATCGCCCGGCACATCAGAAAGCGCCCACTGGGTCACCCGCGCAGGTGCCGCGCAGGCCGCAAGGCGCCCGCCCTTAACGCGTGAGAACAATCGCCGCACGGCATTCATGGCGTGGATATCAAGACCGCTGGCCAAGAGAGCCTGATTAAGCCTGATCTTGTGCTCAAGGGTCAGCCCCGGCATGGGCGAGGCCATCAGTGCCGAGCCGCCGCCGCTCAACAACACCAGAAGGTGATCCTCCTCCTTCAGATCAGAAAGCCGGGCCATGATCGCCTCCGCCCCTTTCATGCTCCCTTCATCGGGCACGGGATGACCGCCGATGAACAGATCAAACCCGGGGACGGGCTTTGCGTTTTCTTTGTTTGTGACCAGAAATCCCGGCGCGGAAATGCCTGCATTCCGGCAGGCTTCCGCCATGGCAACAGCCGCCTTTCCGATCCCGACGATAAATGTCGGCGCGGTATCAAGAGAAGAGATCGCCGGTGCGAGTGCCCGGGCGGGGGATGCCGCCTCAAGGGCGGCGGCAAAGGCGGCTTCGGCGCGTAGCTTTAATCCGGCTATGGTCATGTCACCGGGTCAGGCACGTCCCGGCCCGCAAAAAACGCGCTGAGATTACGCACAACCGTCATCCCCATGGCGTTACGTGTTTCCAGCGTTGCCGAGCCGAGATGTGGCAACAGCACCGTATTCGGCGCCGCCAGCAGGCGCGGGTTGATCACCGGCTCCCCCTGAAAGACATCAAGCCCGGCGCCGCCGATACGGCCTTCTTCCAGCGCCTCCGCCAGGGCTTCCTCATCAATCACATCCCCCCGGGCCGTGTTGATAACCAGCGCATCGGGTTTCATCGCTGCCATGGCTTCAGCATTGAGGATATGCCAGGTTTCTTCACCCCCCGGGCAATGCAGGCTGATGATATCCGCCGCAGCGCAGACATCCCTGACGGTGGGCAGCTGTGTTGCCTCAAACGGGCCGGTATCATCGAGGCGAGACCGGTTGTAGAACACAATTTTCATGCCAAAACCAAGGGCAGCACGTTGCGCCGTTGCCCGGCCGATCCGGCCCATCCCGATGATGCCGAGGGTCTTGCCTGTCAGCTCACGTCCAAGGAGATGCGTTGGTCTCCAGCCGGCCCAGTTGCCGGTGCGGAGTTCACGTTCCCCCTCACCTGCCCGCCGGGCGGTCATGAGCATCAGCGTAAGGGCGATATCGGCGGTGGCATCGGTGAGCACCCCGGGGGTGTTTGTCACCACCATTCCATGGCGTGTCGCTGCCGCAACATCAATATGGTTAACGCCAACACCGAAATTGGCGATGATGCGGCACTGGCCGGTGCTTGCGGCCTCAAGAACATCCGCATCCAGGCGGTCGGTCACGGTACAGGCGATACCGTCATGGTCCCGCATGGCCGCGACCAGCGCATCAGGGGAAAGAGGGGTGTCACCCGCATCGAAGGTCACATCGAAATTATCCCGAAGCTCACGTTCTGACATTTCAGGCCAGCGGCGTGTAAGCAGAATACGCGGTTTGGACATCACTATCTCCTTTTGATGTGATCTTGTTCTACCGGGCGATGATCTTATCATGGATAGCCAGCACGGACCTGGCCATGCGCTCATTGGCGGCATCGATCATCCGGCCTTCATAGGCGGCCGCACCCTTTCCTTCGGATGCCGCAAGATCAAGCGCTTCAAGGATACCCTTCGCGCGTCTGACCTCTTCTTCACCCGGCGAAAACACGGCATTTGCCAGAGGTATTTGCGAGGGATGAATGGCCCATTTCCCTGTCATTCCGAGGCTTGAGGCACGTCTGGCCGCGGCGGTGTACCCTTCCGGATCCCCGAAATCGCCGAACGCGCTGTCCATAGGAACAAGCCCGTTGGCACGGCAGGTGACAACAATGCGCGAGAGGACAGCATGAAACTGATCGCCCGGATAATCGGGGTTGAGGCCGCCGATATCCACCGTTCTTGCCTGAATACTGGCGGCGAAATCCCCGGCGCCGAAATGAAGCGCCTCCAGCCTGTGTTTCCCGATATCACGATTATAGCGGGCGATGGTTTCGAGATTGGCCGCACCCGCGGCTGTCTCAATCAGTGCTTCGAGGGCGGGCGGCGCAAAGCCCATGGAATTGGAGATCTGGGTGATCAGGCTATCAACGGCGTAAATATCTTCCGGCCCGCCAACCTTGGGCAGGATCACGGTATCAATCCTGTCCCCCGCCGCTTCGAGCACATCGACAAGGTCACGATACGTCCAGCTCGTATCAAGACCGTTGACCCGGAGCGAGATTGTCTTGCCCGCGCCGGACCAGTCTATTTCCTTAAGCGCGGTAACGGCTGTCTTGCGTGCGGACACCTTTTCACCAGCAGCGACCGCGTCTTCCAGATCAAGAAAAACAGCGTCGGCATCGGTGGTTGCGGCCTTGGTCATCATTTTCATGGATGAAGCGGGAACGGCAAGCAGGCACCGGCGCAGACGCGGAGATGTCTCAGGGAGGGGGCGATGGCTCATGGAATTAAATTTTCACGTTGTTTTCAGTAATGATCTTACCATAATGTTAATCCAGATAATGTCCAGTCAACAACATGAGCCTTACGCATCCCATGACCATGATCACACCGGAACAGATTGCACGTTTTCAGGCCGACGGGGCCGTACACCTTCCCGGTCTTTTCAGGGACTGGGTGGAGGTGATCGGCGAAGGTATTGAGCAAAACATGGCCGAACCCGGCGAATACGCGGCGGAAAACACCAAAGATGGTGACAGTGGCCGGTTTTTTGATGATTACTGCAACTGGCAACGCATCCCGGCATTTGAGAAAGTCATTCGTCAGTCACCTGCCGCGCAGGCCGCAGCGGAGCTCATGCAGTCGACATCAGCGCAGATTTTTCACGATCACGTGCTGGTAAAAGAGCCCGGCACGTCAAAGCCGACCCCCTGGCATCAGGACGCGCCCTATTATTTCGTTGATGGTGAACAGAACCTGAGTTTCTGGATACCTGTTGATCCGGTACGGGATTCAACCCTGCGGATGATTGCAGGCTCGCATCGCTGGGAGAAAATGGTCCTGCCGGTACGTTGGCTGAACGAAGATGCCTTCTATGCCGGGGAAGACGAGTATCTGCCTGTTCCGGACCCGGACCAGAACCCTGACAATTACAACGTGCTGGAATGGGAGCTTGAGCCCGGTGATGCGGTCGCGTTTCATTTCAAATGTGTCCACGGGGCACGGGGCAATATGAACGCCGCACGCAGGCGGGCATTGTCGCTTCGTTTTCTCGGCGATGACGCAAGATACGTCACCCGGCCCGGACGCACCTCACCGCCTTTTCCGGGGCATGGCATGACCGACGGGGAAAAGCTTCGTGAAGACTGGTTCCCTGTTACCTATTCATCCGGCGGAAAGCAGATGAACTGAGCCATATCTGAGGGAACGGACTATGCGGTATCCGTTTCCTCACTGTTCTGCGGGGTGACCAGGGTAAGGCCGATCATCATCAGGCCGAGCGCCATCCAGACCCAATAGGAATGGGTTTCATCAAAAATATACATCCCCCAGAACACACCCGACAGCGTGACAAGGTATCCTGTCTGGCTGGCAAATACCGGGCCGAACATCCCCACCGACATGACAAACATGGTGTAGGCCACCACCGAGATCAGGGAAAGGCCGATCACCGAGTATTCCATACTGCCGAAGGGATAGCTGAAGACAAGAAGACTGTCGTTCCAGCTGGCGATCGGGAACAGCATCAGGGATGCCATCACGTTCATGCCCATGGACATGCGGATGGGGCCGATACGGGTCACGGATCGTGCCGCCAGCACCAGATTTTCTCCGGAATAGCTGAGTGAACTGACGCATGCCAGGAGGATCCACGGTATCGCCGCACGATCAGGCAGGCTGTTCTGCGGCAGGGCAATCAGCGCGATGGCGACAATACCGCATAACAGCCCGGCAAATCTTTTCACGGAAAACTTTTCCATCCCGAGGGGAACCGAAGCCCCGTAGGTCATCAGCGGTATGAGCGCGATAGTAATCGAGAGAACCCCTGCCTGAACATGGGACGCCGAATAGTAGAAAAGCGAGCCGGGCAAGACCGAACCCAGAACCCCGATGATGGTAATCAGGCCAAGATGTTCACGCAATTCAAGGATGGGTTTGCGGCGCACCAGTGTTATCACCAGCAGAATAATTGCGGAAAACATGGCCTGAAAAAGCGCAATCCCCAATGGGGCCCCGCCACTTTCCACGGCGATCTTGCCGAGTGAAAAGGACAGCCCCCAGCTGACACCCATCACCGACAGGAATATCCATGGAAGGAAATGCTTCCAGCGCATTCTTGATCGTGCCGCACTTATCATTACCGAAACACCAGAAAATTGCCTGAAGCATGTCCGGCTCAGAATATGGCACAAGTCGTTATAAATTACATCACGGAAAGATGACTACCACCCGGTCCGGTTTATGATCATCTGGGCGGCACGGGAATATTCTGAAAGCTTCTGAACAGGCAGTGTATCGGCCCTGAAACTCCCCCATGATGCGACTTCTCCGTCCACCGGCACATCAGGATTGACGGGGTATTCGAAATTGACGCTGGCATAGATCTGCTGCGCTTCATCTTCTGTCAGCCATTCAAGAAAGGCCCTGGCTTCTTCTGCACGAGGAGATGTCCGCACAATTCCCCCGCCGGTAATGTTGATATGCTGGCCGCGGTCATCCTGATTGAGAAACACGAGCCGGATATCTTTCGCCCAATCCTGCTGTTCCGGGTTTGTTGTGTTGAATTTCATGTTGCCGTAATAATAGGTGTTCATAAGCGCCACATCACATTCACCGGCAAAAATGGCCTTGGCCTGCGCCCGGTCATTGCCTTGCGGCTTCCGGGCAAGGTTACGGACAAGACCGCGTGCCCATTCTTCGGCCTGCGCTTCGCCATGATGGGCAATCAGTGATGCGAGTAACGCCCGATTATAGACATGGCTTCCCTTGCGGGAGCAGATTTTTCCTTTCCATTTCTCATCCGCAAGATCCTCGATCCGGGTGATGCTGCCCGGGGCAACGCGATTCTCTGATACCGCAAGGACTCGGGCCCGGATCGAAAGCGCAATCCAGCGGCCCCGGGGGTCACGCAGATATGCCGGCACATTCCCCTCAATAACCGGTGAGGACACCGGGGCCAGCAAATCAAGATCAGCCAGTTCGGTGATACGCGACACATCGCTGGTCAGCACCACATCTGCCGGGGAAGACGTCCCTTCCGACTGAAGACGCTGGGCCAGTCCTTTCGGCGCATGAACGACGTTGAATTCTGTCCCTGTCTTTTTCGTATAGGCCGCAAGCAATGGTTCCAGCAACTGAGGCGTGCGGTAGGAATAGATATTCAGTGTTCCGGCATTGGCGGCATATACCCCGCCTGTTGCCATAAACCCTGCTGCCATGAAAACAGTCATCATCAACCGAAGGATATTTTTCATGAGTGTGTGCCCGTCATTGAATTGAGAATGATTATCAATCTCATTAAAATTGGTACGAATGTCAATCCTTATCCGATGTCATTTCGAGAAATTTTTCCGCCAGTACAAGAACAGGTTTATCGGCTGACCGGAGGATGAAATTTCAGGGAGAATCAGATGCCGAAGCCCGGCTCAAACCCGGCCGGTGCCAGCTCCAGCGATTTGAAATCAAACGCAGGCGCCACAATATTGCTGGCCAGAACCCAGCCTGACTGGCTTGACGCGGCCTGCCACGAGCCCCGGGGGATAATGAGCTGCGGGCGCTGGCCCCGGCCGATATCCATCCCGAGATAATGGGTCTGCACGGGACCGTCACCATCCCTGACGTAAAGGGACAAAACAGAACCTGCGTGCCATGACCAGACTTCATCGGCATCCTTGATGCGATGCCAATGCGCGGTTTCACCCTGCTTGAGAAGAAAATAGATTACCGAAATATCGCCACGTGAGCCGTCCGGGGAAACGGTGGAAACTGTTTCCAGATACCAGCCACCTTCGGGATGTGCCTTCAATCCTAACGTATCAATGATGTCGTCTGCTTCCATAATTCTATTCCAGATGCCCTGACTGTCTCAAAGATATATTGTAATCACCACGCAAGAAAAGCCCTAAATGCCAAAGAATGATGCCAGTATAAAAGAAATCAGCCCTGCTGCCACCGCCATAATCATGTTTCCCCGCCAGAGCATAACGCCAAGAGCGGCGATCAGAGCCGCCAGCCGCCAGGTCAGTTCGGTTGTCGCCACAAGCCCGCTCGGGAAAACGACAATCAGCATCATCACCCCGGCGACCATGGCGTAGGCAACACCATTGATCCACTGCGACCACCGGCTTTCCTGCGGAATACGATCACCGATCACAACGCCGAGAAAACGCCAGATGAATGTGCCGGCAAAAGCGATCAGAACCAGAAACCAGAGATAAAGCTGATCGGTCATCTGCCCGCCCCCTCATCTGCCGTGCGCCAGAGCATCACCAGCGTTCCGCCGAGAACACCGGCCGCAAGGATGGCCCATTCCCCAATCAGCGGAAACAACACGGGACAGAGAATTCCGCCGGCAAGCCCCGCCAGACGATTGCGGATCCTCCGGGCATTGATCACCATCATCAGAATATAGAGAGGTGTGATCACAAGTATTGCCCGCAACACTTCCTGCGGCACCTGATCGGCCATCACGTAGCCGGTGACCGTGCCGAGAACTCCTGAGCAGAATATCAGCCCGCCAAGACCGGTGAAATAAGCCGTCAGGGTTGCGGGGGTATAGCGATGTTCCACCGCACCAAGCTGAACCCAGGAGGTGATGGCAAGCATCTGAACCAGCAGCAACCGTTTCCAGAAAGGGATCGGGTGATACCGGAACCCCATGATTTCAATCCCCGATATGGTCATCAGCAGCATCCGCATATTGGCCAGGGTCACTGCCGTGAATATCACCAGAGCCGAAGCGCCTGCCATATGCAGCGAAGCCATCGCCACCTGCCCGGGCATGCCCCAGACAAGAATTGTTGTGGCCAGAGTCTCAGCGATGCCGAAACCCGCTTCCCTGGCGATGGCGGCAAATCCAACCATGGTGGAAAAAATGCTGATGGCGGGGATGCCCAAGGCGTCACGGATACCATCCTGCCGTGCATCTGACAGATCTGCTGAACTGGCCGGAGAAGTCATGACGAAATCACTTTTGATGAAGAGTACAACACGGATGAAAAGCTGAAGATAACCTTATGCCTATTCTGACCCATTCGGGCATGGAAATTCAAGCAGTCTTTATCCATGCGCGGCCACAATCACAAGGCAAATCATTCCTGCAGAAAAACATGAATTTTCGGCGGGCAGAAGAGTTGCTGTTTGGCTTGCGCGTGTGGTATGAATTGATCCTGACGGAAGATTAACAGAACGGGAGATCAGGATGAAAAGCACGGCGTCAACAATCATCGTGCACGACCATGATCTTCCCGGAGATGTCCGTCTTGGCAACAGCGTTGCGATTGACACCGAAACCATGGGCCTTAACCATCACCGTGACCGGCTGTGCCTGGTGCAGCTGTCTTCGGGGGACAACACCGCCCATCTTGTCCGGATACATCTTGACCGGAAACCTGTGCCAAATCTCAGCCGGATGCTTGCGGACCCGGAGATCGAGAAGATCTTTCATTTCGCAAGATTTGATCTGGCCGCACTGATGCACGGGATCGGCCCTGTGAACGGACCGGTTTTCTGCACCAAAATTGCCTCAAAACTGATCCGCACCTATACCGACCGCCACGGGTTGAGCGAACTTGTCCGCGAAATTCTGGGCATTGAGCTCTCCAAGCAACAGCAATCCTCTGACTGGGGCGCGGCAAGCCTGACACCTGAACAGCAAACCTATGCCGCATCGGACGTTTTGTACCTGCACCAGATCAAAGCATCTCTTCTGGACCGGCTGAAGCGTGAGGGACGGCTGGCCGAAGCCCAAGCATGTTTTGCCTTTCTGCCAACCCGGGCTGCCCTTGACCTCAACGGATTTGAGGCCGTGGATATTTTTTCCCATTAAGACCGACAGAAAACCGAACGGAACCCCATGATCCATGGCTGAGACAACACCACCATCCAGCAACAACACGGCCCGGGATAAAAAGGGGCGGATGAAACCGTTCAGTTTTGCACCACGGATCAGGGACAAATCATCAACCGAAACGATGGTTGAAGCAACACGGCGCCACCGGACCATCCGGGCTGGGCTGATTATCAGCGTCGGGGTAATCTTTGCGGTCGTGGGCGGCTTTCTGGGTCTCGGAGGTCAGGACGATATCAAGGTCCAGCTGAAAGCCGAAAAAGAACCATCACCTGAAACACGAGATGTTGAGCTTAAGGGCGCAAGTTACAAGGGCGTGACCTCAAGCGGCAACCAGTTTATCGTTCTTGCCGATACCGCCACCGAAAACCCGGACAGGCCAAACCAGATCAACATGAGCTCACCCCGCGCCCGGGTTGATACGGAAAGCGGCAGGCCCATGACCATCCGGTCCAACAACGGTGAGTTTTATCGTGATGAAAACAAGGTAAATCTGACCGGCCGTGTCGTCATCGTCCGGCCTGATCTGGGCTACACGTTGCTGACCGAAGAGGCCGATGCTGATCTTGAGACCGGGCAGATCATTTCAGAAAAAGAAGTCCGCGGCTTCGGCCCCAAAGCGAATATCAGATCGAACGGCATGATCATCAAAGACAAGGGAGATGATTTGTTGTTTCTCGGCCATGCCGTTTTAGTGCTCAACCAGGCCGTCCGCGTCCGAGATTAGGAGCTCGTTGAAATATGATTGCAAAATTCAGTAAACCACATCTCCTTATTCCCTTTATTGTTGCCATCATCATAGCTTTTGCAGGCACGCTACCGGCACATGCACAGACATCAGAAGGCGGCGACCTGACGGTTGAAGCTGATAAAAGCCTGCAATGGCTCAAAAATGAAAAGAAATACATCGCAACTGGTAACGCCCTTGCAAAGCAGGGAGGCATGACCCTCAAAGCTGAGGTCATAACCGCCCATTACGAGGAAACAGAAACCAATGCCGCTGATACAGAAGAGATCAGCATTTCCCTTATCATTGGTCACGGAAATGCAGAATTCATCCGGACAGGCCTGACCGCAAAAGCAGAGAAGATCGAATATGATCTTTCATCAGGGCAGATCATCATGACCGGAGGCAAACCTAAAGTTGTCAATGACAACAATTCACTGGAAGCAAGCGAAAGCCTGAATTACGACCGCGCAAGCAAACTTGTCACCGCCATCGGCAATGCTGAGCTTGTTCTGGCAAACGGACGCACGCTCAAGGGGGATCGTATCGAAGCGGTGCTTAACGAAGATGAGAGCGATTTCATCACGGTCATGGCAACAGGAAATGCCGAGGTTTTCAGCCCGGACATCTCCGGGGCGCGTGAAGGAAGATCGGATCACATGATCTATGATCAGACCACCGGCATCGCCAACCTGACCGGTAACGTGACCCTGAAGGACAAAGCCAATATCATGAAGGGCGATAAGGCCGTGATCGATACCATTGCGGGCACCTCGACCCTGTCATCCGAAGGTGGCCGTGTGGGCGGCGTTTTCACCAAGACCAAATAACCCCGGCTTCCGGCGCAAGCCCGTTTATAACAGCACATAGATGCTGTTGTAATGATTGCTTTTATTTAGTATTGTAATCGGTAACACTGCTCAGTGGTTCTGAGTTATTAATTCCATAAGAGATCACACCTCTCATGAACGATACGCCCGTACAGGACAATACACAGCCGCGACTTGTGCACAGCAACCCTGAAATGTCAGGGCTTGTGGCAAAGCAGATCGGCAAGTTTTACAACAAGAAACGTGTTGTCCGTAACGTGACGATCAACGTGAAAAGGGGTGAGGCTGTCGGGCTTCTCGGCCCTAACGGCGCCGGGAAAACAACCTGTTTCTACATGATATCCGGGCTGGTGAAAAACGACGAAGGCCGTATTCTTCTCGACCAGACCGATATAACGGATGTGCCTGTTTTCCGGCGCGCACAGCTTGGAATCGGCTACCTTCCCCAGGAAGCCAGCATCTTCCGCGGGCTGACGGTCGAGCAGAATATCCGCGCCATTCTGGAGACGATCGAATCCGACCCGGAAATCCGCAATATCATGCTGGAAGAGTTGCTGGTGGAATTTGATATCGGCCATCTCAGGGCATCCAGTGCCCTGACTTTATCGGGCGGCGAGAGACGACGTGTCGAAATTGCCCGGGCGCTGGCGGCAAGACCCACATTCATTCTGCTTGATGAACCGCTTGCCGGCATTGATCCTATCGCCATTTCAGAAATCCGGGAATTAATCGGGCAGCTGAAGAATCACGGTCTCGGGGTTCTGATCACGGATCATAATGTCCGTGACACACTTAACATTGTTGATCGCGCCTATATCATGCATGACGGCCGGGTCATCATGTCCGGCACACCTGATGCCGTGGTCAGTGACCGAAATGTGCAGGATGTCTATCTCGGCAGTAACTTTACCCGCTGATAGTCCTTTTTGAATATTGACATTTCCACCCTCATCTCCTATCAACGCATCTGCCTCAGGCTGAGGCAAACAGAACTCATCAGACAGGGCCTGCGTCCCATATACTCATGAAGATCAGCTCAATATTGACACCTGATGATATTGTCATCGGGCTAAAAACGAACAGTAAAAAACAGCTGTTGCAGGAAATGGTAAGGCGAATTGCCCTATCCGTCCCTGACCTTGACCAGCGCGCCGTGCTTGACCAGATTCTTGAGCGCGAACGTATCGGATGCACGGGCATCGGTGAAGGTGTTGCCATCCCGCATGCGCGTTGTGCTTTCCCCAAAGAATTGCGAGGGAATCCCGTTGCCATGCTCGCGCTTCTTGATAAACCGATCGACTATCAGTCCAATGACGAAAAGCCCGTCGATATCGTATTTATGCTGCTTGCACCGGAAAACCCGGGTGGCGAGCATCTGACCGCGCTTGCACTGGCATCGAGGGTATTGCGTGATACTGCCCGTGCCGGTGAGCTTCGGGGCTGCACCAATGTTGACGCGGCCTGGACCCTGCTCAACAGTGACAGCATTTCGAACGCCGCCTGAACCACCTGATATATACTGACAACACCTCTTTCCGAATATATGCTGACCGGATATATGATGGAGAGAGGAGATAATTTAATTTGACCAGCCGCGTTCCTCTTCTTCAGGGCAACATACTTGGTATCGCCTATATGATCATGGCGGTGCTTGCCGGCGTTGTCACATCTCTCATCATCAAAGAGATCAGTTCTCTTGCAACGATACTGGTGCTGTTGTCGTTAAGGTTTGTCTTCAGCATCCCGCCGCTGGCCCTGGCCGCCTTTGTTTCGCGGGGCCGTTCGATGCTGACCGTCAGCCGCTGGGACAGGCTGTTGATGCGAATCATCACCGGCCAGATCGGTATTTGCTGCTGGTTTATGGCAATCGTGCATATTTCCCTCGGTCAGGCGACGGCGTTGTTCCAGTCCTCTGCCATTTTTGTGACGATCCTGTCACCTCTCATCCTCAAGGAAAAAGTGGGGATCTATCGGGGATCAGCGGTGTTCTTTGGGCTGATTGGTATTTTCATGCTGACCAATCCCTTTGCTGAAGGCCTGAATGTCGGGGCCTTGTTCGGTCTGGGTTCCGCCATTTCAGGGGCGTTTCTTGTTGTGCTGCTGCGCCTGCTCGGGCGTACGGATGAGCCGGTGACGGTTTCACTCTGGCACAATATTACCGGTGCCCTTCTTTACCCTGCTTTGGCAATTTTCCTCGGGGAAGCCGGACAGGTCTTGCGGATTTTTCCGGAATATCTGTCCCTTCTGGTGATCCTGGGAATAGGCGCGTCCTTCGTGCAGATCGGGTTCACGTCAGCCTATCGCCACGGGGAAGCTGCGGTCCTTGTTCCTATCCGGTATCTTTCGGTGCCCATCGCCAGTTTTCTCGGCTGGTGGATCTGGTCGGAAAAGCTGACCGCCATTGAGATCAGCGGGATGATGATCATCGTCGCTTCGTGCCTGTTCATTTCTGTCCGTGAATACCGGCTGAGCCGGAAGACCGCGGCTGTACGTATTTCTGTTACTGAAAAAGATCAATCGCAACCGGTGTGATCGACACCATCAACAGAAGCGCCATCGTCACGTTGAAAATACGCAAACGGCCGGGGGACCTGATCCAGTGACGAATGACCACGCCAAACGCCGCCCAGGTCATTGTTGAAAGAAGCGCGAGGACCATGCCGGTGCCAAGCATCATGAGAAACTGGCCCAGAAAAGGTTCTTCATGGACAATGAAAGTCGAGATCATGGTCACGCCAACAGCAATCCCCTTGGGATTGATCAGCTGAAAACTTGCCGCCTCCCAGAAAAACTGCGGACGACCACGACTGTCCTGTGATGTGCTGCCATCGCTGCGGGCTATCCCCCAGGCAAGATAGGTGATGAATATAAGCGCCACCACACGAAGCACCTGCTGGGCCAGGGGAAAAGCACGGAAGACCTGATCAAGGCCAATCCCCGCCAGCAGAAGCATACAGCCAAAACCGATGGTCACGCCCAGCATATGCGGAATAGTCCGGGAAAAACCGAAATTCACCCCGGAAGATGCCAGCATGATATTGTTCGGTCCGGGCGTGAAGGACGCGACGGTCAGAAACCCGAGCATGGGAAGATAAAGCGACGTGAAGATCATGATGGTGATATCTCTTTTGAGATGCACTCTATCACCTGCTCACTTGTCAGGACAACCACATAACCTAATATTGAGGTATAGCCTGGACCACATACAACCCCAGCCGGAGACATCCCATGAAAACCCTTGCCCTTGCCACAACAGCCCTGAGCCTTGCCCTCAGCCTTTCTGCCGCGCATGCTGATGTGATCAGTGAGCGGAAAGCCAAATTCAGGCAGAACGTGGATGCCCTGAAAGCGATCAATAAAGCCATCCCCGAAGGTGATATGGCAACGATTGCCGCCGCCGCATCAGCCGTCGCCGACTGGTCGCGGGAAATGACGGCTTTCTTTCCTGAAGGATCAGATGAAGGCGACACCAAGGCACGGCCTGAAATCTGGCTGGAACGGGAAAAGTTTGAAACTCTCGCCGGAAATGCGGAAAACAAGGCCCTTGCACTTGCGGCTCTCGCGCAGGTCGGAAATCAGGATGGGCTGGCCGACGGGTTCAAGGCGCTCAGCGCAACCTGCAAAGCCTGCCACAGTTCTTTCAAATACTGACCGGCGGCGGTTACTTACAGATCAGTAAAATCTGTCACCCAGAAACCCCAGCATCTGCATCATGGCAATCAGCACTACCATGAGCGCGATGCCTGATATCTGATGTATTGGAGTTATCGGGCGTGTCTGCGGGTCCCTGCCCCCCTTTATCATGGCGGGTAGAAGTTTTATGCCAAGGGCAACACGATAGACCAGTATGGCCGCAAGATGCAGGGCGATAAGGGCAAAAACAAAAATCTCACCCCGATGGTGAAGCGTGCTCGCCGTGTTGGTGAACCTGCCGACATAGGCGGCGAGCGGACCTTCATAGAGCACGTCGTCATTCGACATCATGCCAAGGCTTGCCATGACCCCGAGCACCAGCAGAATGAGCAGGGTTGCGTAAGCACCTGTCGGCGCATGGCCGGGGTGATGATCTCTGTCCCCTTTCATCCTCCGGCGGATGTAACGTATAAGGGCGGAAGGCGGCACCATGAACCGGCTGAAACGCGCGTGATGACTGCCGGCAAAACCCCAGATAATGCGGAAGAGGACGAGACCTGCGACGGTCAGCCCGAATTTTTCATGCCAGAACATGTTTTCTGTCTTGCCGCTGGCAATCGACCCTGCCACCGACACCACCAGCAACCAGTGAAAGAGACGAAGCGGCAGATCCCAGATCACCCCTTCTTTCAGGGGAAAATGTGCTGATCGGTCTTCGTTCTTGCTCATCCTCCCATCCTGCCGCATTCTTAAGATAACAGCAAGCAAAGGGGGGATGCCATGCCGACAGGAACCATGAAAGACGTGCTGACCGGCAAAAATGGTGCTTTGCTGGCGCTGGCAGGGGAAGACCGGGATATTGCTGCCGCGCTGGAGGAATTTGGCCCGCCACCGGACCGAACGCTTGAGCCCGGTTTTGCCACTCTGGCACGGATCATCATCGGCCAGCAGATATCGACCAAAGCCGCCGCCTCGGTCTGGGCACGGATGGTTGAGGCAGGGCTTGATCACAGCGCATCAGCCGCAAAAGCAAAGGACGGTGCGTTCCGGGACGCCGGGCTTTCCGCACGCAAAGCGGAATATGTCAAAGGTCTGGCCGAGGCGGTGGAATCCGGCACCCTTGACCTTGACGCGCTTGCCCGCATGCCGGGGGAGGAGGCGAGCCGGAAACTCGTGGCTTTGCGCGGCATCGGGGCATGGACGGCGGATAATTACCGGCTTTTTGTCCTGCTTGATATGGACGCATGGCCGTATAATGATCTGGCACTTCAGGAGGGAATGAAAATACTCAAATCTCTGGATGCGCGCCCCGACGGACAGAAGATGCAAGATATGGGTGATGCCTGGAAGCCTTATCGAGGCGCTGGTGCGCTTATGTTGTGGCATATCTATGCAAGACATCGCCACGCCGCCACTGTCGGGGATATCGGCTGACGATACCCCGGAACATATACATCCCGGAATAAATTATTCCTAGAACAAATCCATCTGGGCAGGCGGTTTCAGGCCATGCTGGTCGTCACGCTCAATCAGGCCCGGGTGATTGACGCGGGTTGAGCCCACTTCGGCCGATACGGGATGCCATTCAAGATCCACCCCGTCTTCAGGCCTTGTCAGCGACATGACTGCATCCGTATGTGCAGACAGATCAAGCCAGTCCGACCAGCGGCCCGCCTGAAGCACCACGGGAGACCGGTGATGGATGGCCGCCAGATCACCCACGGCTGAAGTCGTGACGATGACGCATTGCCTCCTGCCCTCGTCTTCCCGAAAAAGACCTGCCATGGCCATGGGCAGACCGTCGCCGGGACGGATGTAATACGGCTGTTTCGGCGCCTTCCATTCATACCATCCTGAGGCCACCACAATACAGCGCCGTTGCCGGGCGGATGCCGCAAATGTTTGTTTTTCGAACATTGTTTCGGCACGGGCATTGATCAAAGGGCGGGACAGCCCGGGCGGGTTCAGCCCCCATTCCATTTCGGTCAGTTGCGTGCCCTCACCTGTGCTGATCACGGTGTCTATCGTCATGCTCGGGGCAATATTCCAGCGGGGTTCAGCATTATGGCCTTTCATCCCTTGCGGGCCGCCATGAAGGGCCGGTGAGGCCAGCCGGAATTTTGCCCGGACCATATCCGGTGAGGCGGCATTTGCAAACCGGCCACACATGATGTTCCCCCATTTGCTCTTAACGCGGTGACACCAGCCATAACATGCGGCGGTTGAACTGGCAAATTCATGCGATCTGTGCCATGTTAAGCCGCCTAACGAAAGAAAACCCATGCATTTGTCCTTATCCCAGATCACCCATCTTGAAACCATTGCTGTCAATGCAGGTAATGCCATCATGAAGATCCGCGACAGCGGTTTTGAGCGCAACAGCAAGGCCGATGGCAGCCCGGTTACCGCCGCTGACCTCGCCGCCGACCAGATCATCACGTCAGGGCTTCTTGACATTGCGCCGTCCCTGCCCGCCATCACCGAAGAGAGCTATACCGGATCAGATGATCATGAACCTGAGTCTTATTGGTGCGTTGACCCTCTGGATGGCACCAAGGGATATATCAATGGCGGCAAGGATTTCACCGTCAATATCGCCCTGATCCATAAACGTCAGCCTGTGCTGGGAGTAATCTACGCGCCGGCGACAGGCACGTTATGGGCAGGCGCGGAAGGAAAGGCCTGGAAGCGGCAGGCAGATATATCTGAACAAGACATAGCGTTAACCGATGCCAGTCTTGAAATTCTGGGACCGGCGATGTCCATCACAAGCCGGAACGTGCGGCAGGAGAATCCGGATGTTGTTGCCACAAAGGCGCATCGCGGCCCTGCCCTTGAGGCCTGGATCCATCGTATTGGCGCGAAATCGTCGGTCGCCGTGGGATCTTCGCTCAAATTCTGTGTTATTGCCGAAGGTGAAGCGGATCTCTACCCGCGTATCGGGCCGACGATGGAATGGGATACCGCCGCCGGGCAGGCGATTGTCGAAGCTTCCGGCGGGATGGTGATCGGCCCCGACGGCACCCCTTTCCGTTATGGCAAACCGGGACGGCTCAACGGTTATTTTGCGGCCATGGGCAAGGTGGGCGGATCAGTTCCATCGCAATGGATACCGCCACATGAGGGTGGTGATGGCTGAAACAGTCAACGCTGAACCAGCACGGTTCAGCGAAGCCGCCGCGCATATCCGTTCAGGAAAACTTGTCGCTTTCGGGACCGAGACCGTTTACGGCCTCGGCGGAAATGCCGTGGATGGTGAGGCGGTGGCAAGAATTTTCAGGGCCAAGGGCAGACCTTCATTCAACCCGTTGATTTCCCATGTTCCGGAAGCGGAAATCGCATTCAGCCTTGGCGTGCCCACCGGCCTTGCCGAAACCCTGGCATCGGCATTCTGGCCGGGTCCGATGACCCTTGTGCTCGGGCAACGCGACAACTGCCCGGTTTCATCCCTTGCCACCAGCGGTCTTGACAGTATTGCGCTTCGTGTACCCGGATCAGCACTGGCCCGCGCCTTTCTCAGAGAGGTGGCATTGCCTGTCGCCGCGCCTTCAGCCAACCGGTCCGGAAGGATCAGCCCGACACGGGCAGATCATGTTCAGGAGGAGCTTGGCGATATAGCTGATCTTGCCCTCATTCTGGATACGGGCGCTTGTGTTGAAGGGCTTGAATCCACCGTTATAGATGCACGCGGCCAGAAGCCAGTCATCCTGCGGCCCGGGAGCGTGACCGCTGAAATGATCAGAGACGTTACCGGGACCGATCTTGAAAATGCCGGGGATGATGTGCTCAGCCCCGGGCAACTCACCAGCCATTACGCGCCGCGCACCCCTTTAGTGCTGAACCAGCACGCGCCGCAGGAAAGTGACGCCTGGATCGGCTTTGGCAGTACTGAACATATCAGGGCTCATGCGGCCTTTACGTTCAGCGAACACGGTGACCTGATCGAGGCGGCCGCTTGCCTTTATGATATTTTACGTCAGGCGGATGCGGCCGGGGCCGAACGTATTGCTATCGCTCCTATCCCTTCAGGCGGTATCGGAACGGCTATCAATGACCGCCTGTCCCGGGCTGCCGCTGATACCGCTGCGCTTTCTGATTGATTGAAAACATCTCTTGGTTATGCTCAACAAATGAGGAGCTTAGAACGAGATGACAACACCACAAAAAGATGAATTGCTGGCAGCGCTCAGAGATATCTGCGGTGCAAAATATGTGCTGACGGAAGATGCTGACACCTCACCTTATCTGACGGACTGGCGCGGCCATTACAGGGGACGTGCCATTGCGGTCGTGCGTCCCGGCAATACGGATGACGTTTCCCGGATACTGGCCCTTGCCAATACGCACAGCCTTCCGGTTGTCCCCCAGGGTGGGAATACCAGTCTTTGCGGCGGCGCGACACCTGATGATACAGGACGTGCTGTCGTGCTCAGCCTGACGCGGATGGACAGGATACGCAGCCTTGATGTGAACAGCCGCACAATAGTGGTCGAAGCCGGCTGCATTCTTGAAAATATCCAGAAAGAGGCTGAAAAACACGGGCTCCTTTTTCCATTGAATTTCGGCTCAAGGGGAACGTGCCGGATCGGCGGCAACCTTTCCACCAATGCCGGGGGGCTTAATGTTGTCCGATATGGAAACGCGCGTAGTCTCTGCCTCGGGCTTGAAGTCGTCGTTGCCGATGGCCGGGTGATGAACCTGCTCTCCCCCCTTAAAAAGGATAATACCGGCTATGATCTCAAGAATCTCTTCATCGGGGCCGAAGGCACGCTGGGGGTGATCACCGCCGCGACACTTCAGCTGTTCCCTCAACCCAAAGCTGTGGCGACCGCTTTTGCCGGTGTGCGTGATATCAACGCCGCCATCGAACTGCTCAACCGTTGCCAGGAAGCCAGTGGCGGTATGGTGACCGCTTTTGAACTGATGCCGCGGTCCATACTGGAGAACGTGACACGTCATTTTCCGGAGGTGAGTTTTCCTATTGCGGACCCGCCGCCGTTTTCAGCCCTGATCGAGATTACATCCACCGCCGCCGGTGACGCCCTGCCGGGAAATGACGGCAGTCTGCCGCTCAACAGGATGATGGAATCCCTGCTGGAAGGGGCTTTTGAAGACGACCTTGTCACCGATGCCACCATTGCAGCCAGCGAAACCCAGCGGGATATGATCTGGGCGGTACGTGAGCTCACCCCTGAAAGTGAAATCAAGGCCGGACCTGCCTATAAATCAGATATATCGATCCCCATCGAACATATGGCGGGCTTTTATGCACGGGCGGCGAAAGAAGCTGATGATATTGCACCGGGGGTCAAGATATTCGGCTTCGGGCATCTCGGCGACGGCAATCTGCATTACAACCTTTCGATCCCTGAGGACGGGCATGAGGATTTTCCTTCTCTCTATCCACGCTTTGATGCCATGCTGTCATCACTGCTGAGCGAGTACGGCGGATCCATCAGCGCCGAACACGGGATCGGGCAGAAAAAGCGAGTGATGCTGCAACACACCAAAGACAAGACAGCCCTTGACCTGATGGCCGCCATCAAGGCCGCGCTGGATCCGAAGGGGATCATGAACCCCGGGAAAATAATATAGGAGGCAGAAATGCGACATGCTGAGCGAATTGCCGACGTGCTTGAATTCTGGTTTGAAAAAACAGAACCGATGCAGCGTTTCAGGAAAGACCCGGATTTCGATGCCGCTATCCGACGCGAATTTGAACCCCTTGTCAAAAAAGCCATGGCCGGCCAGCTGGATGCCTGGGCAGAGACCAGCGACGGCCTGATGGCCCTGATCATCATGCTAGATCAGTTCACCCGCAACATCTTTCGTGACACCCCTCTGGCCTTCGCCGGGGATGACATGGCGCTTGCCCTGTCGCTGACCGGCGTCAAGAGAGGGTATCTGGATCAATTCGAAGACCCGGACTGGAGACAGTTTCTGCTGATGCCGATGATGCATTCCGAAAATCTGGACGTGCAGGAAAAATCCCTGCCTCTTTTTGAAAAATACACCGCTGAACGTGTCTATGAATACGCCATCAAGCATAAGGTGATCATTGAGAGATTCGGGTATTTCCCACATCGTAATGAAATTCTGGGCCGCCCCCTCAGTGAGGAGGAGAAGGAATTTCTCAAAGGGCCGGATTCCTCTTTTTAGGCTCAGCCTCAAGCATCATCCGGTTCAGGCAGTGCCCGTGCCGCATCAAGTACTTCTTCCGGCAGGACAGCCGCGATATCATCTTTTTTCACCCATCCTGCACGTGGTCCCACCGGCGCCGACATGCCAGGATCGGTATGACGTGACATGACCATCACCGTCGGCGCCCCCAGACGTGCCGCCATAAAAACCGGACCGGTATCATTCCCCACAACAAGCCTCGCCGTTGAGAGCAGAGAGGCAAGGCTGAAAAGATCTGTCTTGCCGATAAGGTCTTTTACGCCAGGAACCTGTGCCTGAATGGCATTGCCGACCTCACGGTCAAGTTCTGTCCCCACTATCACCGGCGCATACCCCGCATCCATCAGCTTCCGGGCAAGGGATGCGAAACGCTCCGCCGGCCAGCGTTTGGCCGGTTTGGCCGGTGAACATCCGGGGATAAGAACAGCGATATCGGGGTTTGCGTTATCTGCCTTGCCTTTCAACCATTCGAGAGATGCCGTTACTTCCGGGCAACCACCCAGTTTTGCCGTCAGCACCATGCGGTCACGATTGTTCAACCCCGTCATATCCGGCAGGGGGTGGCTTGCGCCGGACGGAACGCCGACAAATTCGACGTTGCGGGGGATCAGGTGTTTGAAATACCGGATGGTCCGGCCTGAGGACTGAAAATCATAGATACGGTCCCAGCCCTGCCGAAAGAATTGCCGCATCCGGAGTAATTCACCCAGCGCAAGAGGGCCTTTGCGATGATCGATATGA
Organism: uncultured Hyphomicrobiales bacterium; assembly: GCA_964580905.1. Taxonomy (GTDB): domain Bacteria; phylum Pseudomonadota; class Alphaproteobacteria; order Puniceispirillales; family UBA1172. The sequence goes on along the minus strand of CAZOLR010000001.1, from coordinate 125,559 downwards.
ACCGCATCAAAAAAGGGCATATGTTCCAGAAATCCGGCGAAAGGCGGGCTTGTCAGCACCGCCAGATGATCGTCGCCATGCCCGGCCCGCAGACAGGCAAAACCATCGAGCGCCTGAACTATATCTCCGAGCGCGCCGTGCTTGATCACCAGTATCCGTTTTGTCGGGGCCATCTTGGGTTTACTTTCTGCCCCGAGAGGCGATGCCTGCGTGACCAGGCCCTATACTACTGAGAGGCATGACGATGTATCATCTCCTCGTAATTTTTTATCAAGGTTGTTGTTACAGCCTCACGCTCAAAGAGGGCGTTGAAGGTTTTCTTTCCCTCCCTGACCAGCCGCTTGCCTAGTCTGGGATCTTTGGCCAGACGATCAAGGTTTTCGATCAGCATGGGCAGATCATCGATATCAAGAAGCAGGCCGTCTTTTTCATGGGTCACATACTGCCTTGCGCCATCGGCACGGGTCGCCACCAGCGGTACGCCCGCATACCATGCCTCAGCAATAACCGTCCCGAAGGGCTCATAGCGTGAGGGGAGAACGCAGATATCCGCAATATCAAGAAGGGCTGAACGATCATCACGCCAGCCGGCAAAACATACGCGGCCGGCAAGCCCCAGTGTTTCGGCCTGCTGGCGGTATTTTTCAAGATCAGGCCCGTCTCCTGCAAGAAGGAAGACATGATCAGGAAGCTGTGCTGCCGCTTCAAGCAGAAGATCCACGCCTTTTTTCCAGTGCATTCGTGATAACAGAAGCACCAGTTTTTTGTCCTCAGCCAGGCCGAATTGCTGCCGTGTCACCGGCGGATCTGACGCGAGCGTTCCGAATGTGTGGCCGAGATAGGCCCTTTCCGGATGGCCGCTGGCCTCACCGATATGACGAACGATATCCCGCGTCACCCCCATATAGAAATTACAGTGCTTATAATTTTTGAGGTTATAATACCCGCCGAACCAGCCAAGCACCGGCGGGCGCAACCCTGACGGAATGAACGACGAGGCCCTGTTCATCCAGGCGTGAACCAGATCAGGTTTCTCACCGGCGACAACAGCGGCGATCTTTTTCTGTTGCGGCCATTTCCACCAGCGTTCAAACCCCATGGGATAATGCCGGATACCACGTTCATCAAGCGCCTCAACAAAATGTTCATGTGGCCGCGATATGACGACCTGCGCCACACCCCGATCATGCAGGGACTTGATCATATCAAGACAGAAGGTTTCAGCCCCTCCCCTTTCGGCGCCGGCAATTACATGGAGGATGGAAAGTGGAGAAGTGTTCATGATCGGCTAATTTTCTTCGCGCTGGCCTGAAGGTCCGGATTTTGTTTCTGGGTATCCGATATACCACGGTTTGTGCTATCTGCCACCATCATCGGGCAAAAAGATGTTGTCCCACTCATACGCTTCAACTCATTTCAAGAGATCAGAGACCTGCGGACAGATCTTTTCAGATATGGTGGACGATAATTGTTTGATACCACCGCATGTTTTGATACCTTGCTTAGATGAACATAAAACCTTCCCCGGGGCCGGATATTCAAGGCAGCTGAAATTTTTCATGACCCAAATTTTTACACATCCACTTTTGAAATGGGGCCAGCATCTCCGGATTATGATGATGGCCATACTTGCGGTGCTCATCCTTGCCAACCCCGGATGGGCACAGAGCGCTGACAGCTCGCCGATTGATTTTACGGCCGATGAAGTTTCGTCAAACGCTGAAACCGGCATTCTCATTGCAACCGGTAACGTCGTGCTGGTACAGGGAAACATGCGGCTTACCGCAGACCGCGTTGAATACAACAGAGATAAAGGTGAAGCCGTCGCGTCGGGATCCGTCACTTTCCTCGACCGTGAAGGCAATGTGCATTTTGCCGACAACCTTCTGCTTGACGGAGATTTTTCAACCGGATTTGCCGAAAACGTGATCAGCCAGCTTCAGGACGGGTCCTGGATGAGCGCCGACACTGCCGATTTCAAGGAAAATAACCAGAAAGTTTTTGACACCGGGCGTTTCACCCCGTGCAAATGTGATTTCAAAGGTGGCGCAACCCCGGCCTGGGAGATAAAGACCACGGAAACCACCCATGTGGCAGAAAAACAGATGCTCGTTCATCAGAACGTGCGTATGCAGATTTTCTCGGTTCCGTTTCTTTATTTTCCCTATCTTTCACATCCGGACTGGACCGTGCGCCGCCAGACAGGGTTGCTGCAGCCTCGTATTGCCATCTCTTCCGATGTCGGGCTTATCTATTCGCAATCCTACTACATTGTAACCGGCGATACCCATGATCTGGAAATCACCCCTCATCTGTTCGGAACAGACGGAAATGCGGTGGCCTTAAGGTACAGGCGCCTGTGGGACAAGAGTGATCTTAATGCAAGGCTTATCGGCGGCAGTCTCAACACCTTCAAAAAGGCCCGTGAGAATGTAATGGGTGTGGACGCATCCCTTAACACCGTGCTGGGAGACTACTGGTGGACAACACTCAGGCTGCACCGGGCCAGTCAGGACACATTTCAGCGGCGATATAAATTTGATGATGATGAATACCTCAAATCCTTCTTTACAACGGAACAGATAAAAAGCAACCGGTACAGCCGGATCGAAGCCTATGACTTCCAGGATCTTCGGAACAACAAAGGACCGGAAAAAGAACCGCTCATGCTGCCGTCCATTTTTCATGAACGGTATCTGCCCACCAACAGGGATAATCTTTCCGTGCGGCTTCGTATCAGCGCCATCAGTCTTCACAACGACGATTACACGGATATCCGCCGCTGGTCGTCGGAACTCTACGGTCAGGAAGAATATCTGACAGATTATGGTGTGTTCTCTTCTGAGGGACGCGTTACGGCACAGTACCGGGATATTGAGACGGCAACCGATAATTCAGGTTATACGGGCGAGCTCGGTCAGGCGAGTATCGCGGCCGGCTTTGGCTGGTCCAGACCCGTGGTGACCCAGATGATGGACAGGTTCGTTTTCCTTGAGCCCAAAGCCAAATTTGTGTCAACGAAATCAACCGACCGCACCAACAAGATTCCTAACCGGGACAGTTCGGATTTCAGACTTGATCAGGCCAACCTTTTCCTGCTTCACCGCGAACAGGGCGAAGATTTCATGATTTCCAACAGCCGGGTTGACCTTGGGATGTCCATGTCGCTGGACGACCCTGTTTTCGGCAATGTGGATGGTTTTGTCGGCTCATCCATTCGAATATCAGGCAAATCACCGGACGGGCTCAACGCCGCGAATGAGCGTGACCGCATTTCAGATATACTGGCAAGCATTACCGTTAAGCCCAAAAAATATTTTGATTTTTCGCTGGCAGGGCGCTTCCACCCGAGGGATTTTGATCTGAACGAAACCAAAACCCGGGCTTCGGTCAATTTTGGAAAAACCCGCATATCTGCCACGTATAACCAACTGGCAAAATCCTATTTCAGCGCCGCCAGTTCAGAAAAAGAACAGCTGATTCTGACAGCCGAGCAAAACCTTTCTGATAGCTGGAAGGTCAAGTTCACCCAGGAATATGACCTGATCAATGACAAAAGAGAGCTCAAGAATTCCATGGTTGACCTGAATTTCGGCGGCGGCATTCAGGATTGCCTGACCATCAGCATCGGTTATGCGAGAGATACGGAGACCGACCGGGATATCAAACCGATTGATGAGATCTTCCTGTTGTTCAATTTCAAGTATCTGGGCGCCGTCAGCACCTCTGATCTTGGCCGAAGCAACTAATCAGAACGCATTCTACCTTATGGGCTTTAATGTCTGAAGCTGGCGGAGGACCCATGCCGGATCCTCGTTGCTCGGAAAAACCGGGTAATGCACAGCCTCAATAACGCCGTCACCGATGATCATGGTAACACGTTTCAAAAGATCCATGCCGTCTGCGGAAAACCGCGGCAGTTTCAGGGCGGATGCGAATTCAAGAGACTTGTCGCTCAATACCGGAAAAGGCAGATGAAGACGTGTGGCCATTTCCTGCTGATATGACGTTTCCTGACTGCTGATCCCGAAAATCTTAGCGCCGTATCCGGTAATTTCAGCGGCGTTGTCCCGGTAGGAACAGTTTTGCGGCGTACATCCTCTCGCCCCGGGAATCTCATCCCACCCTTCCGGCAGGGCCACACCCGGCTTGCCGGTCATGGGATAGCAGAAAAGAACGATCCTACCTTTCACCCCGGCAAGATTGACCATATCCCCGGAGGTGGACCGGAGCTCAATATCAGGAAGCCGGCTTCCTTTCAGATGATCGCAGGCCCCGTCATCCTGCGGGACCGGCAAATTTTGAGGGAGCGTTTCATAAGTTCCGGACATGGTGATTAACTTTCTACTCCACCGTAACGGATTTAGCGAGGTTGCGGGGCTGGTCGACATCCGTGCCCTTATGCACCGCCGTAAGGTAAGAGAGCACCTGCGCAGGGATCGAAAGCAGGATTGGCGCCACCGCCGGATGGCATTCCGGCACGGAAATCACGGGCCCGAGTTCAGCCGCAACGGAAACGGCGCCTTCGGTGGCAAGGGTGATCACCGACGCGCCCCTTGCTTTGGCTTCCATGAGATTGCTGACCGATTTCGCCAGATGCTCCCCTTGAGTCATCATCGCAATAACGGGCATGCCTTCTTCGATCAGCGCAATCGGGCCGTGCTTCATTTCCCCGGAGGCGTATCCTTCGGCGTGGATATAACTCAACTCCTTTAATTTAAGCGCACCTTCAAGCGCCAGAGGATAAAGGGAGCCGCGCCCCAAAAAGAGACAGGACGACGCGCGGGCAAGCGCGGGCACATGGGCACGGACCTCTTCCATGGTGTTGAGCGTCTCCCCCACCAGCCTTGGCAGTGCCATCAGGCCATCGACGATATCGGCGGCATCTTTTTCACCAAGAACACCTCGTCCGCGGCCCAGCGCCACCGCCATGCCAAGCAATACAGTCAGCTGGGCGGTGAACGCCTTGGTGCTGGCCACCCCGATTTCAGGGCCGGCATGGGTCAGCAGCTGAAGATCCGTCTCACGGTAAATGGTGGATTCGGGCACGTTGACAATACCCAGGGTCCGCACCCCTTTATCCGCCGCGTGACGCAGCGCCATCAATGTATCGAGACTTTCGCCTGACTGCGAAATCCCCGCCGCCAGATCCACATGCCGGACCGAAGGATTGCGATACCGGAATTCAGAGGCTATTTCCGTCACCACCGGCAGATCAGCCAGTTCTTCTATCCAGTATTTGCCAATCATGGCGGCGTTATGAGAGGTGCCCGCACCAAGAAGGAGGACGCCGTTAAGTTTCGCCGGATCCCCGAGATCAACGTCAAGATTGCCTTCCTCATCACAAAGGCTTGAAAGAGTCCGCGAAATGGCATCCGGCTGTTCATGAATCTCTTTGAGCATGAAATGCTGGTAGCCTTCTTTTGAGACGATATTCGGATTGGAGGTCGCGTTCACCACCGGACGTTGTGCGGGGTGATTATTTGCATCCCTGATCTCAGCATGGTCTTTGGTGACAACACCAAAATCACCATCTTTGAGATAGATGATCCGTTGCGCCAGACCACCCATGGCGGTTGCGTCCGAGCCGATATAGTTTGCCCCTTCCCCCAGCCCTATCGCAAGGGGTGAGGCGTTTCGTGCAACAGCAATCTGCCCGGGGAAAGCCAGCGTGATGACAGCAAAGGCAAAAGCCCCCCTGATACGTTCAAGTACAGCCGCGGTCGCATCAATAAGTGTCGTGTGTTCCGTCACCATTTCAGCGAAAAGATGGCACAGCACTTCGGTATCGGTTTCACTTGAAAACAGATGGCCGCGTGAGATCAATTCGTCTTTCAGCTGACGGAAGTTTTCAATAATCCCGTTATGCACCACCGCGACGTGTTCATTTCCTCCCATGATTGGGTGGGCGTTTTCCAGCGTCACGCCGCCATGAGTGGCCCAACGCGTATGCCCGATACCGACGGTGCCGGAAAGAGGGTGCGCGGCAAGTTCTTCACCAAGAGCTTTGAGCTTGCCCACGGCGCGACGACGTTCAAGCCTGTCCCCCTGATGCATGCAGATACCTGCGGAATCATACCCCCGGTATTCCAGCCGCCTAAGGGCATCATAAAGAGCTTCCGATGCCCTGGCATCACCTATTGCCCCGACGATTCCGCACATGAGACACTCCACTTATATCTGTCTTTCAGTTTTAGTTATTTTTCATCACGGTATCAATGCTTTGGATGAGTAAATTCTTTATTAACCCGGGCAAGACAGGTATAAAAGGGCATGGAATTCGCGTCAGTCATACTGGCAGCGGGGGCTGGCAAACGCATGAAATCCAGCCTGCCCAAGCCCCTTCATCGCCTCGGAGGCAAACCGATGCTGTCCTGGGCGCTGGATACTGCACATCTGGCGGGCGCATCACGCCAGATCGTGGTTACCCCCAAAGATGCCGGCACGATTGATGGATTTCTTCAGGATTACAGCCGGAAAACCGGCCTTGATATCAGCACCGTCATTCAGGACCCTCCCCTTGGAACAGGCCATGCTGTCGAGGCCGTGAAATCAGCGCTTGACGGGTTCGGGGGCGTCATTCTTGTCGCCTTTGCGGACACGCCGCTCGTCACCGCCGACACCTGGCGCCGCATGGCGGATTGCCTGCTTTCCGCGGATGATGCGGCTGTGGTTTGTCTCGGCTTTGATGCTGATGACCCCACCGGATACGGACGTCTGATCACCTCTCCATCGGGCGAGCTTGATGCCATTGTCGAGGAAAAGGACGCAAGCCCTTCAGAAGCTGAAGTCTGTTTCGTCAATGCCGGTATCATGGCCATAAGAGCACCGCTTGTTTTCGAGATGCTGGAGGAATGCACGTACAACACGTCCAGTGGCGAAAAATACCTCACCGATATCGTCGCTGTTGCGCGGGCGCGGGGATATTCGGCCCGATGCCTCAAGGCTGATCAGGCAGAAGTGATGGGGATCAACAGCCGTCACGACCTGGCCCTTGCCGAAGCGGAATTACAGAAGAGACTGAGACGGGCCGCCATGGAAGCCGGTGCCACGCTGATGGCACCTGACACCGTTTTCCTGCATTACGATACGGTTCTTGAACATGACGTGATCATTGAACCCCATGTGGTGTTCGGCCCCGGGGTTCATATCGGTGAAGGTAGCGAGATCAGATCCTTCAGCCATCTTGAAGGCGTGAAGACCGGCGCGTGCTGTGTGATCGGTCCCTATGCCCGTCTCCGCCCTGGCACCCATCTTGGTGAAGGTGTGCGTATCGGCAATTTTGTCGAAACCAAGAACACCACGATGGGAGATCTCTCCAAGGCGAATCACCTGACCTATCTCGGCGATACAACCGTGGGGACAAAAGCGAATATCGGTGCCGGGACAATCACCTGCAATTACGATGGGACCAACAAGCACAAAACACAGATCGGAGATGAAGCGTTTATCGGCTCCAACACCTCGCTCGTTGCCCCGGTAAGCATCGGTGACAGGGCCATGATCGGCGCCGGCAGCACAATTACCGAGACTGTTCCGCCAGACAGCCTCGCCGTGGCACGTGCCGAAACAAAACACATAGCGGACGGAGCAGACCGTTTCCGCAAAAGCAGAAGAAAAGCAGCGAAATGAGCAAAGACACAGCATTCGATGCGGGGGAGATATTCACCCGTATCAGCAAGGCAAAACTGGCTATTGTCGGCGATGTCATGCTGGATGAATTCGTCTCCGGCCAGGTGGATCGTATCTCGCCCGAAGCCCCTGTTCCCGTCATGTCGCGCACCCGTACAACCGTCATGCCGGGGGGGGCGGCCAATGTGGCCCGCAATCTCTGCCATCTCGGCGCCCGTGTCACGCTGATCGGCGTCACCGGCCGTGATCAGGCGGCGTCCACCCTGAAAAACACCATCGATAATGAACCCGGAATCCAGTTCCGTGCCATTGCGGACGGCAAGCGGCCCACTACCCTGAAGACACGGTTTACCGCCGCAGGACAGCAGATATTGAGGGTGGATGACGAAGATAGCACCGAAATTGAAGGGGCCATTCTGGACAAACTTCTCACCGCCGCGGAAAAGGCCATTGCCCGCGCTGATGCTCTTGTCCTTTCAGATTACAACAAAGGCGTCATAAATCAGCATGTTGCACATACCCTGACAGGGATGGCGCGAAAAGCCGGTATTCCTGTTCTGGTGGACCCGAAGAAAACAGATCCCGCTATTTACGCCGGAGCAAGTATCATCACGCCCAATCTCGGGGAGCTGAAGCAGATGACCGGGATCACCCTTACCGGCAAAGATGAAATCGCCCGCGCCGCACAGAAACTGGCCGCAACCCATGGGTTTGAACAGATACTGGTTACCATGGGGGCAGGAGGAATGCTTCTGGCAGACAGGTCCTCGCAGGCGCTGAAAATATCTTCGATGGCAAGATCGGTGTTTGATGTCTCCGGGGCCGGGGATACGGTTATTGCCACCCTTTCTGCGGCCATGGCTGTCGGGGCCGCATCCCGGGATGCGATTCACCTTGCCAATGCGGCGGCAGGCATTGTTGTCGGCAAGGCCGGCACCTCCTCAGTAACGCCTGGTGAAGTCCTTGGTGAGATTGCATCCGGGGTTGATACCGACATTTCATCTGTTCTGGAAAAGATTTCCATGTGGCGTCAGGACGGGCTCACCATCGGCTTTACCAACGGCTGTTTTGACCAGCTCCACCCCGGCCATATCAGGGTGCTGGAAAAAGCCGCGGGCTGTTGCGACCGGCTCATCGTCGGGCTTAATTCCGACAGTTCCACCCGAAAACTGAAAGGGGAAGGACGCCCCATCCAGAGTGAGGATATCCGGGCGGCCGTGCTGGCAAGCCTGCCCATGGTCAGTGCCGTTGCCATCTTCAGCGAGAAAACCCCGGCACGACTTATCCGCCGGATCATGCCGGAGCGGCTGATCAAAGGCGGCGACTACACACCGAATCAGGTTGTCGGAGCTGATCTGGTCCGTTCAAATGGCGGCAAGGTCATTATTGTACCGATACGGCAGGGATATTCCACCACACGGCTCAGCCAGAGGTGACAGGGCCGCCCTTGAAAGCCGCGCCCTTCACCTGCTGAACACCCAGCCCTGTCAGAACGGGTTATCTTTGCCTGACATGAAGTCCTGATCAATTTTGGACAGTGGTTTGTCATCAAGCACGCTTTCAAATGCTTTCAGGCGCTTATGTATCGACAAAAGCTCAATGATGGTGGGCCATGAGTTGACGATGTACTGGAAGGAATTGGAAACCTGACCAAATGCCGTCAGGATCTGCTGGAGGATACCAAGCGTGATCGCCCCCGAAACAATCGTGGGGATCAGGATGAAATAGGAGAAAATATTATCCGCCTGGATATAAAAACTCCTCGCAACATTGAAATACAGATAATGGAAATAGAGCCGGAAGTAATTTTTCCGCACATGTTCAAAAAGCTCTTTGACCGTCATGGGTTCAGCACGTGCCGGATCATCCTCGCCATAGACAAGTTCTTTCCGGAACGCGGCTTCCACCCGCTGATTACGGAATTCAAGCCCCGGCAGTTTGACGCCAACAGCGGCCAGAAAAACCGTGCCGAAAATCGACCAGAAGATCGCGGCGTAAAGCAGAGGATCGGGAATTTCCCCCACGATTGGTAATTCCGTGACGTAAGATGAAAGCGAGAAAAGGACAGGCAGGAAAGCAAAGAGGGTCATGACCGCATCCACCACCGACACACCAAGACCTTCCATGATCCCGGCAAAGCGCATGGTATCTTCCTGGATACGTTGCGAGGCCCCTTCAACAGATCTGAGCCTGGACCAGTGCGAGACATAGTAATCGTTCATCGCTGTCCGCCAGCGGAAGATATAATGGCTGACAAAAAACCGCGTCATCACATAAACGGCGATGAACAGAAAAGCGATTTCCGCAAAAGTGATGATAAAGGCATAAAGATCCCAGGCCGTGACGTTTCCTTTACCCGTAAGGGCATCCTGAACAGCATCGAAAAAAGGACGCCGCCAGTTGTTGATTGCCACCGAAACCTGCACGCCGAAATACGTGCTGAACAGAATAAGCGATGAGCCGAGTATCGACCACAACTGCCAGCGATGCGGCGCCACTACAAACCAGAAACCGGCAAAAAGGACCGAAATAAGGAAATAGTAAATGTAGAACCAGATAAAATCAGACGTGATGAAATAGCCGAGCCCGATGATAGGTTCCGCGCCTTCTTCAGGAAAGGTAAACCCGAGGGCTGAGCCGATATCCTGCCCCGCCATATACCAGAATATCACGGTTATCGCTGACCAGAGGACAACGCTGGCAAAGAACAGAACAGGTTTCGGGAAAAACGACTGGAACATGACGTCACTTCCTTTCAGGTTTCACAGAATTCGGATTCAAGCGTTGGCGCCAGCCCGGAAGCCCGGCAAGTTGACGATACTTCGCAATGGTCCGGCGTGCAACGGTCATCCCGCATTGAGCGAGTTTTTGGGCAAGATCACCATCAGTAAAAGGCCTCGACGGCCCCTCCTCTGCCACAAACTGAGCAATACGGGCCGTGATGGCACGTCCTGCAATACGACTTCCGTCAGGCTGGGCAAGGCCGGTTGCAAAAAAATCCTTAAGCGGGATCATACCACGTGGTGTGAGGCAGAGTTTATCGGCAACAAGCCTGCTGACAGTGCTTTTATGGCAACCCATGTCTTCTGCCAGATCCTGCATGCGATACGGCACTATTTCCGCATCTCCCTTGTCGAGAAACCCATTCTGTACTTTCAGCAGGATGGTGCCGGCTTCAAGCAACATCGCCGAACGCTGGCGGATAGCCGCGTTAAGCCATGCGGCTTCTTCCTTTGCTTTTTTCCGGAGCAGACGGCTTGCATCGTCCTCACCTTCTGAAGCGGAAACCTCAACCCGCGGCAGGCTGTCCTGATTGACGGTGAGGGTGTATCCGGTGGTTGATTTATCAATGATCAGGTCCGGGCGGAAGATATCTCCCCTGTCCACCAGAAACCCGGCGCCGGGGCGGGGATTGCAGGATTTCAGCACGGCCAGGATGTCTTCGATTTCCGCAGGATCAAGGCCGGTCAGGCGGTAAAGTCCCGGGATGCCCTCTTCTGGCAAGACGGCAAGATGTTCAAGAACCGCCCTGGCAGCAGAGGTCAGCTTTCCCTGATCGGCAAGCTGTATCCGCAGACATTCCGAAAGACTGCGGGCAAAGACCCCCACAGGTTCGAGTTCGTGCAACCGTGCCATCAATTCTTCGAATGCTGCGCCGGTCACGCCCATGGATGCGGCGGCCTCAACCCCTGAAGGATCAAGCCAGCCCGAAGGCGAGACATGTTCAACCAACGCCATCGCCACGGCTTTCTGGGACTGATCCCGGATCGACAGGCTGATCTGCCGGAAAAGATGTTCCGCCAAGGTGACGGGATGCACATCCTCATGCGAGATATACCCCATTTCGGTCGGGGTCTTCTGGCCATGCTGTGACAGGGGCGCATCAGCCGGAAGAGTAACCTCAAGAAAAGGATTGCCTGACTGCAGCTCGCTCGCCAGACGACTGATACCAGCGCCACGAAGCGAAAGCACGGCTATCGACTGCCGCATCTGCGGCGTCAGTGCAAGCCGCTGTCTTGCCTGAAGCGATGCCCCCGGAGCAACTGCCAGCCGTGCCATCAATCCTGACTTTCGTGGTCATAAATAACGGCGCTGATGACAAGTCCCATGGATATAAATACCGTCAGAAGCGCCGTGCCGCCATAAGAGATAAGTGGCAGGGGCGAGCCGACCACCGGCAACATACCTGTCACCATTGCGATATTCACGAACAGGTAGAGAAAAAGCATCATTGCTATCCCGAAGATCATCAGCCTTGAAAAACGATATTTCAGTTGCAGGCCGATGCGGAGAAGAAGAAAGATCAGCCCGATATACAGCGCAAGAATGGCGATACATCCGAGGAAACCAAATTCTTCGCCAATCATGGTGAAGACAAAATCTGTCTGCTTTTCCGGCAGATAGTTAAGCCTGCTCTGGCTTCCCTGCAGATAGCCTTTGCCAAAAAATCCGCCACTGCCGAGCGCAATCTTGGCCTGGGTGATCTGATACCCTGCCCCGAGCTGATCTGCCCCGGGGTTAAGGAAGATCAGTATCCGGTCTTTCTGATACTGATAGAGCTGAGACCATAAAACAGGGATGGCCGCAAGCGCGGAGGTGATTATCCCGACGACCATCCAGCGCGGCATGCCAGCAACAAAGACAACCGCCGCCGCTGAGCCGAACAGCATCACCGACGTTCCGAGATCCGGCTGAACCAAGACCAGGCCGAACGGGATCAGCGTGATCAGAAAGGCGGGAATATACGTCAGGACCTTGCGGAGAAGTTCGGGGTTTATGGTGTGAAAATAGGCCGCAAGTGTAAGGATGACGGCAAGTTTTGCAGGCTCGGACGGTTGCAGATTAAAGCCGCCGATGCGTATCCATCTTTCCACCCCGTCACCTGAGCCAATAAACTGAAGCGACAGCAGAAGAAGGATGGAAGCAATCCATCCGACCACGGCAAGTGAACGTATGTGCCAGATGGGTATTTGCGCGATAACCGACATGATCGCCACGCCGAGGCCAAGTCGCATCAGATGGCGTGATGCCCAGGGAGTCCAGCTCCCACCCGCGGCGGAATACAAGGCAAGCACACCTATAAGCCCAAGCACAACAAGAATAAGAACAAGTATCCAGGGCGTTTTGCGCAGACGCTGAAATATGGTGACCGGCGGGGCCAGCGGATGAACAAGATGACGTGACGGCATCTGGGAGGGTTTCATCAGATCCCCTCCTTAAGTAAATGTCTTAATACCTTGCTGGCAATGGGGGCCGCAACACCTGATCCGCCGCCGCCATGTTCCACAATGACAGAGACAGCGTATTTCGGATCATCAAAAGGGGCGTAACCGACAAAAAGAGCATGGTCACGAAACTTCCAGGGCCGGTCAATATTATCAATGATACCGCTTTCACGTTCAGCCTTGGTGATTGCCTTGACCTGCACGGTGCCGGTTTTGCCGGCAAGTTTATACCCTTCTTCGGAAAGATCATGTTTGCGGGCAGTTCCGAGTGAACCATTCATAACCTGCCGCATCCCGCGCCGGATGATCTTCAGCGCGTAGGGATTGATATCAAGATCAGCAAATTCCGGTATTGCATCCGGGTTTTCCATCACCGTCGGAACCACCGCTTTGCCATTTGCCAGCCTTGCTGTCATGACCGCCAGCTGGATCGGCGTTGTCAGCACATAGCCCTGACCTATGGAGGCATTCACCGTTTCACCGAGAGTCCAGAAACTGCCGATGGCTTTTTCTTTCCAGTCCTTATCAGGAATAAGCCCGCTTTTTTCGCCGGGGAGCCCTATTCTGGTCTTTTCCCCGAGGCCGAGCCGCCGTGCCATTTCGGCAATGCGTGCAATACCCGTCTTGAGCCCGATTTCATAGAAGAAAACATCGCAGGATCGCTCAAGTGCCTGAATGACATTAACCCTGCCATGCCCGTCTTTCTGCCAGCAGTGAAAATCCTTATTGCCGACTGCCTTATGGCCAGGGCAGAAAAATGAGGTCTTCTCGCTGATGACACCGGCTTCAAGAGCCGCCAGCGCCACCAGCATCTTGAATGTGGATCCGGGGCTGTACTGTCCTGAAAGCGCACGATCCAGAAGGGGCTGACGTTTGTTTTCAATCAGCGCTTTCCATTCGCTGGAACTGATGCGCCCGGAAAAAAGATTGGGATCGAAGGTCGGGGATGAAACAAGTGTCCGAACGGCACCTGTGCGGATATCCATGACCACCACCGAACCTGTTTCCGGCGGGATAATCCGTCCTTTGCTGTCTTCAAAAACTGTTGTCTCTTCGGCCGGGATCAGTTTGGCTAGGCTTTTGCTTGCCGCCAATGCACGGGCCACTTTCGGGTGAGACCGCCGGACAGGTTTATGTGGCCCCTGTTTCAACCAGGCCAGGGCCTGATACTGGCAATCCACATCTATGGTAATCCGGATATCCTTGCCAGTTGCGGGCTGTTCATCAACCGCTGTCCGGATAGGACGGCCAAGGGCATTGACAAGAATACGCTCCCGCCCCGGGGCACCACGCAACACCTGCTCCTGTGCCTTTTCCACACCTGTTTTGCCCGTGGAAAGTGAGGCGAGTTCAGGTGTTATCAGACCGGCGCTGATTTCATCCCTGGTCACGCGATTGACATATCCCGTCAGATGCCCGGCCAGAAGCCCTTGCGGATAAATGCGTTTTTCCACCTTGGCAAAGCTCACCCCTGAAAGTTCCGGGCTGCGGACAACAAGCCTCGAGACTTCCCTCTGAGTCAGATCAGAACGGATGATCAGCGGCAGAAAAGACGATTGCCCCTCCGCCTCTTTAAGAATATCGGCCATCGCCTCATCGCTGAGCTCAATGAGCCGGGCAAGCTGATGTAAAGATTGCGCAAGATCATTCGTGTAATCAGGAATGATACTGAGGGCATACGCTTCGGCATTGCCCGCCAACAGCCTGCCGCGCATATCAAAAATGCGCCCCCTTGATGGGGGGATGATCCGGAAATCATACTTGTTCCGTTCCGACAGACGGTCATAGGTCAGGCCTTCCTGTATCTGCAGATAATAGAGCCTTGCCGCAAGGCCGCCAGCGAGCAGAGCCTGCGCGCCCCCAAGTATCAACGCCCGGCGACTGATCATCGTTTCATGAAGACGCATACTTCGGGTGATCATCGGCTTCTCCAGAATGCCAGCGAAAGATTGGCGCTTAATATCGTCAGCCAGTAGAGAATGGGAAACAGCAAAACACTCGTGGCAAACTGAAACACAACAGGCCCCATTGCCGGAACATGGCCCGTATATGCCACCAGCACCAGAAAACCGTATATCTGAACCACCGCCATCACGAGGCTGAATTCAGACCAGATAATTCCTGCATCGGCATCTGCCATCTTCACCCGGCGGAGCATGACCGCCATATGCACAATCATCATCATGCTTGAGGTATATCCGGGCGGATTTCCCTGCACCAGATCATAGACAATGCCAATCACCAGCATCATAAAGGCCGGAAGCACCGCCGGTGACAGAAGGGTGATGATAAAGAGCATGATCAAAAGGATTCTCGGAACACTGCCATAGAATAACGGCATCTGCCCAAGCGCGGATTCAGCAAAGGCAAGTGCTGTCATGCCGACAAACCCGATGACCTGTGACAGCAGAAGCTGATCCTGATTCTCACGTTCTGCGTTCACTGCTCCTCTCCGTTTACAGGAATTTGATCGCCTGTGCTTCGCTGACCCAGCGCATTAATTCCTTCAAGGGTAAAGCCTTCTTCATCCTGCGGAAGTGTCCGGAAGGTCTGATCGTAAATATCATCAACCGCAAAGCCGGGATCTTCCCTTGTGGTGAGCACCGATACGAAACCAAGCCTCGGCAGATCCACCACCGGTTTCACCTTGATGCTGTCTGAGCCGACTTCGGTTATACGGCCCACGGGTATGCCCGCCGGCAAGACCCCGCCATGGCCGGAAGTCTGCACAAGATCATCAAGATTGGCAGTGGCCTCGGCCGGCAGAAACCTGAGGTCAAGCTCCGCGCTGTTCCGTCCGGCTGTTGTTGCCGGCCATGACGACGACGAAAGAATAACCGGGATCATTGCGTTGATATCCGTTACCAGCAACACCTGGCTGTGTTTCGGGCCGACACTGACGATGATCCCGACGAGCCCATCGGTTGTTGTCACCGCGTTGCCCTTTTGTATGCCTGCGCTTGCCCCGACATTAATGAGAACGGAGTGTGCGAAACTATCTGAGTTGACCGCAATCACCCGCGCGGCAACCGGCGTGGTGCCTTCGGGAATAATGACCCCGCTGACCGACCTGAGCTGACGGTTTTCATTTTGCAGGATTTCGGCTTTGCGGCGCCACTGGCGAAGACGTTCAACATCTCTTTTCAGCTGGAGGTTTTCTTCGCGAAGATTGGCTACCGCCTGCATGCTGTCCACCATCGCATATACAGCACGAAACGGAACGGATACAACATCAGCAACAGGTGTGATGAAACCGGTAAGGCCTGTGCGCACGGAATTAACCGCCGTTATATCGGCCTTGCCGATAACCATCATGGCAACACAGATGACAAAGATCAGGATCTGTCTGGTGATCCCGTTTGATTTCGGGCTACGTTTTCGGTTGCCCTTGGTTCTGGCCATAGTCTGCCTTATGCGCCAACCAGCACGTTCTGCAGGGTCCGCATTTCTTCAAGGCAGCGTCCGGTGCCGAGAGCCACACAAGTCAGGGGATCTTCGGCAATGGAAACAGCCAGACCGGTGGAGTCCCTGAGCACGGTATCGATTTCGGCAAGAAGGCTGCCGCCCCCGGTCATGACAATACCTTTTTCGACAATATCCGCAGCCAGTTCAGGCGGGGTCTGCTCAAGAGCGACTTTCACGCCTTCGATGATCTGGCGAATGGAATCCGACAAGGCATCGGCGACCTGCACCTGATTGATGCGGATTTCTTTTGGCACGCCATTGACAAGGTCACGACCCCTTACCGATATTTTCTGCCCGTTCGATCCCTGCGGCTTGCAGGCGATCCCGATCTCTTTCTTGATACGTTCGGCGGTGGATTCCCCGATCAGCAGGTTATGCGTGCGGCGCATGTAATTGATAAGCGCTTCATCAAATTTATCCCCGCCAACACGGACGGAATGCGCGTAAACGATATTACCGAGCGAGAGAATGGCGACCTCGGTGGTGCCGCCGCCGATATCAACTACCATCGACCCTGAAGGTTCGGTCACGGGCAACCCGGCGCCAATAGCCGCCGCCATGGGTTCTTCGATGAGGTAGACACGTCTTGCGCCTGCGCTTTCAGCGGATTCCTGAATGGCCCGGCGCTCGACGGCGGTGGAACCGGATGGCACGCAGATAATGACCTGCGGGCTTGAAAGAGGCATCTTGCCGTTAACCTTGCGGATGAAATGCTTGATCATTTCTTCCGCAACTTCAAAATCAGCGATCACGCCATCAGCCATGGGACGAATAGCTCGGATATTTCCGGGAGTCTTCCCCAGCATGACCTTGGCTTCTTCACCCACGGCGAGGACCTGTTGTTTGCCGCGAATCTGAGCTATGGCCACCACAGAAGGTTCGTTAAGAATAATCCCGCGCCCCTTGACGTAGACAAGAGTGTTCGCCGTTCCAAGATCAATCGCAAGATCCGCTGAAAACAATCCTCTAATAGCGTTGAGCATGATCACTAACCTAATACGGTCCCCTAGACTTAAATGGCCGTTTTTTCACGGCAGATCAGTGTATGCCCACTGACCATTTCTATTTTTAATACAGAAATGTGGCTAAATCCAGCATCATAACGAGAATTTATCACGTCATGATGCCGGATTTTAAGATGCAGTTAGTTTTTGGATTTATCGACGAGGCGATTGGCGCCGATCCACGGCATCATCCCTCTCAGGGTTTCGCCTACCGCTTCAATCCGGTGGTCGGCCGCATTACGGCGCATCGCCTTGAAGCTTGACTGACGTGCCTTGTTTTCCAGCATCCAGTCACGGGTGAAGCGGCCGGACTGGATATCGTCGAGGATTTCACGCATGGCCTTGCGGGTTTCATCGGTGATAACACGCGGGCCTGAGACATATTCACCATATTCCGCGGTATTGGAAATGGAATAGTTCATGTTTGCAATGCCGCCCTCATAGATGAGGTCAACAATCAGTTTGACTTCGTGCAGGCATTCAAAATACGCCATCTCAGGGTCATAACCAGCATCAACAAGGGTGTCAAAACCTGCCTTGATCAGCTCGCAAAGACCACCGCAGAGAACGGCCTGCTCACCAAAAAGATCTGTTTCGCATTCCTGACGGAAGCTGGTTTCGATCACGCCGGAACGGCCGCCGCCAATAGCCGAAGCATAGGACAGACCGAGATCATGTGCGTTTCCGGACGCATCCTGATGCACGGCAAGGAGGCAAGGCACGCCGCCACCTTTGACATATTCGCCGCGAACCGTGTGACCGGGGCCCTTCGGGGCGATCATGAGGACGTCAACATCGCCGGCCGGAACAATCAGATCAAAATGCACGTTAAGGCCGTGGGCAAAGGCAAGAGCAGCACCCGGGCGCATATTGCCGGCGATTTCTTCTTCATAGATTTCGGCCTGTAGTTCATCAGGGGTCAGCATCATGAGCAGGTCAGCCCACTCAGCGGCTTCTTTGACTGACATGACCTTGAAACCGGCTTCTGTGGCCTTCTTCCGGCTTGATGATCCTTCACGAAGGGCGACGGCAACTTCCTTGACACCGCTGTCCTTCAGGTTTGCCGCATGGGCATGGCCCTGTGAGCCATAGCCGACGATACAAACTTTCTTGGATTTGATGAGATTGACGTCGGCATCACGATCATAATAGACCCGCATTGATTTTCTCCTGATTACATGGGGGTTCAGCCATCAGTCTTAAGACTGATCGGCATGTCGGCTATGGCACCACGGGAAATGGCGGATACGCCGGTACGCGACACTTCCACCTCCCCCAGTGATGCCATCAGATCAACGAAAGCCTCAACCTTTGAGCTGCTTCCGGTAATTTCAAAAACAAATGATTTCAGGGTGCTGTCCAGTGTCCGCGCCCGAAAGGTATCGGCAATCCGCAGCGCTTCGATGCGCTCGTCACCGGTGTTCATCAGTTTGACAAGGGCAAGTTCACGTTCGATATGGTCACCGCCGCTTGTCAGGTCACGCACCAGATGGACCGGCACGATACGGTCAAGCTGAGCTTTGATCTGTTCGATCACCATGGGCGTGCCTCTGGTAACAATCGAGATCCGGGAGATGTGGTGCACCCGGTCAACTTCGGAAACCGTCAGGCTTTCAATGTTATATCCACGGCCTGAAAACAGACCTATCACCCGGGCCAGAACACCGGGTTCATTATCAACAAGAACGGAAATCGTATGCCGGGCTTCGGCCATAGTCTCTGACATGGTTAATTTTTCCTAAACAAGAACCATACCTTCTTCGGAAACAGGGGCTGCCACCTTATCCTGAGGTCCGAGAAGCATCTGATTATGTGCCGCACCCGACGGGATCATCGGGAAACAATTTTCTTCCTTGGCGACACGGATATCTGCAAGGACGGGGCCATCTGTTGCCAGCATGGTATCGATCACATTGTCCAGATCATCCACGTTTTCGGCGCGCAACCCGGTCATGCCGAAACAGTCCGCAAGTTTGATGAAATCCGGCAGGGATTCCGAATAGCTTTCAGAATACCTTCCGCCATGGATCAGCTCCTGCCATTGGCGGACCATGCCCATCCATTCATTGTTGATGATAAAGACCTTAACCGGGAGATTATATTGGGACAGTGTGGACAATTCCTGCATGTTCATCATGAAGGACGCTTCACCTGAAATATCAATCACCAGCGCATCCGGATTGCCGATCTGAACCCCCATGGCGGCCGGAAGACCATAGCCCATGGTGCCAAGCCCGCCCGACGTCATCCAGCGGTTCGGATTTTCAAAGCCGTAATACTGCGCCGCCCACATCTGATGCTGCCCGACTTCGGTGGTCACGAACGCATCCCTGTCCCTGGTCATCTCCCAAAGCCGGTGAATGGCGTATTGAGGTTTGATGATTTTGTCGGACTGATCGTAATGCAGACAGTTTACGGACTTCCAGCTGTTGATCTTTTTCCACCAGCTGTCAAGGGCTGGCTTATCCGGCGCAAACTTGATGGCTTTCAGTTCCTTGATCAGCATGCGGATGGCTTCACCGGCATCGCCTATGATGGCCAGATCCACCTGAATGTTCTTGTTGATGGATGACGGATCGATATCGATATGTATCCGCTTTGAGCCCGGGGAAAATTCGCTTGTCTTCCCGGTCACTCTGTCATCGAAACGTGCGCCGATATTCAGCATCACATCGCAGTTATACATGGTGAGATTGGCTTCATACGTGCCGTGCATTCCCAGCATACCAATGAAATGCTTATCCGATGCCGGCAAGGCACCGAGCCCCATCAGCGTCAGGGTTGTGGGAAAACCGGTCAGGGCGACAAGCTCACGAAGGCTGTCGGATGCGTCGGGCCCGGCGTTGATAATGCCGCCGCCGCCATAGATCACGGGACGTTTGGCCGATGCCAGCATCTTTGCCGCCTCACGGATCAGCGATTTGTCCGGGGTGGTTTTCGGCTTGTACCGACTGGTGGCGTTTGCAGCACCCGTCCGGGTCAGCTCCACGTCAGCCAGCTGAATATCCTTGGGAAGATCAACCACCACGGGTCCGGGGCGTCCGGTGGACGCAACGTGGAACGCTTCCCTTAAGGTATCGCACAGTTTTGTGCTGTCCTTGACAAGATAGTTATGCTTGGTGCAGGGACGTGTTATCCCGGTTGTATCGGCTTCCTGAAACGCGTCGTTGCCAATGAGATGCGTCGGCACCTGCCCGGTCAGGCACAGAACGGGGATCGAGTCCATCAGCGCGTCGGTAAGACCGGTAACCGCGTTTGTTGCACCGGGACCGGAAGTGACCAGCACAACACCTGTCTTTCCTGTTGAACGGGCATAGCCTTCAGCGGCATGCACGGCGGCCTGCTCATGGCGGACCAGAATATGGCGGATCGCGTTGCTCTTGAAGATGGCATCGTAAATGGGCAGCACTGCCCCGCCGGGGTAGCCGAAAATGACCTCAACGCCCTGATCTTCAAGTACCCTCAGAATAGCCTCGGCACCAGAGATGGTCGCGATTTCCGCCTTGCTGTCGCTGGCTGTTGTCTCGGTCTTGCCGGTCATGACCTCTCGTCTCCTCAATGAACAGCGTTATGTCTTAATCAATTCAAAAACAAAGCAAGCAAAACTCCCGGGATTTCCAGGGGTCGTGCCTGCGTAAAGTGATGCTGAAAACAGTATCTTTATATGACCGTTTTTCCATATGTACTACGTCAGGTCAACCCTTAAAAACAACTTTTGATAAGATTTTATCAAAAAAACTTTCCGAATATTGCTCACCACAAGTATTTTCTTCACAAAACATTGCTGAAAACTGATGCCGGAACCAGGTGATCTGACGTTTGGCATAGCGGCGGGTATCCCGGCAAGCCAGTTCAACCGCCGCATCCTCCGTTAAAAGGCCGCGGGTGAAATCCAGCAATGGCGGCAGTCCCACCGCCTTCATCACCGGAAGAGACGGATCAAGGTTCCTTGCAGCGATACGCTGAGCTTCGGCAATCGCCCCGCTTGCCAGCATCCCGGGAAGGCGGGTGTCAATCCGGTGATAGAGTTCACGCCGGTCGGGCATCACCAGCACCGTCAGGACAGGGCCTTCCAGCGCCCCTTCAGGTGCTGCTTCCTGCAATTCACTGAGCGGCCTGCCTGTTGCCAACGCAACTTCCATCCCCCGCACCAGCCGCTGGCTGTCCCCGTCTTTGAGGCGATGTGCCAGTTCAGGATCATGCCGCGCCAGTTCTTCGCGAAATGCCCTGCCGCCCATTTCACGATGCATGGCGACAGATCGGGCGCGGATATCCGGCGGAATATCGGGAAGCGGCGTTATGCCATCAAGCGCCGCACGAATATAAAGCCCCGTGCCGCCAACAAGAAGAGGCACATGCCCACGTGCGCGGATTTCAGCAACCGCCTGCCGGGTCATATCCAGCCAGCGGGCAACCGAACATCGCTCGCTTCCGTCAAGAGCTGCGTAGTTATGATGGGGTATATTGTTTCTGTCTTCGGCTGAGGGAATGGCTGTCAGGCATGGCAGGTCCTTATATACCTGCATACTGTCGGCATTGACGATCTCCCCCCGGATTCTGCTGGCCAGTTTCATGGCAAGGGCAGATTTGCCGCTTGCCGTAGGGCCGGCAATGCAGATGACGGGGCTGTTTTCATCCATAGACATACCCTAGCCGATACGCCATAACTGGTGATCATGCAATATGTCGCGGTACTCACCACTTCTGAATCCAGCCCCCTGCCGCCATCGGCGGACAGGGAACTTGCCCATGCGCTTGAAGCGGCCGGAGCCCGGGTCGGGCATGTTCGGCCATTATATCCGGATCTTGCCCTTGAGGTTGATATTGAATGCGAAAAGCCCCTGAGCGGAAATGATCTCAATCTGGAATTGATGGCGGATATCAATATCCTCCCCCGTGCGGGACGGCGGAAATCCCTGCTTATTGCAGATATGGACAGCACGATCATCACCTCGGAGTCGCTGAATGATCTGGCAAGGCTCAGCGGTAAGGGGGAAGATGTGGCCGCGATTACCGTGAGATCCATGCGTGGAGAACTTGATTTTTCCTCTTCTCTTATCGAAAGGGTCCGGATGATCGGAGGCCAGCCGGAGCATCTGATCACCCATATTATCAACGAGGTTGAATACACCCCGGGGGCAGAAATACTTCTGGCCACCATGAAAGCCCATGGGGCGTATGCGATACTGGCTTCGGGCGGATTTACTTTTCTTACCCGTGTGGTTGCCGGAAAACTGGGGTTCGATGCGCATTACGCCAATGAGCTGATCGTGGAAAACGGTCGCATCACCGGAGAGATTGGCTTTCCCATCCTTGATCAGAATGCAAAAAAAACACGGCTCGAGACAGCCTGCCGCGAGCTCGGGATCAGCGCCGGTGATGTTGCCGCAGTCGGCGACGGGGCGAACGACCGGGGAATGACCATGGCAGCAGGTCTCGGTGTTGCCTTCAGGGGCAAGCCAGCCCTTAAGGAAGTGGCTAATGCCTGTCTTGATCATGCGGATCTGCGGGGGCTGCTGTGGCTGCAGGGATATGACGCATCCGAAATCGTTAAGCCGTAAGAGCCCTCACCCCGGAGTAGCAGATCTCAGAGGTTGAAACACCCTGAAAAAAGGGGCGATCCGGAGACCGCCCCTTTTGATCAGGGTGAAAGCATCACGTGCTCACGCCGCTCTATTCAAGCGGTATGGCGACGAAGCGTTCACGTCCGGCACGACGGACGAGCAGAAGAACAGAAGATTTCTTCTGTGCCTGGGCTTCTTTTATTCCATCGGACAGATCCTTGACCATCATGATCTGGGTCTGGCCGATCCGCCGGATGACATCACCTTCGGTGATACCGCGACTTGTGGCCGGGCTTCCGTCGATAACTTCGGTGACAATGACGCCATTGAGCGGCGATCCGTTGACTTCATCGGGCAGTTCATATTTTTTTCTGGCCTCATCATCAATCGGGCCGACGGAAAACCCGAGGCTGGCAAAATCCCTCGGGCTATCCTGTTTCTGAGACCGGCCGGACAGAAGGCCATTTTTTTCCGCCTGCTCAAGTTCACCAAGGGTGATTTTCAGGGTCAGGGGCTTGCCTTCACGCAAGACCTCAACCTCGACTTCCTTGCCGATAGATGTTTCGGCAACAATCCGTGGCAGACTGCGCATATCTTCAATGGTCTTGCCATCAAAGCGCAAGACAACATCACCGGCCAGAACGCCGCCTTCATCAGCCGGACCATCAGGATGCACCGACGAGACAAGAGCGCCGTTTTCATCATCAAGACCAAGGCTTTCGGCTATATCCGGAGTGATATCCTGAATGAAAACCCCAAGCCAGCCGCGGCGGGTACGCCCGTATTCTTCCAGCTGATCCACCACATTTCCGGCAAGATTTGAGGCGATGGCAAAACCAATGCCCACCGAACCGCCACTCTGGGAGAAAATAGCGGTGTTGATCCCCACCACTTCCCCGTCAAGATTGAAAAGAGGGCCACCGGAATTGCCTCTGTTGATCGACGCATCGGTCTGAATGAAATCGTCATATGGCCCGGAGCCGATATCCCTGCCCCTGGCCGATACGATGCCGGCCGTGACCGTGCCGCCCAAACCGAAGGGGTTGCCGATAGCCAATACCCAATCTCCGACCCGAAGCTTGTCGCTGTTGCCGAAGGACACCGCTTCAAGTTTCATCCCCTTGGGATCAATTTTCAGAACCGCGATATCCGTTTTCGGATCACGCCCGAGAAGTTCGGCATCGAAGGTTTCGTCGTTCCACAACGTCACCCGGATTTCATCAGCCTCCTCGATAACGTGATTGTTGGTCACGACAATGCCTTTCGGATCGACAATGAAACCTGACCCGAGAGCCTGGGCCTGACGTTTGCTGTCCCTGTTACGGAATTCTTCCAGAAAATCCTCAAACGGAGACCCCGGAGGGAATTGGGGGAAATTATTGTTCTGATTCTCGATCACCGTGGTGGTTGAGATATTGACCACCGCCGGGCTGAGCCTTTCGGCCAGATCAGCAAAACTTTCCGGACGATCCGCCGCGGAAACAGGCAGACTGAGGGCGAAGATGAACAGCATCGCCAGGAATCCTGTCCCCGAACGGATCGTGGGAAATGAATTTATACGGATAGGTATTGTCAGTAGCATCATTCTCTCCTGATAATCACGTTTGCCTGATTTCGCCTGAACATAATGGCAGAGATACGGCCATAATCGGACATATCCCGGATACATTACCCGGGATATGCAGGGTGTTATTCCGCTTCCCCGGATTTATTGCCGAAAAAGCGGAAAAAATCACTATCCGGTGAGATGACGAGAGAGGTCCCGTCCTGCCGGAAGCTTTCACGATAGGCCTGCATGGACCGGTAGAAGGAGAAGAACTCCTCATCCTCACCGAAGGCATCGGCATAGATACGGATCGATTTGGCATCACCTTGACCACGCAGGATTTCACTTTCACGGCGGGCTTCGGCGAGCATGACGGTCCGTTGTTTATCGGCATCGGCCCGGATTTTCTGGGCTTCTTCCTCACCTGTTGCGCGAAACTCTTTTGCCTCACGTTCCCGTTCGGACTTCATCCGGTTGAAAATGTTCTGGGAGGTGGCGTCAGGGTAATCGGCACGCCTGATCCGCACATCGATGATTTCAAGGCCGAGGCTTTCTGCCGAAAGGTTAACTTCCTCACGGATGGACCGGATGATTTCACTCCTCGCATCCGACAGAATGCTCAGCAAGGTCTCCCCGCCAAGCACACGACGCACGGAGGAGTCGATCATCGCATCAAGGCGCTGTTCGACGCCGCGAACATTGCGGACTGTCTGATAGAAAAGAAGCGGGTCGACAATACGGAAACGGGCATAGGTATCAACCTCAAGACGTTTCTGGTCTGCAAGGATGACTTCCTCGCTGTCGGAAGACACCATCGACAGAACCCTGTTCTCATAAAACACGACATTCTGAATGAACGGCAGTTTCCAGTTAAGCCCCGGCTCCTGAATGGTTCGCTTTGGCTCACCGAACTGAAGGACGATACCCTGTCTGGTCTGCTCAACAATAAAGAGACTGTTAAGACCAAGGAAACCCAGAACAACAAGAGCGACGACAGATATGGTTGATGTTTTCATGATGTTGCTCCTACCGGGTCTTCTTGTTGATTTCAGGAAGCGCGAGATATGGCAACACGCCGGGGCCGCCTGCCCCCTGATCGATGATCACCTTGTCGACATTTGACATGATCTCTTCAAGGGTTTCGATATAGATCCGTTCTTTGGTGACGTCCTTATTGGCAAGATACGCCTGATAGACCTGACGGAAACGTGACGCGTCACCTTCGGCCTGGCTGACCACCTGGGCTGAATAAGCTTCGGCTTCGGCGATGATCCTTGCGGCTTCACCACGTGCCCTCGGAACAACGTCATTGCGGTAGGCTTCGGCTTCGTTTTTCAGCCTGTCCTTATCCTGACGGGCCCGCTGCACTTCGTTAAAGGCATCGATCACGTCACCGGGCGGGTCAACGGCCAGAAGCTGCACTTCACGGACGATAACACCGGCTTCGTATTCATTGAGCAGATCCTGCAAGCGGCTTTTTGCTTCGGACTGGATTTGCTGACGGCCATCGGTCAGGGCAAACTGGATATCCACGCCGCCGACAATTTCCCGCATCACGCTTTCCGCGGCAACCTTGGTGGTCTCTTCCGGATCAGCCAGATTGAACAGGAACTGCCCCGCATCGCCAATACGCCAGAAGACAACGAAATCGATATCAACGATATTCTCATCACCCGTAATCATCTGGCTTTCGGAAGGGATATCACGGCGGGTATTGGCCCCGCCCCGCCCCAGATTCTGAAACCCGATATCGATACGGTTATCGCGGGTTACTTCTGGTGTCAGCACGGTTTCGACCGGATAGGGAAGATGATAATGCAGGCCGGGAGGTGTGGTCGCTGTCCATTCACCAAAGCGGAGAACCACCCCCTGCTGTTGCGGGTTGACGCGATAAAATCCCGACAGAAGCCAGAGCCCGAACAGTACAAGCAGAAACAGCTGTATTGTCCGCTTGCTTCCAAAACCGCCCGGAACCATCTTTGTAAAACGTTCTTTTCCGTGCCGCAGCACGTCATCAAATTCAGGGGGGCGATTGCCACCAAAAGGTGATCCGCCGCCCGGCTTTTTCGGGCCGCTTCCCCACGGGCCGCCACCGTTGCCGTTTCCTTGATTATTCCAGGGCATATGTTTCTCCGCTTTTGAACCTGCGACATGATGCACCGACCAGAAAGGAAGGTAAATCATCCGCAGATCTTGTCATATCCTATCGCTCTTAACATATTTGTATTAAGACTGTTTATTTCAAGCATATCTTCAGGTGAAGTTTTCGATTTTCATAGGTTTTTCTGTTTTCAGGGGCAGGCATGACACAGACAATAACACAAGACGACGTTCTCAGGGCACTCTCCTCGGTATCGCTGAACGGGGCGAAGATCGACCTTGTGGCGCAAAATCAGATATCAGGGGTTATCATCAAGGATGGCCATATCGGCTTCAGCCTTGAGATTGACCCTGCCAAGGCTGAGGAAGCATCGCCGCTGAAAAATGCGGCTGAAACGGCGGTTCTCGCCTTGCCCGGCGTGCTTTCAGCCACAGCCATGCTGACCGCCCACAGCAAGGCCAAAGCAGCATCCGCTTCGCCGGGCCAGCAGGCCGGCGGGCATCATCATGGGCATGGGCATGACCATGGCGGCGGCGGGCAGACGGATATTCATCAGCCCGCAACACATGTGATTGCCGTTGCCTCCGGTAAAGGTGGGGTCGGCAAATCCACCACCGCCATCAATCTGGCGCTGGCGTTCCAGTCGCTGGGCAAAACCGTTGCCATTCTGGATGCCGATATCTATGGCCCTTCCCTGCCCCGGCTTCTGGGATTGAACCGCAAACCCACCGCTGAAAACAACAAACTGATCCCGCTCGATGCCTATGGACTGAAAGCGATGTCCATCGGTTTTCTGGTGGATGAAGACGCGCCCACCATCTGGCGCGGGCCGATGGTGATGTCTGCGCTCGAACAGATGCTGCGTGATGTTGCCTGGGGAGATCCTGATATCCTGATCATCGATATGCCTCCGGGAACAGGCGATGCCCAACTGACCTTATCGCAACGGGCTAAACTTGCCGGCGCGGTGATCGTATCAACACCGCAGGATCTGGCGCTGATCGATGCACGGAAAGGGCTCAACATGTTCCGTAAGGTGAACGTGCCTGTGCTCGGCATCATTGAAAATATGAGTTATTTCATCTGCCCGTCCTGTGGGGAGAACTCGCATATCTTTGGCCATGGCGGCGCCGAAGCCGAAGCCAGGAAACTGGGCCTGCCCTTCCTTGGCAAGATACCGCTTGAAATGGAAATCAGGGCCACGGCCGACGCCGGCACACCTATTGTTGCAAGCCAGCCTGACAGCAGCCATGCCGAAGCCTATCGCAATATCGCCTCAACCCTGCTTGAAAGCCTGCCCGAAGAAGCGCGGCAAGCCCCCAGCATCACCATAAACTAGTTTCAGGGTTGCACACGCTCAAGCGTCACATAGGCATGGGCGGGCGCATCAGGGCTTGCCGGAATGTTCTGACGTGCGGTTTCCTGCCAGCCTGTGGGTGATATTTCAGGAAAACAGGCCGCCCCTTCGGGGGCAAGATCCACCTCAGTGAGCTCAATTCTGCTGGTCTGGTCAAGAAACCCGCGATAGATATCGCCGCCGCCGAAAACAATGATTTCCCGGGACCGTGACGGGTCCGCCTCAATCCACTCTTCTGCGGCCCTGACAGCCTCATCCTGCGTGTTCACCGCAACACAGCCTTCAGCATGAAAATCACGTGATCTGGTCAGCACGATATTCGCACGTCCCGGCAGAGGCCGGCCAATGGACTGGTAGGTCCGCCGCCCCATGATAAGCGGCTTGCCCATCGTCAGGGCCTTGACCCGCTGCAAATCACCCGGCAGATGCCAGAGCAGTTTTTCCCCGTCGCCGATGACGCGATTCCGTGCCATCGCAACAACCGCCACCAACGGATACCGCCCCGCCCCCATCAGACGGATACCCTGGCAGGGATATGAGGATGGGGATCGTAATTGTCGATAACGATATGATCGGCGGTAAAGTCTTCAATCTGGTCAGGCGGGTTGACAAATCTGAGCCGGGGCAAGGGACGAGGTTCCCGGTCAAGCTGTTTTCTGGCGACGTCCAGGTGGTCAAGATAGAGATGCGCATCGCCCATCGTGTGAATAAAATCCCCCACACCAAGACCGGTTACTTCAGCCACCATATGCGTGAGCAGGGCATAGGAGGCGATATTGAACGGCACACCAAGAAACACATCGGCACTGCGCTGATAGAGCTGACAGGAGAGACGCCCGTCTGCGACATAGAACTGAAACAGGGAATGACAGGGCGGCAGGGCCATCCGGCCCACTTCTGACGGATTCCATGCCGAAACGATGAGCCGCCGGGAATCAGGGGTCTTGCGGATCATGTCAACCACGTCACCGAGCTGGTCGATCTGCCCGCCACCGGGGGTTTCCCATCGTCGCCACTGCTTGCCATAGACCGGGCCGAGATCACCATTCTCATCCGCCCATTCATCCCAGATCGTCACCCCGTTTTCGTTAAGGTACCTGATATTCGTGTCCCCCCGGATAAACCAGATGAGCTCATGAATGATGGATTTTGTATGCAGTTTCTTGGTGGTCAGCAGGGGAAACCCTTCTTCCAGCGGATAGCGGGACTGCCAGCCGAAAACCGAGATCGTTCCGGTTCCGGTCCGGTCTTCCTTGGTGGCACCGTTTTCAAGAATATGACGAAGGAGATCAAGATAGGCGTGCATGGTGAAACCGATTTATTCCAGATCAGAATAGTCTAGCGTGACGCTCGGCCACCTGACCACCTAAAATTACATGATAGTGATTTTTCTTTTGCATCAAGATAAATCTTCGGACGGACTTGGAATTCCCGGAAATTGGGAGTATTCTTATACCCGTGCCGGTCGCACCGGCTATGACGATAAACGCATTATGAAATAAGCAGAGCGGACCCGGGGGCAGTGCCCGGCGCCTCCACCAATCAAAGGCCGGCCTTTCATGAGGATGCGCCTTATTCCCGAGGGGGCGAACCAGGATCGACGCATGTGGTAAAGATAATGTTTTCGTTCGGCATGGCACCACCGATATCGGGCCATTGAGTAGTTGCAAATGACAACACTGCTCCGGTTGCCGTTGCTGCTTAACAGCGGTTACGAAAACCACTTTTAAAGTCCAGTCAAGTTGAGCCTTGCTGGCGGGGTTTTGGGCGCACCTGGCAACAGAAGCGTCCTCTCTTGCCAGGATGATTGGTCCTGATCTGACGTGTGTCGGTGTTGAAGAGCTGGTTGCAATCAGAGCGTGGTGATGGCAGACTTATACAGCTAGCTTTGGGGGAAATGATGAGTGATGGCGACAGCTTCAAGCCACAGATAAACTATGAGTTGCTGGTTGAAACAGCGTTGCGTTCGGTTGTCAGCTCTTCTCTCAAGATCGTTGAACAGAACGGACTTCCCGGCAACACGCATTTCTACATCACTTTCCTGACCGAGTATCCGGGTGTCGATATCCCGGACCGGCTGAAGGAGAGCCATCCTGAAAAAATGACCATCATCATCCAGCATCAGTACTGGGATCTCAGCATCGGGGAGAAGGATTTTTCCATCACCCTTTCCTTTGGCGGGCAACAGGAAAGCCTGACGATACCGTTCATGTCGATTGTGGACTTTAACGATCCGTCGGTCGGGTTCGGGTTGCAATTTGCCCATGATGCCGACACCGAAGAAGATACGGAAACCCCTGATGAGGCCGGGAGCACAGATGAGGATGCCGGGGAAGAAAAAACAGAAAGTCAGGGCGCCGATGTCGTCTCCCTTGACACATTCCGCAAAAAAACCTGACGTTTAAACCATCAAGACTTTTCCACCATTGAGATAGTGCAGGATCAAGAATGTCGTTCACCTATTCGCCCATGTTTCCCACCGCCGGTGCCGATACCGAATGGGAGAAGATCACCGATGATCACGTCAACGAAGTCACCCTTGACGGGGAGACATTCCTGCGGGTTGATCCGGCGGGGCTGACCCTACTGGCGGAACGTGCTTTCAAGGATATCTCACATCTCTTGAGGAGCAGCCATCTTGCCCAGCTCCGCGCTATTCTTGATGATCCGGAAGCAACGCGGAATGATCGCTTTGTGGCTCTCGAGATGCTTAAAAATGCGGTGATTTCTGCAGATCAGGTTCTCCCCATGTGTCAGGATACCGGCACTGCCATCATCAGCGGCACAAGAGGTGAGCGCGTTCTCACCGGCGGCGATGATGCCGAAGCGTTGTCATGGGGCGTTTATAATACCTATCTCAATAACAATCTGAGGTATTCCCAACTGGCGCCGCTGACGATGTTTGATGAGGTCAACACCCGCACCAACCTGCCTGCCCAGATCGATCTTTATGCCGGCAAGGGAGCGGAATATCATTTCACCTTCATCCAGAAAGGCGGGGGATCGGCCAATAAATCGTTTCTCTATCAGCAGACAAAGGCACTGCTAAACCCCGACGGGCTGAAAACATTCATTGATGGCGCCATCCGTTCGCTCGGCACCGCGGCCTGCCCGCCCTATCACCTTGCGGTTGTCATCGGCGGAACGTCGGCCGAAACCACCATGAAGACCGTCAAGATGGCGTCGGTCCGGGCACTGGATTCGCTTCCCACCAAAGGAAGTGAGGCAGGCCACGCCTTCAGGGATCTGGACTGGGAAAATGAGATACTTGAAATGACAAGGCAAATGGGGATCGGCGCCCAGTTCGGCGGCAAGTATTTCTGCCATGATGTCCGCGTCATCCGCCTGCCTCGTCATGGGGCATCCTGCCCTGTCGGCATCGGCGTCAGCTGTTCGGCTGATCGTCAGGCCATGGCCAAGATCACGAAGGAAGGCATTTTCATCGAGCGGCTGGAGCGTGATCCTGCCCGCTTCCTGCCTGATATTGTCGCCGACGATGCAGATGACGATGCGGTTGCCATAAACCTCGATCAGCCGATGAAGGATGTGCTGGCCACCCTGTCCCAATATCCGGTCAAGACACGGCTCAGCCTCACAGGGACGTTGATCGTGGCAAGGGATATTGCCCATGCCAAACTTCTTGAACGCCTTGAAGATGAGGGTGATCTGCCGCAGTATTTCAAGGACCATCCTGTGTATTATGCCGGCCCGGCCAAAACACCTGAAGGCCTGCCCTCAGGAAGTTTTGGGCCGACGACAGCCGGACGGATGGATGCGTATGTTGATCGCTTTCAGGCGGCGGGCGGATCCATGATCATGCTGGCCAAGGGAAACCGGAGCCGGGCGGTGCGGGAAGCCTGCAAGAAACATGGCGGGTTTTATCTCGGCTCCATCGGTGGTGCGGCGGCCAAGCTTGCCATGGATGCGATCCGCCATGTCGACGTGCTGGAATACCCGGAGCTCGGGATGGAAGCCGTGTGGAAGATTGAGGTTGAAAATTTCCCGGCCTTCATCATTACCGATGATAAGGGCAACGATTTCTTCAGCCTTGACTGAACGGCCAACCCAAACTTTCCGGATTATTGTTTCAGGCCGCCGGATTACCGGGATGATGTTCTGATGCCTTTGGGTTTCGGCCCGCCGGTTGCCCAGTCCAGAAGCTGAACCGTGTGGACCACCGGAGCGCTGCTGCCGGCAAGCTGATTGATACAGCCAAGATTACCCGCCGCCACGATATCCGCCCCGGCCGCATTGATGTTTTTCAGCTTTCTTTCCTTGAGCCTGAGAGCCAGTTCCGGCTGAACGACGTTATATGTCCCGGCCGAACCACAGCAGAGATGCGATTCCGCAATCTCCCGGACTTCAAATCCTGCCCGCCGCAAAAGATCTTTCGGGATTTGCCTGATCTGCTGGCCGTGCTGAAGCGAACAGGCGGCATGATAGGCAACACTCAGCCCGTGGTTGTGTTCTGCGTTCACTTCCCCAAGACCGATATGATCAAGAAATTCGGTGATATCCATGGCCATGGCCGATACATCCGCGGCATGGCTGGCAATATCAGGGTCAGCGGCGAAATGATCCCCGTAGTCTTTGACCATCGTCCCGCAACCCGATGTGTTGATGATAACGGCATCAAGGCCGCCTTCACGTTTGGCCTCTGCCCAGGCACGGATCGTTTCAACCATGGATTTTTCGGCTGTGTCTTCATCCCCTGTATGCTGGGCCACCGCACCACAGCAGGACGCCATCCGGCGCACCACCACGTCAACACCCCGTCGGTTGAGCAAACGAATGGTGGCGGCGTTGATCGAGGGATCAATCGCCCGTTGGGCACATCCGGCCAGCAGGGCCACCCGATGGGTGGGCGCGCCACTATCGGCAGGATAGATCATGTCCTTGCTGCCAACCCGGTCAAACCGGGGCATGCTGGCGGGCACCACATTGAGCATTTCCCGTAATGTCTGCGGCAGGAACACCCGGAAGGGCCGGAACAGCCATCCCAGCATCAGCATCACATAGGCCCGTCCGGCATGGGGCAGGACAGAAACCAGAAGGCGACGACGCATGCGATCCATCCACCCGCGTTGCCGCGTCTTTTCGACATGGCGGCGCCCGATATCCACCAGATGCATGTAGTCAACGCCGGAAGGACAGGTTGACATGCAGGAAAGACAGGTCAGGCAGCGATCAAGATGATACCCTGCCGTTTCGGCACTACTGGCATTGCCTTCGAGCAGATCACGGATAAGCCAGATGCGGCCACGCGGACTGTCACGTTCATCTCCGGTTTCAACATATGTCGGGCAGGTCGCGGTGCAGAACCCGCAATGAACACATTTCCGGAGAATTCCATCGGCGCGGGAAATATCAGGATCTTTCAGCTGATCGGTGGTGAAATTCGTCTGCATCGCTACACCCCTTCATACATCCGGCCGGGGTTGAGCAGGCCAAGGGGGTCAAAACTTGCTTTCACCCGCCGCGTGAGATCATGGAGCGCCGCGGGTTGCGGATGAAACACCGGCACGAGGCGCCTGATATTTTCCGAAGCTTCGTAAAGCGTGGCATGCCCCCCATATTCGCTGAGCATTCCCCTGATAATTTCAGCACCAGCATCACCGCCTTCCGGGTGGTTAAGCCAGATCAGCCCACCGCCCCAATCCGCGTAGCCGAGTGAGTTGGGACGTGACGTGAGCCGGTCCAGAAGAACGCCTCCGGCTGCGGCCGGACAGGAGATTTTCCAGATCACGCGGTTTGTCTGCCTGGGGAGCAGAAGTGTTTCCCTTAATTCCATTTGCAGAAGATCGGAGTCCTCGCCGCCAAGACACAAAGGCTGTTGCGGGCTGTCCAGCACACGGGTTATTCCACTGACACGATCCCGCACAGAAATATCAAACCCCTCAATCCGGATGATGGCCGCAACACCTTTTTCCCCTGCATCTCGCACCCCTTCAACCCGGGAGAAGATTAACAGATCAGCCGGAACAATGGCCGCCGAAGACGGCTCATACGGGCTTGCAAACGCATCACGAATCAATTTCTGTGCCGATGCGGCGGTGTCGGTAAAACAGACAAGGCTTGACGCATCCTGAGGCTTGGGCATCGTCTTGATCGTAATATCATGCATCACCGCGAGCGTTCCGAAAGACCCGGCCATCAGTTTGGACAGATCATATCCGGTGACGTTTTTCATCACGCGGCTCCCGGACTGGAAGCTTTCGCCCCGGCCGGAGACAGCCTGAAACCCGAGCAGATAATCTCTCGCCGCCCCGGCAACCATACGGCGCGGACCGGAAAGATTCGTTGCCAGCACCCCGCCAATCGTTCCCTTCGCCTCATCAATGGTTTCAGCACCCAGCGGCGGATCGAAGGCAAGCATCTGCCCGGCTTCATCCAGCGTTTTCAGAATTTCCGCAAGCGGTGTCGCAGCTTTGGCCATAAGCACAAGCTCATCCGGCTCATAGTTGGTGATGCCGTTCAACGCAGATATATCCAGCACCTTTTCGGCCTCAACCGGCCGGCCGAGATGCCGGCGGCTTCCTTTCGCGCAGAGTTCAAGCCGTGTACGGGAGGCCACCGTTTCGGCAAGAGCGTCTTTCAGCTCTTTCACATCCCCGACCGCAAGAACTGGTGCGGCACTTCCCTGCCCCCTACGCATCAGAATCTTGGCAAATCAGGATGCGGCAACTGGCCGTGATGCACATGCAGCCGACCAAGTTCAGCACAGCGATGCAGAACCGGAAAGACCTTGCCGGGATTGAGAAGATGATCCGGATCAAAAGCGCATTTCAGCCGTTGCTGTTGTTTGAGATCATCTTCGGAGAACATTTCCCCCATCAGGTCACGTTTTTCAACACCCACACCATGTTCACCTGTGAGCACGCCGCCAAGCTCGACGCAGGCCTTCAGAATAGCCGCGCCGAATTCTTCCGCCCGTTCCAGCTCACCCGGGGTGTTGGCGTCAAAAAGAATAAGCGGGTGCAGGTTTCCGTCACCGGCATGAAAGACATTCGCAACCCGTAACCCGAATTGCTGGCTCATCCGAGACATGCGGCTCAGCATTTCAGGCAACTGGCGGCGCGGGATTGTGCCGTCCATGCAGAGATAATCAGGTGAAATCCTGCCAATCGCCGGGAAAGCTGTCTTGCGTCCTGCCCAGAACAGTTCACGTTCTTCTTCGGTCTGGCTGACACGGATGGTAGTCGCACCCCGTGCCCTGACAATGCCGGCAACACGATCGGTGAGGATATCCACCTCAGCCTCCGGGCCGTCAAGCTCGACGATCAGGAGGGCATCGGCATCCCGCGGATAACCGGCGGAGACAAAATCTTCGGCGGCATTGATGGCGGGATTGTCCATCATTTCCATTCCTGCCGGAATGATACCTTCGGCAATGATCGCACCGACAGCCTCCCCTGCGGAAAGAGCGGAATCAAACCCGATGAGCACAGCCTTGCGGGTTGCCGGTTTCTGCAGAATGCGGACGGTCACTTCAGTCACAATCCCCAGGAGGCCTTCAGAACCTGTCATGACGCCGAGCAGATCATAGCCGCCTGCATCGAGATGCTTGCCCCCGAGACGGAGGATCTCCCCATCCATGGTGACAAGTTCAATCCCGAGAAGATTATTCGTCGTCAGCCCGTATTTGAGGCAGTGCACCCCGCCTGAATTTTCAGCCACATTACCGCCGATAGAACAGGCAATCTGGCTGGACGGATCAGGAGCGTAATAAAACCCCTTTCCTTCAACGGCATGGGTGATGGCAAGGTTGGTCACGCCGGGCTGGGCGGTAACGGCACGGTTATCGTAATCAATTTCAAGGATTGCATTCATCCGGCCGAGAGCCAGAAGAACGCCGTCTTCCAGCGGCAAGGCCCCACCGGAAAGTGATGTCCCGGCGCCGCGCGGCACGATCTTTATCCCATTTTCGTTGCAATACCGGAGTGTTGCGGCGACTTCGGCGGTATTTGCAGGCAGAGCCACGGCAAGCGGTGTCTGGCGGTAGCCGTTAAGCCCGTCGCTTTCAAAAACGCTCATCGCTTCAGGATCGGCGACCACGCCTTTGGGCCCTAAAATTTTTCTGAGGCCGGAGGCTATGTCCTCACGCCGTGCAATCATCTCGCGATCAGGTTCAGGCATCTGCATGGGTGCATCCTTTTTTCCGGTTATAGCGTCAATGCCGAAGGTAAATCAATGCAAGAGAGAAAAAGACGGAGCTTGATGCCAAGGGTGGCACATAACGCGTGCCCGAACAAACAAAAACCCGGCTCTCGCCGGGTTTGCCATTTCCATCCTAAAAAAGGATATCAGCCCTGACGAGCCTTCATGCGCGGGTTCTTTTTGTTGATCACATAAAGACGGCCACGACGGCGCACCACCTGACAGTTGCGGTCACGGGATTTCAGCGTTTTGAGCGAGCTTGCGACTTTCATATCGAATGCTTTCGTTCAATTGGTGTTTCAAGTCTGAGGATGTATAACGGCTGATCCGGCACGGGTCAAGCCCAAAACCTCTTATTAAATCATTACCACTTTCGGGTGCTGATCGCCTTACACAGAAGCCGCAATAGCGCAGGCAACGCCCGTCCCTTTCAGCCCGCAATATCCGTTCGGGTTTTTGTGCAGATACTGCTGGTGATAATCTTCGGCAAGATAATAAGGCCCGGCGAGAGCAATTTCCGTGGTGATCTTTCCATAGCCTCCGCCGGTCAGGGCGCGCTGATAGTCATCGCGGCTGGCCAGAACATACTGCAGCTGATCTTCGTTGTCAGCATAGATGGCCGAACGATATTGCGTGCCGATATCATTGCCCTGACGCATGCCTTGTGTCGGATCATGGCTTTCCCAGAAAATACGGAGAATTTCGTCCAGAGATATCTGGCCCGGGTCAAAAACAACCTCCACCGCTTCGGTATGCCCTGTGCCGCCGCTGCATACTTCCTGATAGGTGGCGTTGGGCGTGTACCCACCGGCATAACCGACCGATGTGGTCCAGACGCCCCCCAATGTCCAGAAAAGCCTTTCGGCCCCCCAGAAACAGCCAAGACCAAGCAGGATGCGCTGCATGCCTTCGGGGAAAGGCGGAACGATGGGGTTGCCAAGCACGGCATGTGCCTTTGGTTCAAGAACAGGGGTGGCGCGGCCTGCCAGCGCTTCTTCTCTTGCAGGAAGCTCCTGTTTTTTCATCAGCATGGAAAACATCGGACTCTCCTCTCAGCTCATAAGCTTATATGGGAGCGGGACTGGCCTTATGCAAGGCACAGATCAGCCCAGAAGACGCGCCACGTGATCGTGAAACCCGTCGTAAGATGATATCACCATATCACCTGCCAGGCCGCCTACATCCAGCGCCGAATACCCCCAATCCACGAGAACAAGCCGTGTTCCGGCCGCGTGAGCCGCCCCGGCATCGGCCTTGCTGTCACCGACCATGACGGAAGAGGCCGTTTCTCCCCCTGCCCGCTGTATTGCCGCAAGAAGCGGATCCGGCGCCGGTTTCCGCTGAGGTGTTGTATCACCACCGATGATGGCATCAAACACGGGCACAAGATCAAAATGATCCAGAACAGCATGGGCTGTGTCCTCGCTCTTGTTGGTGCAGAGGGCAATACCATGGCCATTGTCTTTGAGTTGAGAAAGCATCTCGCGAACACCGGGGTAGAGTTCTGTTTTCACCACCGGCGCGGCAAGATACGCCTGCCGGTAGGTTGTAATCGTTGCCTTCAA
This sequence comes from uncultured Hyphomicrobiales bacterium, assembly GCA_964580905.1. Classification (GTDB taxonomy): domain Bacteria; phylum Pseudomonadota; class Alphaproteobacteria; order Puniceispirillales; family UBA1172. The sequence goes on along the minus strand of CAZOLR010000001.1, from coordinate 87,943 downwards.
CGTGTCGTCATCAGGATCGAGGCCGAGCGCCGCAAACCCGCGGACGATAAGATCCATAAGGCCACCGCCGATAAGCATGCGCACATCATCTTCTGAAAGCGAAGGCGTGCCTTTGCTATGCGCTGAAATCGCGGCATTGAGGTGATAGGCAATATCAGGCGCGGAATGGACAAGCGTTCCGTCAAGATCAAATACGACAACCGACATGAGAGGATTAATCCTTTGCCATCAGGGCCGCGACACCGGGAAGGGTCCGGCCTTCCATCCATTCAAGAAAAGCCCCACCGGCCGTCGATACATAATGGAATTTATCTTCAACCCCGGCGGTATTGAGCGCCGCCACGGTATCCCCGCCGCCGGCAACCGATACAAGCCCGGCTTCAACAGTGCGGTGGGCAACGTGACGTGCCAGCGCAACAGTGGCCGCATCAAACGGCGGAATTTCAAAAGCACCCATCGGCCCGTTCCAGACAATGGTGCGGGATTTATCAACAGCTTCCATGGCGCGCTTTACCGTCATGGGGCCGGTATCAAGGATCATTTCATCGGCGGCAATTTCACCTTCACCAAGGGTCAGGATACGTGACTCCGCCCCTTGCCTGAATTCACGCGCAAGGACCACATCATCCGGCAGGATCAGCTCACATCCCATTTCCCCGGCCTTTGCCATGATCTTTCTTGCATCATCCGCCATATCGGCCTCAGCGAGCGAGCCCCCGATTTCAATTCCCCTTGCCAGAAGAAAGGTGTTGGCCATCCCGCCGCCAACAATGAGGCTTTCCACCTTTTCCACAAGATGATTCAGGACCGCAAGTTTGGTCGAAACCTTGGCGCCGCCAACAACCGCCGCAACCGGACGCCTGGGCGTTTCCAACGCCGCCGAGAGCGCGGCAAGTTCTTCCGCCATAAGCGGCCCCGGAAAGGCTGGCAGAAGACGTGCCAGGGTCGAGGTTGAGGCATGATCACGATGGCTGGCTGAAAACGCATCGTTAACATAGATATCCGCAAATTCGGCAAGGGATCTGGCAAAATCTTCATCACCTGCTTCCTCGCCGGGATGGAAGCGCACATTTTCCAGAAGAAGAATATCGCCATCTTTCATCATCGAGACTTTATCCTGAACCGCCGGGCCGATACAGTCTTCGGCAAACCCGACAGGTCTGCCCGCAGATTTGGCCAGAGCAGGAGCAATCGGGGCAAGACTGGCAGACATATCACGCCTGCCCTTGGGGCGGCCGAAATGCGCCGCCACAACAACCCGTGCGCCGCGATGCGCAAGGGCAGCGATACCCGGTGCGGTGCGGTCAATTCGGGTGGTATCGGTAATCACCCCATCTGCCATGGGGACATTCAGATCGGTGCGGAAGAAAACCGTCTTACCGGAAACCTCGATATCTTCAAGCGAAGCAAAAGCAGAAGAGGAAGATGACATTGGCTGTGCTCATAATGGAATAAGGAGAATTCCGATCTACCATGATGACCTTATCGAGGCAACCGCCACCCAACCTTTCCAGGCCATGCGGGGCAGTATTTTCAGCAGACAGTATTTTCACCGGGCCAGCGATTTCATCTTCAAGCTTTCCTCATGTTTTGCTAGAGGTACCTATTCACCATCTTCCCCTGTACAGGTTTTTTATGACCGCACCAACGCCAAGCCGTTCCGAAGAATTCCTGACAGGCATCAGGGAAGAAGCGCCTCTGCTGATCGGCATCTTTCCTTTCGGGATGGTGTTTGGTGTTCTGGGACTGGAAGCAGGGATGGACCCGCTGGCAGTGTTTTTCATGTCCTCGATTGTTTTCGGCGGCGCAAGTCAGGTCATCTTTGCCCAGATGGTCAGCGCCGGAACCAGCGGGATCATCATTGCCGGAACAGTCGGCATCGTTAATCTCCGGCATGCGCTCTATTCTGCGTCAATGGTGCAGTACCTTGGCCATCTGAACAGGGGCTGGCGGATACTTCTGTCTTATCTCCTGACCGATGAAGCCTTTTTCATCTCGCTCAACCGGCTGGAAACCCGACCCCACGGCCCTTATCAGCATTATCACCTGCTGGGGACAGGCCTGACGTTATGGACCTGCTGGCAGGTGGCAACCGGGACCGGGATACTGATCGGGGCTGCCCTGCCGCCATCTCTCGGGCTTGGTTTTGCCATTCCGCTGACTTTCATGGCACTGCTTGCGCCGATGATCCGGCATAAACCTTCTGTTGTTGCCCTGATCACGGCAGGAAGTCTTTCGCTGTTAACGCAGAACCTGCCCTGGAACACCAGCGTCATCATAGCCGCCCTCGCCGGCATGATCGCCGGGGCATTAACCGAAGACATCCTCAGGAAAAAGGATGGCCGCGGATGATCTGGATTGTCATTATCATGGCAGGATTGATGACCTTTGCTGCGAGATATTCGATGATAGGGCTGTTCGGGGACCGGCAGATTCCCGCAAGCATGAAACGTCTGCTCGGGTATATCGGACCTGCGGTCATGGCCGCGATCATCGCCCCCGAAGTTCTGACCGTCGACGGCATCATCACCATCATGGACAACCCGCGGATACCAGCCTTCATCGGCGCTGCGGTTGTTGCGTTTTTAAGCCGCAACGTTCCGCTTACAATCCTCACCGGAATGCTGTTGCTCTGGGGCATGGAATTTTTCTTCAGTTAATATTTTATTAACTTTTTTCATGTATGAATGAAGAAAGCTCAGCCGCAGAAATTTCAACAGAGGAAGCCGGGGGCAGGTTGCATACCGACCTGTCGGCACCCGGCTCAGATCAAGATGAAGACCACATCCCCCCAAAAAAACAGGTTCCACCTTTTTATCGAATACTGGCGCAAGAGGTTTTTCCTTGCTCTCACCCTGAAATTCTTTGCCGGGCTGGTGATCGGCTTCGGGCTTGGTATCTACCTTCTGCCTATCATCATTGCCGATGCCCCGGCAGATATTGCGGTGGTGCAGGTCGCCGCCGAAACAGCTGAACGTGAGGCCAAATTCCGGCGTGACCTTCCCGGATCAGATGCGCTTCACTGGGGGGAAGGGACACTCTATCTCACCTCTGATCGCGTGACGCTCGAAGGCGAAGTTTCCCCGGGTCCGGATTACCGGCTGTATCTTGCGCCTTCCTATGTCGAGGATGAAAAAGGTTTTTTCGCCATCAAATCCCAGTCGCTTGAGATTGCCCGTATCAAGGGGTTCAAGAATTTTTCCTATGAAATCCCCGGGGATATAGATTTATCCGCATACACAGCGGTGGTGATATGGTGCGAACGTTTCAGCCAGTTCATCACCGCCGGAAGGCTGACCCAAAAGGGATAGGCCTGCTGACACCACCTGATCAGCACCGATCAGATCAGGAAGACGGGCCGTGCCTCGCTTTCAGCCGGTGGAATTTGACCACCGAGACGGGGATCATGGCCAGATAGACAATCGTAAGCCCGACCCAGACATCCCATGGCCGCGCGACAAGACCGGCAAGAATAAGGGCGAAAAGCGCCATGGCCGGAAGCGCTGATGTGCGCGGAAGATGCATCCCTTTACCGGCAAAAGTCGGGATGGTGGAAATCGCCCCTGCCCCCACCAGCGCAAGCCAGAGAGCCAGATGTTGCCATTCCAGCGCGGCGGGCCAGTCAAACCGGAAACTCGCCACCACCGGGGCCAGAGCCAGAAATGCCGCCGCCGGAGAAGGAATGCCGGTGAAATAATTGCTCGCCCATGCCGGTGTGTCATGCAGTTCCGAATTGAACCGGGCCAGCCGCAAGGCACAACAGGCGGTATAGAACATACAGGCGGCCCAGGCTACCCGCCCCCCTTCTTCGAGCGCCCAGAAATAGAGCAGAAGCGACGGCACCACGCCGAATACAACCATATCGGAAAGGCTGTCCAGCTGGGCGCCGAAATTGCTCGAGGATTTGAGCATCCGGGCCATGCGCCCATCCAGGGCATCGAGAATACCTGCCGCCGCCACCATGATTATGGCGGCCTCCCATCGCTCATGCAGCGCAAAACGCAACGCACTCATACCGCAAAGAAGAGCTGAAATCGTCAGAAGGTTAGGCAACATCCAGGCAAGACTGACATTGGCGATAAGGCGGCCACGGCGTCCCTTGGTGCCGGTTTTGTTCTTTTCAGCCATCAGCGCGCCGTGCCTGTTTCATTTGCCCTGGCGCCACGATTGAAATCCGCAATCATAGTTTCCCCTGCGATGGTCCTCTGCCCGGGAATAGCCAGCACTTTCACCGGTTTCGGCAACCAGACATCAACCCGGCTGCCAAAGCGGATGATACCATAATGTTCCCCCGTGCTGAGGGTATCGCCCTCCGCCACATCACATAAGATACGGCGGGCAACAAGTCCGGCGATCTGGATACAGCCTATCACCGGCCCGTGATCTGTCCTGATTACCAGACCGAGACGTTCATTCTGCTCAGAGGCTTTATCAAGGCTGGCATTCAGAAAAGCACCGGGGAAGTAGAATTTATCTATAATCTCACCCGCCATCGGCATGCGATTCACGTGCACATCGAACACATTCATGAAAATCGCCACCCTTGTATAGGATGCCTCAGGCAGGTCCATTTCTGCCGGCGCAGGAAGATCCTCGACCGAAAGAACCCGGCCGTCAGCCGGCGCGATGACAAGCCCGCCCCTGTCCGGCGTTGTCCGGACCGGATTGCGGAAAAAATAGACGCACCATAAGGTCAGCACCAGACCGGGAAAGAAGAACGGCTCCCACAGCACGGACAGGATGGCCGTACCAATGGCAAAAAGAGAAATGAACGGCCAGCCCGCCGGATGGACCGGCACCAGAACACTTTCCCTGATTGTCTGAAAGATATGCATGGGCCCTACCTTGCCTGTTGCGATGCCGCTTCTTCGGCGGCATGCCGGATCGCGCGGATATTTTCAGCATAGAGCGCAGGATCATTATTGCCAAACACGGCAGAACCGGCCACCAGCACATTAGCGCCCGCAGCGGCAACAAGCGGCGCGGTCTCCACCGTAACGCCGCCGTCAACTTCAATATCCACGGGCCTGTCGCCAATCATTTCAGCAACTGTTCTGATTTTCGGCACCACGGCATCAATGAATTTCTGGCCGCCAAAACCCGGATTGACGGTCATCAGCAAAACAAGATCAAGACGATCAATGACATGGGCAATAACCTCAACCGGAGTGGCCGGGTTGAGCGCGACACCTGCCCTCACCCCAAGATCACGGATCGCGGCAAGAGACCGGTCAAGATGACGGCAGGCTTCGGCGTGAATGGTAATGATCTCAGCCCCCGCATCAGCAAAATCCTGAATATACGCATCGGGATTGCTGATCATCAGATGGGCATCAAAACATTTACCGGTGCGCCCGCGCAGTCTTTTGATGACCGGTGGGCCGAAGGTGATATTCGGGACAAAATCTCCATCCATCACATCAAGATGGATCCAGTCCGCCCCGGCGCTATCAACCGCAGAGATTTCATCACCGAGACAGGCGAAATCAGCGGAAAGTATGGACGGAGCTATGCGGATCGGACGCAAGGTCATGAAGACTTCCCTAGATCAGGGCTCCCATTGCGACAGCCGTATCAGCCATGCGGTTGGAGAAACCCCACTCATTATCGTACCAGGTCATGATACGGCAAAGGCCACCTTCCATCACTTTGGTCTGGTCCATGTGGAAGATCGATGACCTCGGATCATGATTGAAATCCATCGACACAAGCGGCGCATCCGTGTAGCCGAGCACTCCGTTGAGCCTTCCATCCGCAGCCTCACGAATAAGGCCGTTGATTTCATCTACGCTGGTGGCCCGGCTGGTGGTGAATTTGAGATCAACCACGGATACGTTCGGGGTCGGCACCCGCATCGCCACGCCGTCAAGCTTGCCGTTAAGCTCCGGCAGAACAAGACCTACCGCTCGCGCCGCGCCGGTGGTCGTCGGGATCATGCTGGTGGCCGCGGCACGGGCACGGTACAAATCCTTATGCATCGTATCCAGAACAGGCTGATCACCGGTATAACTGTGGATCGTGGTCATGAAACCCTGCTCAATACCGATAGCCTCATGCAGAACAGCCGCGACCGGGGCAAGGCAGTTCGTGGTGCAGGACGCGTTGGAAACAACTTTATGTTCAGCCGTCAGCTTGTCATGGTTAACGCCGTAAACAACGGTCAGGTCAGCACCTGTGGCCGGGGCCGAAACCAGAACCCGGGCAGAGCCGTTTTCAAGGTGAGCGGCGGCCTTGTCGCGGTCAGCAAAAATGCCGGTGCATTCCATGGCAATATCCACGCCCATTTCACCCCAGGGCAGATCTTTCGGATCACGGATTGCTGTCACCCTGATGGGGCCGCGCCCGACATCAATCGTATCACCATCCACGGAAACATGAGCCGGAAACTTGCCGTGAATGCTGTCATACTGCAGGAGATGCGCGTTTGTTTCAACGGGGCCAAGGTCGTTGATAGCCACCACCTCTATATCAGTGCGCCCGGATTCGATGATCCCGCGAAGTATGTTCCGGCCGATCCGGCCAAATCCGTTAATTGCGACTTTTACTGCCATGCGACTTCCCCTTTAGGACTTGATGATTGCCACCGCTTTTTCAGCGACTGCTGCTGCGGTGATGTTGAAATGATCATAGAGTTTCGGACCAGGTGCGGATTCACCAAAACTGTTCATACCGACGAAACCGCCTTCTGTCCCGATATATTTCTCCCACCCGAAACCTGACGCGGCTTCCACGGCAACCCGCGGGGCTGTGCCAAGAACTGCATTGCGATAGCCTGCATCCTGCTTGTCAAAAAGCTCCCAGCAGGGAAGTGACACCACCGCCGCGTTGATATCGTGATCCTGTTTCAGAAGGTCTCTTGCCTCCATCGCAAGGGCGAGTTCCGTGCCGGTGGCGATCAGCGTGACATCACGGCCGCCCTCTGCTTCAGCCAGCACATAACCGCCAAGCATCACATTGTTATCGCTTGATTTTTCCTGACGCAACGTGGGCGTGCCCTGACGTGAAAGCGCCAGAACAGACGGTGCGTCCTGAAGATTGAGCGCCGCTTCCCAGGCTTCGGCAACTTCCACCGCATCCCCGGGACGGAACACGTGAAGATCAGGTGTGGCACGAAGCATGGCAAGATGTTCAACCGGCTGATGGGTCGGCCCATCTTCACCGAGACCGATGGAATCATGGGTCATTACGTAGACAACGCGCTGTTTCATGAGGGCAGAAAGCCGCATCGCACCACGGGCATAATCCGAGAAAACAAGGAATGTGCCACCATAAGGAACAAGCCCCCCGTGAAGGGCAATCCCGTTCATGGCCGCGGCCATCCCGTGTTCACGAATACCGTAATAGATATAGCGCCCTTTGAACCTGCCGGGGAGAACAGGGGCGGTATCAGCTGTTTTTGTGAGGTTGGAGCCTGTCAGATCAGCGGAGCCGCCGATGGTCATATCGGTGGCGGCGTTCACCACTTCAAGTGTTTTCTGGCTGGACTGCCGCGTCGCCAGTTTAGGCGCCTCTTCCTTGAGCTGCTGGCGCCAGGCTTTCATCATACGGGTGAATTTAGGCGGCAACGCACCGGAGATCGCCGCATCAAAGCGTTTGCGTTTGGGTGAGTTTTCCAGCCGTTCGTTCCAGCTGTCATATTCACTTAACGATCGTGCAGAGGCCTCAGACCATGCCGAGGCCACTTCAGCGGGAATTTCAAAAGGCGGGCTGGACCAGCCCAGCGCCTTGCGTGTGGACGCGATTTCTTCGTCGCCAAGAGGCGCACCATGTGTCTTGGCTGTTCCGGCGAGCGTCGGCGCGCCAAAACCTATGGTCGTCTTGCAGGCGATAAGGGAAGGCTTGCGGCTGGACATGGCAGCATGCACGGCTTCACGAATGGCATCGTGGTCATGGCCATCAATGGACTGAACATGCCAGCCCGCGGCGCGGAAACGGGCCATCTGATTGGTGGATGTCGAAAGGTCGGTGCCGCCGTCAATGGAAATAGAATTATCATCCCAGAAAACCGTGAGCCGTCCGAGTTTCAGGTGACCGGCAAGGTCAATCGCCTCATGGCTGATGCCTTCCTGAAGACAGCCGTCGCCCGCAATCACCCAGGTGCGGTGGTTGACCAGTTTTTCACCAAAGCGTGACGCCATAATCCGCTCAGCCAGAGCCATTCCGACCGATGTTGCAAGCCCCTGACCGAGAGGCCCGGTTGTGGTTTCTATCCCGCTTGCCATGCCATATTCCGGATGCCCCGCGGTGATCGCCCCCAACTGGCGGAAATTACGGATCTGTTCCATCGTCATATCGGCGTAACCCATCAGATGGTTCACCGCATAATGCAGCATCGATCCATGGCCTGCCGAAAGGACAAACCGGTCACGATCAGGCCAGGACGGGTCAGCCGGATTGATCTTGATGAACTCTGAAAAAAGCACCGTCGCAACATCAGCCATCCCCATGGGCATCCCGGGGTGACCGGAATTGGCCGCCTGGACCGCATCCATGGACAGAAAACGAATGGCATCCGCCATTTTGCGCCCTAAGGACGCGGAAGCATTGACGCTGGACATTTGATCCTCTTTTCTCTGCCCACGGGGTTTGTATCATCCTGACCGTTCAGATGGCTTTCCATTCCGTGGCTCGAAGCCTTTATTAGCAAGTGTTGCACATCTCTTCAACCAGGCATCGCCGAATAAACGAGCTATTGATGCTCCTTTTCCAGACGGTCCACCTCTTCTTTCGCACCGAAGATCAGAGGGACGCGCTGATGCAGATGATCGGGCACAAGATCGAGAACAGATCCCTTGCCATGACTGGCGCCGCCACCTGCTTTTTCCGCCAGAAACGCCATTGGGTTGGCTTCGTAAACCAGACGAAGGCGACCGGTCTCATTGCCCGGACGGCTGTCCCCCGGGTAGAGAAAAATGCCGCCGCGGCGGAAGATCCGCCAGGCATCCGCGACAAGCGAGCCAACCCAGCGCATCCGGTAGGATTTACCCAAGGGACCGCTTTCTCCTTGAAGGACATCACCCATCCAACGCTGAACCGGAGGATACCAGTGATTGGCGTAGGCGGAATTGATGGCAAATTCCTTGGTTGCTGCAGGTATCCTGACCTCACCCTGCATTTCAACAAACTCCCCCTGATCGGGGTCAAGAACAAAGCATGCGATATCTTCGCTCCCCGCCAGGGCAAAAATAAGCGTTGTCTGCGGCCCGTAGGTAAAGAACCCTGCCCCGAGCTGATTGCGTCCGGGCTGAAGGGTGTTTTCTGCCGGCCTCTCACCCGCGGGCAAGAGCGAGAAAATCGTGCCGATGGTCACATTGACGCTGATATTCGATGAGCCATCCAGCGGATCCACGGCAACAAGCAGACTTCCCTCGTCATTGAGCGGGACCGGATCGTCCTGTTCTTCGGAAAGAAGATAGACCGCACCGCGCCCTAAGAGACTTGCGCCGATGATCTCTTCCGCCCGGACATCAAGTGCTTTCTGGCTGTCGCCATCGCTGTTGGTGCCGCCAATATCTGAGCCGAGATCAGCCGCGATACCGTTGCGATGCACAAGATGGGTGATCTTTATGGCAGCTTCGGCAAGACCAAGAATAACGGAAACCTGATCAGCCTCAGCCTCTCCAGCCCGCTCTTTTGCCTGAAGATACGCCGTCAAGTTCATAAAAACCTCCAATATATACGCTGATTATCTGGGGTGACGGTCTTCAGGAAGCCCCACAACAACTCCCGGCTTAAGATGCGTTTCATCCCAGGCCTTGCGGGAAAACACTTCGCGCAGCATGGGTTCAAAATGAGACAGGGGCGGCATCGGGTAATCAGGGTCAAAGGACATCTGATCCCACCTTTCACAGAAATCCGCACAGCTCTGCCAATATGGATTGTCGCGGAACTCATCGCGCTTGTCGGCATCCCATCCATAATGATGGCCGTAATATTTCATCTGGAAAATACCGTGTTTTTCCACCACCCATGAAACTTCTTCGCGTACATAGGGCCGGATGATTTCCGCCGCCATGCGGTCGTGATTCTGTGGCGACAGGCCATCACCGATATCATGGATAAGGGCGGCGACGATCCAGTCAATATCAGCACCGTCATATTCCGCCCTGGCGGCAGATTGCAGGCCATGTTCCAGCCGGTTGATCTTGTAACCTGTCAGGGATTCCCTGCCCTGACCTTCCAGCTGGCCCAGAATCCGATCAGCGGTACCGTCACAATATTCATGCTCAAGCGAGGCAAGCATTTGATAATCTTCGTATGTTCCCTCGTCCATTCGTGTAAAGGACACAACTTTTTCAGCCATTTTGTCACTCCCCAAGAGAGACCATGCAAGGCACATGGACCGGGTGAGATTATGCGGCAAAACGCATCCATCTTGCAAGACAGGATGCGTCTCTTTCAGGGCGCTATCTCTCTTTACTCTGCACTAAGATGCCTCAGGATGAGACTGGCAGGCTTATATCCCCGGTGACCCGCCCGCCTGTCAGCCGTTCCAGCTCCGAAAAACTGCAGCCGAAGACAAGATGGGTATGCCCGGCGGCGGCCCAGATGGTATCTGACCTCGCCAGCGCCGCGTCTATCAGCACCATCACCTCATCAGGCAGGCCCACGGGCGAAACACCTCCGATGGAATACCCGGTCACTTCCTTGACGCGTGCCGCATCCGGACGGCTGATTTCACCACCACAACCAAGCACCCTGACAACAGCCCCGGTATCACATCGCCGGTCACCGCTGATGAGCACCGCGACGGGCACGCGCTGACCGGCAAGGGGTCCTGCGGCCGGAACAAGGTCAAAGATCAACGTCTTGACGATGGCACAGACCTCAACATTGAGGGAAGCGGCGGCTTCGTCTGCACTGCGGGCGGTTTCGGTGAGCGCGACCAGCCGCGATGTCATCCCCGCTTCGTCAAGCGCTGCGCCGACCTTTCGTGTCGCCGGGGTGTCCGGCTTCTCAGCTTCGGGCATCAACCGACACGGCCAGCATGCACAGCAACTCAAACATGATCGACACACCAACCCAGGCGGTGTTGCCGCTTTCATCAAAAGGTGGCGAGACTTCAACAAGATCAGCGCCGATAAGATTAAGGCCTTCAAGACGACGTACGAGAAGCTGCGCTTCGCGGGTGGTGAAACCGCCGATTTCAGGTGTTCCGGTGCCGGGGGCGAAAGCGGGATCTATGCAGTCAATATCAAAGCTGACATAGGTCGGGGCATCACCGACGATCTGTCTTGCCTGATCCATCACATCGGCGATAGTGCGGTCAGCAAACTCATCCATGGTGATGATGGTGACGCCGTTCTCTCTCCCCCATTCGATATCCTCACCATCATACATGGTGCCGCGGATACCGATCTGCACCACCCGCTTCGGGTCAAGCAGGCCTTCTTCGATGGCCCGGCGGAAGGGCGTGCCGTGGGTGAAACGGAAACCATCAAAATAACTGTCGAAAAGATCGGTATGGGCATCAAAGTGGATCATCCCGACAGGTCCCTCGCTCGCAAGTCCGCGAAGAACCGGCAGGGAAACGAGATGATCTCCTCCCGCTGTCATGGGCGTGATGCCTCTTTTGCTGATTTCGGCGTAAAAATTGGTCACCCGTTCCAGCGTATCGTTAAGATCAGCCGGATTGATGGGGCAATCCCCGATATCCGCACAGTTCACCATCTTGAAAGGGCTGATATAGGACACCGGATGGGTGGAACGGATCATGGTCGAAAGATCACGTAACTGGCGGGGGCCATGACGCGCACCCGGGCGGTTGGTGGTCCCGCCATCCCACGGAACACCAACAACACCGATATCCACATCACCTATTCTGGGATGATCAAACCCGACTATCGGCAGGCGCATAAAGGACGGTACGCCCGCGAATCTGGGCAGTTGTGCTCCCGAAACCGGTTCAAAGAAAGATGTATCGCTCATGTTGTACTCCCCTATTCTTCGTCAATGGATATGTAGGTGGCGCGGATATCGCTGTAGGCTTCAAAGGCGAAAGCCGAAGATTCCCGCCCGAAACCTGAATTCTTGACACCGCCGAACGGCATATCCGGCGGAATGAGATTATAGGAATTCACCCAGACATTGCCGGCCTGAAGCTGATCGGCAACACGGTACGCACGGCTGAGATCCCGTGTGAAAAGGCCCGCGCCCAGACCGTATTCCGTTGCGTTGGCCCTTTCAACCGCTTCGTCTTCGGTATCGAAAACAAGTACGCTCATGACCGGGCCGAAAATCTCTTCCCGCACCACGGTCATCGTATCCGTGCAATCCCCGAGAATGGTGGGCTGCATGAAATAGCCGCCTTCAAAACCTTGCGGATGCACCCGCCCGCCACCGGTGACAAGCTTTGCGCCTTCGGAAAGACCCTTCTCTACATAACCCAGAACCTTTTGAAGATGCGTCTCGGATATCAGGGCGCCCATATGCACATCATCCGACATCGGGTCACCGACAACCATCGCTTCTGTTTTTTCCTTCATCAGCTGAAGGATTTCAGCCGCAATGGATCGCTGGACAAAGACACGGGTGGCATTGGAGCAGACTTCACCGGCGGTATAGAAATTGGCCTCAAGAGCTGTGGTTGCCGCTTTTTCAAGATCGCAATCCTCAAACAGGATCAACGGGGCCTTGCCGCCGAGCTCAAGGGTCACCCGCTTGAGGCTGGTGGCCGACTGCGCCATGATCTTGCGGCCGGTCGCGCTGCCGCCGGTCAGGGATACTTTGGCAATCCCTGGATGCGCGCAGATGGCAGATCCGAGATCGCCATCTCCCTGCAGCACATTCATCAGGCCCGGCGGAAGACCTGCTTCTTCCATGATCTCAGCAATCCTGAGCGAGACCAGTGGCGTCATTTCCGAAGGTTTGAGGATAAACGCATTACCCATGGCAAGGGCCGGAGAAGATTTCCAAAGCGCGATCTGTGCGGGGAAATTCCACGCCCCGATCCCGGCACAAACACCCAGGGGCACACGCCTTGTATACCCGAATGCACCCGGCCACTGATGCTGGGTGCCGGTATAGGTCATCACGGCGGCGCCGAGATATTCCATGACATCGGGGCCGCTTGGCACATCAGCGGAATGAGCTTCAGCATAGACTTTGCCGACGTCTTCCACCTCAAGCCGCGAAAGCTCATCATTCGCCTCACGCAGTGCATTGGCACATCGGATAAGTATCTGCCCCCGCGCCTGAACGGATGTCTTTGCCCAGTCTTTCTGGGCATCGGCTGCCATGGCAACAGCCTCATCCAGCATTTCAGGAGTGGCCAGCTCAACCTCTGCGATGACCTCCCCCGTTGCGGGATAGTATTTCGGCACTTTCCTTGCCGCCGCATCTTGCGGGCGGGAAGCCCCGCCGTAATAGCTTGAAACCAGTCGTGTCATTCTCTTACTCCCCGCTTATGGAATAACCCTACCTATGCCCGCACAATTTGACCATGCAAAAAACATCCCAGCACAAGGAATTTCCTTTGCCTGATCCGGCTGAAAACTGCTTCAATCCCCGGCGGATTTTGCTACAGTCAGGTTATGAGCAGCAATAATCACAACAGAGATGAAGCCTACAGCCTTTCCACACCGGCGGATCATCGCCGTTATTATGACAGCTGGGCGGAGAGCTACGAAGATGATTTCGCCGCCGCCGAAGGCTACGCCTATCCTGAACGCATCGCCGGACTGCTCGCGGGACTGATCCGGAACAGCACCGGGCGTATTGCTGATATCGGCTGCGGCACCGGCCTGATCGGATTTCATTTGAGGAAACTGGGCGTAACAGCCCCGCTGGACGGGCTTGATATCTCGCAAGGCATGCTTGAGATCGCGGCCAGGAAAAATGTCTATGCCGAACTCCTGCTGGCTGATCTGACTGATCCGTCGTCCTTGCCTGAGACGCACTATGATGCGCTGATAAGCGCCGGGACCTTTACCCTCGGGCATCTCGGGCCGGATGCGCTCATCAACGCCCTCCGTTTGGCCGAACCCGGCGGCCTTGCCCTTATCGGCATCAATGCCCAGCATTTCGGGGAAAAGGGATTTTCCCGCACACTGGAGACACTTGCGAAAGATGGCATCATCACCACACCGATCCTGCATGACATGGATATTTACGAAGATCCCGATGCTGTTTCGGTTGACTGCACGACCGCTGTCGTCGCCGAATTCACGGTGAGGAAGGGAGACCAGAAATGGAAATAGCCGATATCCTGATATGGGTCGGGCTCGGGCTGATCATTGCACGGTTCATTGTGCCGCGATTATTGGATTTTCTCGGCCTTGAGGTCACCAAGGCACCGCCGAAAGACAGGAACAAGAATTAGGGGAGGCAAGAGATGCTGAAGATTATTACCCATGACGCTTTTGCTCACCACCCTGTTCCCATGGGGCATCCCGAACGGCCGGACCGTATACGTGCTGTCTGGCAGGCAATGGATGAAAGCTTTCCGGATATTGAGCGCCTTGATGCGCCAAAAGCCGCGGCCGATCGCATCGCACTTGTTCACGGCAATGCCTATCTCGATGCTATTGCGGCCTATGACACTGATGGTGAAGGCACAACAGCCCTTGATCCTGACACGCACATGGGGCGCGGGTCACTCGAAGCTGGCCTGCGTGCGGCCGGAGGCGCGGTGCTGGCCGTTGATGAGGTGATGACCGGGGCGGCTGAACGTGTCTTTCTTGCCGCCCGCCCTCCCGGCCATCACGCGGAACCGGACACCGCCATGGGGTTCTGCCTTTTTTCTTCCGCTGCCATCGCCGCCCAGCACGCGCGTGAGGTTTATGACCTGACCCGGGTAGCGGTGGTTGATTTTGATGTTCATCATGGCAACGGAACTCAGGCCGCGTTCTGGAATGACGGTGATCTGCTGTTCGCTTCAAGCCATCAGATGCCGCTCTTTCCGGGGACCGGGGCGGCCGATGAAACCGGCCGGGGGAACATTCACAACGCCCCTCTTCGTGCGGGCAGTGATGGTGAAACCGTAATTTCTGTCTGGCGGGATCACCTGATCCCGCGCATCAGGGCCGGCAAACCGGAGCTGATCATTCTTTCTGCCGGTTTCGACGCCCATGCGGATGACCCGCTGGCCAGCGTGGAACTGGAGGCTGAGGATTTTGCCACACTCACGACCATGATCCGGCAAATGGCCGAAGACTGCGCCGGGGGGCGACTTGTCTCACTCCTTGAAGGCGGATACGACCTTCAAGCACTGAAAGCCTCGGTCACATCACATCTCAACGCCTTGCGCTGAGCTCGCTCAGGTCAATCCTTCAACCAGTCTTCAAGCACTTCTTCGGTATGCTGGCCGCATCGTGGCGGCGGCCTCCGGTAGGATACAGGTGTTGCCGACAGTTTCAGCGGATTGCCGATGAGATCCACCGCACCGGTTTCAGCACCATCATAAGGCATTGAGATCTTCATATCCCTTGCCCTGACCTGATCTGAGGTAAAGACATCGGCCATATCATGCACCGGACCTGCCGGAACACCTTTCTCCTCGCAGGCTTTCAGAAGATCATCCCGCCTCCAGGTGCCGATCAGCTCTTCAAGGAGCGGGACGATGATCTGCCGATGCTTCAGCCTTGAGGGATTTGTCCTGAAACGGTCATCGCTGGCAAGATCAGGATGTCCCAGTATTCCGGCGAAAGCCGCAAATTGGCTGTCGTTGCCGACCGCGATAATGATATGGCTGTCGGCGGTCGCAAAGACCTGATAGGGAACAATATTGGCATGCGTATTTCCGGCAGGCGCGGGAACATTGCCGGAAAGAAGATAATTCACCCCCACATTCACCAGCCAGGACACCTGCGAGTCCACCAGCGCTATGTCGATATGCTGACCTTCTCCGGTTGCATCGCGATGCCGGAGCGCCGCCAGAATTCCGGTAACGCTGTACATTCCCGTAATGAGATCAGCCACCGCAACGCCGACTTTCTGCGGCTGGCCGCCTTTCTCGCCGGTGATGGACATATACCCGCCATAACCCTGAACCATGATATCGTATCCGGCGCGATGCGCGTTGGGTCCGGTCTGGCCGAAGCCGGTAATGGAACAATAGACAAGCCCGGGGTTGATCTCTTTGAGATCTTCATATCCCAGCCCGTATTTTGCCAGCCCGCCCAGTTTGAAGTTTTCCATCAGCACATCGGCTTTTGCCGCAAGCCGGCGGAGCGTCACAGCCCCTTCTTGGGTGGTGAAATCAATGGCAAGAGACCTTTTGTTCCGGTTGGCGGCAAGATAGTACCCGCTTTCGGCCGTCGGCTGCCCCTTATCATCGTTGAGGTAAGGCGGGCCCCATGTGCGGGTATCATCGCCCTGGCCCGGACGTTCGATCTTGACCACATCAGCGCCGAGGTCGCCAAGCAACTGGGTGGCGGTCGGGCCTGCGAGAATCCGTGTCAAATCAAGAACGCGAAGCCCTTTCAGCGGGCCGGTATTGGCAGGATATAAGTGATCAGACATGAAAACCCCTTCTCTTGAAACCTTTTTAAAAAACGGCGCTAAAGTCGGAACGCCGCTGTGAGAAAACCAGTGGCAAGCCAGAACATGATGAGGGCGATGCCAAGGTCAATTTTCTTCCATGAAGCCGGACCGGTCAGATATCCGCCGACGGCCCTTGCGCCATATCCCAATCCGAAAAAGAAGATGAAACTGGCCAGCGCCGCCCCTGTCCCGAAAGATAATCTTTCTGCGGGACCCAGGGTGGAGGCTATCCCGCCGAGAAGCACCACCGTATCCAGATAAACATGCGGATTGAGCCAGGTTAACGCCGCTGCCATCAGAAGTGCAGAAGGTAAAGACGGCCGATCAGTCCCCCCTTCGGAATTGAGGCCCGATTGCCCCCGCAAAGCATCCCGAAGCCGGAGCAGGCCATACCCGAAGAGCCAGCCTGACGCCACAAGATAGAGCCAGAACGATATATCTTGCATCCCACCGAGGACAGCCCCCATGCCAGTTATGCCCACGGCGATCAGAACGGCATCCGAAAGGGCGCAGAAAAGACAGATGGCAAAAACATGCGTCTTTCTTAAACCTGCCCGAAGCACATAGGCGTTTTGCGCACCTATCGCCATGATAAGAGACAGCCCCAGAAGAAAGCCCTTGATAAAGGTCATGTAGTCCCCTCTGAAGCCCTGATCAAAGCTGTTTTTGCCGCATTACCTCTTGCGGTCAACGACGCCGGGGTTAAGTATATAGTATGCGTATGATGAAAACCATTCGAATACTGATCACCGGGATTGCCGGATTCCTGATACTTGCAGGGGTGTCGCTGGCGGAAGGGCAAACCGATGAAAACAAAGCCCAGCTGAACACCCTGTTCCGTGATCTGGCCGCGGCTGAAAGCGAAGTCGCTGCGGATCAGACCATTCAGGAAATCTGGCAGGTCTGGATCGGCGGCAGTGAAAACGATATCAGCCGCGTGATGATGGATCACGGCCTTACCCTGATGCAAAAAGGAAACTACAAAGGGGCCGAGCGCGTCTTCACGCAACTGATCCGGCGTGAGCCTGATTATATGGAAGCCTGGAACAAGAGGGCCACCGTGCGTTACATGATGAGCAATCTGTCCGGCTCAGAAGAAGATATTGCTGAAGTGCTGCTCAGGGAGCCGCGGCATTTCGGGGCGCTTTCGGGCCTTGCGATGATATATCTTCAGCGCGGGGATGCCATGGAGGCCCTGCAACTCTATCGTCATATCCTGACCATCAATCCGTTCAGCCCTGATGCGCTGCGCCTGATACCGGAGATTGAGCTTCAACTTCGCGGCGATCCCGCCTGAAAATCTGAGGGGGAAATATGTCAACACCTCGCATGGGTGACCTTTTCGGCAGTAACGAAGCCCGGACATGGCTTAACCTCCCTGAAGGGGAGATTTCAGCCACCATGAAAGCTGATATTGCTGTTCTCGGGATTGGGTCCGCAACACCTTACCCGATCGGCTCCTACTGCAAAGATGCCCCTCGCGCCATCCGGACGGCAAGGGTGTGGCCGGATATACTTGATCATCATGACTTTGATCTTTATGGGACCACGCCATCACAGGGTGTTCTGCCAGGCGGGGTACGTGTTGTTGACTGCGGTGATCTTGACCTTACCGACAGCGCCGAAACCCACCTTACCGCACAGAACAGGGAAATTATCCGGAAAAGCATCACCACTCTGCGCAAGGCTGGTGCCGTTCCCTTTATCTTTGGTGGTGATGACAGTGTGCCGATCCCCGTACTTGAAGCTTACTCAGGAGAAGGGCCTGTTTCCGTTCTGCAGATCGATGCCCATATCGACTGGAGAGATGACGTCAATGGCGAAAGATTCGGCCTTTCAAGCAACATGCGGCGGGCAAGTGAAATGGATCATGTCGGAACCATCGTCCAGCTTGCGGCAAGGGGCATTGGTTCTGCCCGGGGCCGTGAGGTACGCGATGCCATCGATTACGGCGTCAGCCTGCATCCCATGCCGCATCTGCTGGAAGAAAACGGGATAGCCCGCGCCATTGATAATCTGCCGGAAGGTGTTCCTGTCTATATCGCGCTGGATGTGGACAGCCTTGACCCGACCTTTATGCCGGCAGTAATCGGGCCTGCACCCGGCGGGCTTGATTACTGGCAGATGACGGAAATTTTCAAACGGACGGCGCAGCGGGCACCTATTGCCGGATTCAGTATGGTGGAAATGATGCCGGAAGCTGACATTAACGGTCAGGGTGCGCTGATGGCATCACGTCTGGGCCTGTCCATGCTCGGCCTGATCGCGAACCAGATCAGCGATAATCTGTCATGATCCTGAAACTGCTTGTCATTGTTGCGGTTGCGTTTCTTGTGTTCTGGTTTGCCGGACGCATCATGCCGAAAATGTCAGCACATTTCAGGAATAGGATCCTGCCTGTTCTGCTGTCACCGGTGATGCTGCCTGTTATCAAACGGATCGGGATGATCCTTCTGCGACTCCTTTTCCGCCGCTGAGCCGTCGTTCATATACTGCCCGCGCCGCACGGAAAACCAGCCCGTGCCTTGCCGCAAGCACCATTATATCGGGGCTGTAGCCTCCACCAATGACGGTTGCAACAGGGATGCCACGTGAGCAAAACCAGTCCAGCACCATTTCATCCCGCGCGAGAATCCCCGCATCGCTGAGATCAAGCCAGCCCAGCGCATCATCACGATGAACATCCACCCCCGCATCGTAAAGAACAAGATCAGGGGTGATGCTGGCCATGAGCTGGTGAAGTGTATCACGCATTATGCGGAGATATGCCTCATCGCCTGCGCCGCGGGGAATTTCCACATCAAGATCACTTTCCGCCTTGCGGGCGGGATAATTCTTACCGCAATGGAGCGAACAGGTGAAAATACCGGCTTCACCTCTGAGGATACGTGCCGTGCCATCCCCCTGATGCACATCAGCATCAAGGATCAATACTGTCCGGGCCTCACCCTTGTTGATCAATCGCATTGCGGCATAGGCCAGATCATTGAAGACACAGAATCCCGCGCCATAACTGTAATGGGCATGATGAGTTCCGCCTGCCGCGTGACAGGACAGGCCATGCGCCAGCGCCTTTTTCGCCGCAAGATACGTACCCGCGGGGGCAAGAAAGGACCGCCGCGCAAGCCGGGGCGACCAGGGCAGACCCAGCATACGCAAGGCTTTTCCATCGAGCGTACCAAGGGCTACGGCGTCGATGTATTCACGATCATGCACCATGGCCAGATCTTCTGCCGGGACCGGGTTGGGAAAAACAAACCGTACCCCTTCGGTGAGATTTTCCCGCACCAGATACGACATGAGAGACGAAAACTTTGTCGCCGGGAAACGGTGTTCCGGCGGCACGGGAATATCGTATTCAGGATGGGTGACAAAATACAGCATGGCCAGCCTGGGAAATTGGCATTGTTATTCCCATCTTATAAAGGTATGGAATAGGCCATGGCCAGTATGATCTGGCTATGATCTCGGAAAGCATGATGCTTGAACAATGGACAAAAACCTTCCTTCTGGCGATGGTTGTCATCGATCCCATATCGCTGGCGCCGATCTTTCTTGCCATGGTCAGTTCCTATGGACGGGCGGCGATAGACCGCATTATTGTGGTGGCAACGCTGGTGGCCATCGGCGTGCTGTGCGGGTTCTACCTTTTTGGCGGGCCGTTTCTGGAAAAAATCGGCGTTCAGGTGGCTTCGTTCCGGATACTGGGCGGCATCTTTCTGCTTGCGGTGGCGTTTGAGATGGTTTTTGAACGCCGCACAAACCGTAAGATTTCCACCGCACAACAGGTTGCCAGCAAGGCTGAACTTGACAGTCTTGCCGTCTTTCCCCTGGCCATACCGCTGATTGCCGGACCAGCGGCGCTTACCCTGACCGTAGTCACCGCGCAATCACATAGTTTCGGCAGTGCCGGGCATCTTGTGGGATTTCTGCCGATCGCCGTTGTTGTTCTGCTGGCCGCGCTGTCCATGAAAGCGGCGTCATTTGCAACCCGCATACTGACACCGGTGGTGACGCTGGTCATTCAGCGTCTTTTCGGCATGATACTCGGGGCGCTGGCCACCCAGTTTGTTATTGATGGTATCAAGGAAACCTTTTTCTAGGACAGGATCATGAGCGCAAAGGTTGAGATATATACAAGTTCACTATGCGGATACTGCAGTGCCGCAAAACGTCTGCTCACGCAAAAGGGGATTTCCTTCGATGAGACAGATGTCACCTTTGACCCTGATATGCGACGTGCCATGACCGAACGGGCCGGCGGCCGCACATCCGTGCCCCAGATCTTTATTAACGGGGACGGGATTGGCGGCTGTGATGACCTTTATGCGCTGGAACGTGCCGGCAGACTTGACGCGTTGCTGGCGGGAAGTAAGGCCGGTTAGTCGGCTTTCCCGCCATGCGCCGCTGACCATTCTTTGGGCGCTTCAAGAAATTCAGCCACCGCGTTCAGGGTCTTGCTGTCAAACTTTTCCATATCACGGGCAACGCTGAGCACATCACGCCAGGTGGTCAGGTAATGAAGGGTGAGATTGTTATCGGCCATGATCTCACGTGTTTCCTTAAAGATATCATAGAAGAAAACGACAAAGGTATGGTTGCATTCCGCCCCCGCCTTACGCAGGGCGTCAACAAACACGATCTTGCTGCCTCCGTCTGTTGCGAGATCTTCAACCAGAAGAACCCTGTCGCCTTCGCTGATCCGGCCTTCGATCTGGGCATCGCGGCCAAAACCCTTGGGCTTTTTGCGGACATACTGCATCGGCAGACCCATGCGTTCCGCAAACCACGCGGCAAAGGGAATGCCTGCTGTCTCCCCCCCGGCAACGCTGTCAAACGCTTCATAACCTGCTTTTTCCATCACCGTTGCCACGCCAAAATCCATCAGGGATGAACGAATACGCGGAAAGGAGATAAGTTTGCGGCAGTCGATATAGACAGGGCTTGCCGCACCCGAAGTCAGAATAAACGGCGGATCGCTCCGGAAATGGACGGCATCAATTTCAAGGAGCATCCGGGCGGCGCTACGGGATATATAATCTCTGTCGGGATAGGTTGTCTGAAGCATTGCTATCTCTTTTCCTGTTCAGCTTGTGGTTTCAACACGCCAGAAGAGATCAACACCGGGATCAAAGATCGTCACCGTCTCATCCCCGGCGCTGATCGTCGCGGGATAGGATACGGGCTCTTGCTCTAGTATAAGGCGCAGGCGGCCCGGATTAGGGGCCAGATTATAAAATGCAGGCCCGTTAAGGCTGGTAAATGCTTCCAGCCGGTCAAGCGCATCCTCTTCTTCAAAAACATGGGCAAGACAGGACAGTGTGTTGGGCGCCGAATAAATACCGGCACAACCGCAAGCCTGAAGTTTTGCCCGGTCAGGATGAGGCGCGGAATCCGTGCCCAGAAAGAACCGCGGATGCCCGGAGGTGGCAACACGCCTGAGCGCAAGGCGATGGTCTTCACGCTTGGCTACGGGCAGACAGTAATAATGGGGGCGAATACCGCCGGCAAGAATATGGTTACGGTTGATCATCAGATGATGGGTTGTGATGGTTGCCGCCAGGGCAGGAGACGCTGTTTCCACATATGCCGCGGCATCGGCGGTGGTGATATGTTCCATCACCACCCTGAGTTCGGGCAATGCCTGACGCAACGGATCAAGCACCTTTTCGATGAAGACACGTTCGCGGTCAAAAATATCGATCTCGGGATCGGTGACCTCACCATGGACGCATAAGGGCAGGCCAATTTCTGCCATGCGCTCCAGAATCGGCATGACACGCGGGATATCCCGGACACCTGAAGCGGAATTGGTGGTCGCCCCCGCCGGATAGAGTTTGACCGCCGTAAGGATACCTTCGGCATGGCCGCGGGCAAGATCATCCGGATCTGTATCTTCGGTCAGATACGCCGTCATCAGGGGGGTGAATTCCATCCCGGCGGGAAGATGGGCCAGTATCCTGTCCCTGTAGGCCGCCACCTCATCTGAACGGACCAGCGGCGGCACAAGATTGGGCATGACAATCGCACGACGGAAATGCCGTGCTGTATCCGGCAGAACCGCCTTCAGCATCTCACCGTCGCGGAGATGAAGATGCCAGTCATCCGGCATCACGATGTCAAGTTTGTCCACCATTCGTCAGGTTCCTGCACGGGCAGTCGGCCAAATTGAAATCCGGTTAAGGGTCTCATCTCTAATACCACGCATCTTCCATGCTGGCTTTCTTTTTTGCCACGAAATCTTCGATTTCCTCACGTTTTGCGATATCCATCGGCGGCGCTTCGTATTCATCCAGCATGGTTTTCCATCGCTCGTGAGCACGGCGTGCGGTATCCTTGCCGCCGTCTTCCAGCCATTGCTCAAAACTATCCGCGTTCGACAGGCTCGCCTCATAAAAAGCGGTCTCATAATTTGCCATTGTATGGGCTGATCCGAGAAAATGCCCGGCAGGTTCCACGTCATCATAGGCGGTGCGGCCGAGACCATTGTCCGAGATATCCATGCCCTCCAGTAATTTCTGGTATCCGCCGAGACGATCCGCATCGATTAGCAGTTTTTCATATCCGGTCGTAAGGCCTCCCTCAAGCCATCCCGCCGAATGCAGAACAAAATTTGCCCCTGCCATGGCGGTGGAATGCATGCTGTCGGCACTCTCAGCCGCAGCCTGCGCATCAGGGAGTTTGGATGCCGTCAGCGAACCGCCGCAACGAAGCGGAACCCTGAGGCGACGTGCCAGCTGGCCGATAACATAATTTGATGATGTCGGCTCCGGCATACCGAAAGTCGGCGCCCCCGTCCGCAGGGACATGGAAGACAGGAAATTCCCCAGGATAAAGGGCGCACCTTTCCGGACAAGCTGGGTGAATGCCCCGCATGCCATAGCTTCCGCCAGGGCCTGTGCTATAGAGGCGGCGGTGGTGACCGGCCCCATCGCACCGCTCAGAATAAACGGCACGACGACCATGCCCTGACCTGCCGCGGAATATGTCCGGATGGCTTCGGTCACCACCTTATCAACAAGCAGAGGTGAATTGGTGTTCACGTTGCCCATGATGACGCAGTGATCTTCGAGAAAATCCGCCCCGAAAAGAAGGCGCGCCATCTCAACACTGTCTTCGGCCCGCGATTTGGCCGTGATCGCACCAAGCATGGGTTTGTCGGAACAGATCATGTGCGTTGCCACCATATCAAGGTGACGTTTATTGACCGGAATATCACACGGCTCACATGTCACCAGTCCAGAATGATGCAAGGCCGGCAGGGCTGATGTCAGTTTCACCAGATTCCGGAAATCATCCAGGGTTCCGTAGCGGCGGCCATTTTCAATATCCATGACAAAAGGAGGACCATAGACCGGAGCAAAAACCTGATGCCCGGCACCGATCTTTACCGATCGTTCAGGGTTGCGGGCATGCTGGGTGAATTCTTCGGGGCAGGTTTCCATGAGCTTGCGTGCCATGCCACGTGGCAGACGCACCCGTGTTTCCCTGACATCGGCGCCGGCGTTGCGCCAGAGTTCAAGCGCCACCGGATCATCGGTGAATTCAAGGCCGATCTCCTGCATCAGCCATTCCGCCTGATCTTCGATCTTCACCAGCGCTTCTTCACCAAGATAATCGACAAAGGGGATATTGCGCCGGATATAAGGGGCGGTGATGATCTTTCGGGCAGTCTCGTTGCGGCGAGATCTTCTGGTGCGGCGCTGTTCCATCAGCCTCCCCCAAAGAATATCCAAAAAAAATCACGGTATCCGAAACCGGATACCGTGAGAAGATGTTTTTTGGCGGAAAACCTTTTGGTTATTCAGCCGCCTGCTGGGGGCGCATATCCTTGGGATCGATGCCGGCCACAACCGTTGGCTTTTTCATCGCGTCCCGGCGGAAAGGCTCACCAAGTTCCTGATTGAGGATAACTTCAATGAAGGTCGTGACCTTGTTATCCATCTGATCCTTGATAGCCTGATCCAGCGCAGAGGTCAGCTCATCCATGCTCAGAACGGTGACGCCCTTGAGGCCGCAACCTTCCGCAACACGAGCATAGCTGAGATGCGGATCAAGTTCGGTGCCGACAAAATTGTTGTCGTACCAGAGCGTCGTATTCCGCTTTTCCGCACCCCACTGGTAGTTGCGGAAAATCACCATGGTGATGGCAGGCCAGTCATCACGGCCGCATGCTGTCATCTCGTTCATTGAGATGCCGAACGCGCCGTCACCGGCAAACCCAACAACCGGCGTATCCGGCTTGCCGATCTTTGCCCCGAGAATGGAAGGGAAACCATATCCGCAGGGACCAAAGAGGCCGGGTGCGAGATATTTGCGGCCCTCATCAAAAGTCGGATACGCGTTGCCGATGGCGCAGTTATTGCCGATATCGGATGAGATGATCGCTTCCTTGGGAAGAGCGGCCTGAATAGCGCGCCAGGCCATACGTGGTGACATGCGGTCGCTGTCGCGGGTACGGGCATCGGCATTCCAGCTTGTGCCCGGATCATCGTCTTCATGATCCATGGAGCTGAGCGCCTGAAGCCAGGCGGATTTGGCCTGATGGATGGAGGCTTTACGCTCCGCCCGGCCGGCATCACCTGCGGCAGGGGACAGCTGATCAAGGATCTGGGTTGCCACGGCTTTGGCGTCACCACAGATTCCGACAGTAACCTTTTTGGTCAGCCCGATACGGTCAGGGTTGATATCCACCTGAATGATCTTGGCGTCCTTGGGCCAGTAGTCAATGCCGTAACCGGGCAGTGTCGAGAACGGATTAAGCCGGGTTCCCAGCGCAAGCACGACATCCGCCTTGGCGATCAGTTCCATGGCGGCACGCGATCCGTTATAGCCCAGAGGACCCGCGGCAAGTTCATGACTGCCGGGGAAACTGTCATTGTGCTGATAGCCGGAACACACCGGAGCATCAAGGCGTTCAGCAAGTGCCTTGGTGGCGTTGATGGCACCGCCTATCACCACACCGGCACCGGAAAGGATAACAGGGAATTTGGCGTCGGAAAGCATCTCAGCCGCCCGGGCAATGGCTTCGGTGCCGCCCTGGGGACGCTCGATCCGGACAACAGGTGGAAGTTCGGTATCGATGACCTGGGTCCAGTAATCACGCGGGATATTGATCTGGGCCGGAGCTGATGAGCGGAACGCCTTTTCAATAACACGGTTGAGCACTTCAGGTATCCGGGAAGGATCACGCACTTCTTCCTGATAGCAAACCATATCGCGGAACAGGGCCATTTGCTCGACTTCCTGGAAACCGCCCTGCCCGATGGTCTTGTTGGCGGCCTGAGGCGTGACCAGAAGAAGAGGCGTATGATTCCAATACGCGGTCTTGATCGGTGTCACGAAGTTGGTGATTCCCGGTCCGTTCTGGGCAATGCACATCGACATCTTGCCGGTGGCACGGGTGTAACCATCGGCCATGATGCCGCCATTGGTTTCATGGGCCACATCCCAGAACTTGATGCCAGCCTTGGGAAACAGATCTGAAATCGGCATGAAAGCCGATCCGATAATACCGAACGCATGTTCGATACCATGCATCTGAAGGACTTTGACAAAAGCTTCTTCCGTAGTCATTTTCATGGCAGGTCTCCTCTGGCATTCTTTTGTGATAAAGCGGGACAGATGCCCCGGGGCATCTTCCCTTGATAATTCAGCATCCTATTTTTAGGTAACGCACCGGAATTAAGATAGGTCCAGTTTAACCAATATTTGGTACCAGCAACCGAAAGGCCTGTCTTCAGAGACTGGCCACAGACAAAAATCGACTTACCTCAGAGATAAGAAAGAGAAAAGACGTGGCACATATCTTCATTACCGGCGCAAGTTCAGGAATTGGTCAGGCACTGGCCCGGCAGCTTGTTCAGCAGGGCCATAAGGTCAGCGGTGTGGCACGCCGATATGACCGGCTTCAGGACATGGCGGCGAGGCTGGAAGGGTTTACGCCCATCTCCGCGGATGTCACCCGGGCCGAAGAGGTTGCGGCGGCGGCGCGTAAAGCGACAGAGACCAACGGGCCTGTGGATACCGCCATTCTGAACGCCGGAATCTATGCCCCTCAAGACGGACGATCCCCGGATGTCGGTGTTTTCCGCCAACATATCGAGGTCAATTACATGGGGGTGGTGCATGGGCTGGCGGCGGTTGTCCCCGGAATGGTTGCGCGTGGCAAGGGGCGGATCATGATCGTCTCTTCGGTGGCAGGATGGCGGGGTCTGCCGAAATCATCCGCCTATGGCCCCACCAAGGCCGCGTTGATTTCTCTGGCCGAATCGCTGTGGTTTGACCTGAAGCCCGAAGGCATCACGGTTCAGGTTGTCTGCCCCGGATTTGTTGACACCGAAGCGACCGCCATCAATGATTTCGACATGCCTGACCTTCAGACACCTGAGGCGGCGGCCGGGGCTATTATCAAAGGGATGGAAACCGATCAATTCGAAATAGCCTTCCCGAAACGTTTCACCCGGATGATGCGGCTGTTGCGTTACCTGCCTTACCGGACGTATTTTGCACTGGTGAGCAAAAGAACAGGACGAAGATGAGCCCGAATAAAACCATGATGGCCGCCACGCGATACGCTGAAGCCTTCAGCCGCCTTACGCCGGAAGGGATTGACCGGCTTGTTGACCTTGTTGCCGACGATATCACCTTTTCCGACCCGTTCAATACTGTCCGGGGCAAAGACGGTTTTCGCCGGATATTTTCACATATGTTCGACGTCTGCCATGAGCCGAAATTCACCTTATCAGACATTGCATGCGGGAAAAGTGCCGTCTATTTGAGGTGGCGGATGACCGGCCGGCTCCGGTCATGGCCACGGAGTGAGCTTGACCTTGAAGGGATGAGCGAGATCCACCTTAACAGTGACGGGCTTGTCACCTCGCATATCGATCACTGGGACAGCGCAAGCCAGCTCCTGAGCAGGTTGCCGGTAATTCGCCTCATTGTCGGAAGTATCCTCAGACTTTTCAGGATAAAGCCCTGACCTGACGGCGATTGACCGGCACCGGAGGCTCTATTCCCTGACCAGCAGCATCTGTTTGACGTCAATCGATCCGGCGCGGAAACCACCTTCGCAATAGGCCAGGTAAAGTTCCCACATGCGTTTGAAATTTGCATCAAAGCCCTTACCGTCAAGTTCCGGCCATGCGGCAAGAAACCTTTCCCGCCAGACTTTGAGTGTATCAGCATAATGCTGGCCAAACCCTTCCACCGCCTGCATCCTGAGGCCTGCGTTTCTGATCGGGTCATTCAGCAGTGGCATGGACGGCAGCATCCCGCCCGGGAAAATGTATCGCTGGATGAAATCCGGCGCGCGGCGGTAATCATCATACCCTTCATTATCGATGGTGATAACCTGAAGGGCTGCCTTACCCCCACGATCAAGACAACGTGAGAGAGTTTCAAAATAGGTGGGCCAGTAGGCTTCCCCCACCGCCTCAAACATCTCAATGGAGACAATGCTGTCATAGGATTGGTCAAGGTCACGGTAATCCTTGAGCAGGATTGTCACCCGGTCATCAAGTCCGGCGTCCTTTATCCGCTGTGTTGCGTAATCGAATTGTTCGCGGGATATGGTGATACCTGTCACCTTTGCCTTCAGCTCGCCTGCGGCATATTCGGCAAACCCGCCCCATCCGCAACCGATCTCAAGCACGTGAAGTCCTTCGCGGACACCTGCCAGCTCAGCCAACCGGCGGTATTTGGCCTTCTGGGCACAACTCAGATCCTGATTCTTATCTTCGAAAATCGCCGACGAATACGTCATGCTCTGGTCGAGCCATTTGGCGTAAAAGCTGTTCCCGAGATCATAATGAAAAGAAATATTCTTTTGTGAACCTGTTCTGGTATTCGAGCGCAAGTGGTGATGCACCTGCCTAAGCCAGGTCTTGATCCGCGAAAACCTGAGATTTTCTTCAACATAGCTGTTATGAAGAACAGCGAGCTCGATCAGGGCCGGAAGGTTCGAGCTGGTGACACCACCGGTCATGAACGCTTCGCAGAAACCCATCTTGCCGTCACGCATGATCTGCCCCAGTGCCGCACGCGTGTTGATCTGCAGGTCAGCTTCCGGGCCGGGCATCTGCCCGACAAATTTAAAGGAACGGCCATCCGCCAGCGTAAGATCAAGCGTTCCCACGCGGAGATTTTCCAGCACCGCAAGAAACGCCCTGACCTGCAGAGGATAAAACAGAGACGATATCATTCCTTATCCCTTTTTCTGATAGTGGCGACAGACCAGGAAGCCGCAGGCGGGGCTGGGCGGGCAAAGAAGGGCACTTTCTTGCGCCACAGTTTAAGCGCCTCTGTATGGATGGAAACAAGTGGCCGCATCGGAAACAGCCTGGCCCAGATGAGACCGGCGAGAATTGAACAGCTTGTCAGTGGAGATTTTTCACCGCGAAGACTTGCTGTCAGCGCCGGTCGCTTTTCGATGCTATAGTCAATCAACAGGTTGATGGTTTCGGCGGCGGCACGCAATTTGAGCCTGTATTCCCCCTTGACCGGAAAAAACGGCGAGACGTGAAGCATTTTTTCGACTTCGTGCACCGATGACCCCCCTTCTTCAACGGCACCGACATAGGAATGCATATCCCCGAAGGTGTTCCGAACCTCGTAAATGGCGAACACCGGTCTGTCGTCCCCATCATAGCACAGATAGACCGAGATGGGATTAAAAGCCGCGCCCATTATACGCGGAAAAGTCAACAGACATACCCGTCCCAAAGAACAATCCCGAAGATGGAGCTGCGCGAGCCGTCTTGCATATTGGGCCAGGGGTTCAACATATTTTCTTCCGGCGGCAAAATTCGGCCCGTAATCCCTTTCATCGAAAGAGAGAAGATTCCACTTCCCGACAGAAAAAAGGGAAGCCTGCCCGTCAGCTTCACTGAGATGGTCAAGATCAAGCCAGACCGACAGACCACGAC
Source organism: uncultured Hyphomicrobiales bacterium (assembly GCA_964580905.1). Classification (GTDB taxonomy): domain Bacteria; phylum Pseudomonadota; class Alphaproteobacteria; order Puniceispirillales; family UBA1172. Next base: position 58,532 of record CAZOLR010000001.1, on the reverse strand, counting down.
GCTCAAGCACATGGGTGGCCGGTTGGTGACGTGTATGAATGATCCCGGATCTGACCAGGCAACAGGCATTCATCAGGCTGGCCTTCTTTCCTCTCCCTGATCGGCTGTGATTGTATAGCCATCGGTCGGGGTTTGCCACGGAATATCAGCGCCAAGGCTGCGCGCGACAGCCACAGCAGATGCAAGGCCATCTTCATGAAACCCGTATCGTGTCCATGCGCCGGCATAAAAGAGCCCGTTCCTGCCTTGTATCGACGGCAGAACACGCTGGGCATCGATGGCTTTCTGATCAAAAACCGGATGGTCGTAATGATATTCCCCGTGCACAAGCCCGGGATCAGGTTCGATGAACGGATTAAGTGAGACAAGAAGCGGTGTTGCCACCTGAATATTCTGCAACCGGTTCATCCAGTAGGTAACGCACAGCCCGTCCCGGGGATTCCGCCGTGTGAGATAGCTCCAGGATGCCCAGGCGGCTTTGCGCCGCGGCATCAGTTCAGGGTCGCTATGCAGGAGAACACGATTGGGCTGAAAATCGAACGCCCCGAGAATACGTGATTCTTCCGGATGAGGATCATCTATCATGTTGAGCGACTGATCGGCATGGGCGGCCAGCACAACCTTGTCAAACCAGACTTCGCCTGTTCCCTCTATATTCAGCGCAACCCCACCTGCCTTGCGGCTGATTCCAGTGATTGAGGTGCCGCGATGGATATTTGCGCCAAGTGCGTTTTCGATCTTGCGGACATACTGGCGTGAGCCGCCGGTCACCGTACGCCATTGCGGCCGTTCGATGAAATTAAGCAGCTGATGGTTGTTCATGAACGTGATGAATGAGCGGGCCGGAAATTCCAGCATGGTTTCCGCCGGGCAAGACCAGATCGCCGCCGCCATGGGAAGGAGATGATCCTGAACAAAGCGCTCGCTGTATCCGAGCCTTGAGATAAACTGCCCCAGGCTTTCCCCGTCGGGACCATTTTCAACCTCAGGGGTGGCGTTGCGATAAAATCTGACCAGATCCTTGAGCATCGACCAGTAGGATGGCCGGAAGAGATTGGATGGCTGGGCTGTCAGTCCGCGGAGCGAGCCTTCGTATTCAAGATCTCCGGGCCCTATGGAAACACCGAAGGACATATCGGTTGCCTCGGTTTCAACGCCAAGGTGATCAAACATCCCGACAAGGTTCGGGTAATTGAGCGGGTTGAAAACGATAAACCCTGTATCAACCGGCACCCTGCCCTCACTGATCGTCACATCGACGGTATGCGAATGACCGCCGATGCGATCTTCACGTTCGAAAAGATGGGTTTCATAAGAGCGGGAAAGAAGATAAGCCGAGGCGAGACCGGAAATGCCGGAACCAATGACAGCAATGCGCATAATTTATTCCTTATTCGTGCAAAGACTGAGATAGGTCTGGCAAGGTGTTTGACCAGATGCGGCGGTCAATTATTTGGAGATTTAATCCGGGCAAAGGCGTCAAGCGCCCGCTTGCGGCCGGTTGCGTGATCAACCAGCGGCTCAGGATACGTCTTGCCGAGCCTGATACCAGCGCTGATACGCAACCCTTCCGGTGCATCAAAAGGAGCGAAAAGAGACCGTTCATCCAGCCCTGATACTTCGGGCACCCACCCACGCACATACGCCCCGGCATCGAATTTCTGCCCCTGGGTGATGGGATTGAACACCCGGAAATACGGCGAGGCATCGGCCCCGCACCCGGCCACCCATTGCCAGCCTGCGCTGTTGGACGCAAGGTCAGCATCCACCAGCGTGTCGTGAAACCAGCGGGCCCCTTCCTGCCATGGGATCAGAAGATGTTTGGTCAGAAAAGATGCGGTGATCATGCGGACGCGGTTATGCATCCAGCCTGTTTCATAGAGTTCCCGCATCCCAGCATCGATGAGAGGATAACCTGTACGCCCCTGCTGCCAGGCGGCCAGATCAGCCTTGTACTCCCCTCGCCAGGGAAAGCGATCAAATTCCGGGCGGAGCGGCCGCACCGGCATATCGGCAAACTGATCGAGCAATTCATAGGAAAATTCGCGCCAGATAACCTCAGAGATGAATGTTTCCGCATCGGCAGAAGGCGCCCCGCAGGCATGTTCCATTACGGCATGAAACACCGTCACCGGTGAAATCTCGCCAAAATGCAGATGCGGTGACAGCCGGGATGTGCCCATGATCGACGGCTTGTCACGTGAAGTGCCGTAACTGTTGATACCGCCATCAAGAAAATCATCAAGCCTCTGCATGGCCGCGGCTTCGCCCACACGCCATGCTTTCGCAAGGCCGCCGGACCAGTCCGGATTCCGGGGCAGAAGACCGAGGGCTTCCAATGGCGCTGTTTCCGGCCAGGAAGACGGGGACGGTATTTTTTCCGGCCGCGGCAGAACACCACGCAACCCGCCCTGAGACAACAAATTGCGCTTATACGGCGTGAAAACTTTCATGCGGGTGCCGGCCTTTGAAAGCACTTCTCCGAAATTCCTGAGAAAACATCCGTTTTCAACATGGGTCTGGATATGTTTAAGGGCTAAAGCTTCGGTTACTGCGGTGAGCTGTGCCTTGGACCATGGCTCACCCCGGCTGTGGGTGAAGAGCGCAACCGCGCCTGTTTCTTGTGCAAGTTCAGGCAGGATAAGGGTGGCCTCACCTTTACGCAGGATCAGTTTTGAGCCAAGGCGTTCAAATCCCCGCGCGAGATCATCCAGACTGTGATGCAGCCACCACCGGCTGGCCCCGCCCATGGCCGCATCACCCGCCGCATCATCATCCAGAATATAGACGGGGATAACCTGATGGCCGGAGGCTATTGCCGCCGTCAGCGCCGGGTGATCCCCGAGGCGGAGATCCTGATGAAACCAGCAAAGTACCGTGGCCATGCTCAACCTATCCTGTCGTGACTGTCTGATTACACCATATGAGAATAGGGGTAACGGTAGATCTGACAAGCATGACAGAAAAGAATTTCCGCCGGGGACGGGAAGAGATCCCGTATCACCGGAGCCCTGACGGAAAGTCCGCCCGTGTAAGCGCCGAACGCGGGCAGGATAAGACGCCTTCCGTCATGAATGAAACATCTGCCGCTGACATTGCGGGCTCTGGTTTTGATCCGGGCCTTGGGATGATAGTGCCCCGAAACCTCTCCCCCGCTGAAATCTGTCAGCGCAATATGCCTGAACCATATTGACCCGATAAGAATTTCTTCCCTCGCTTCACCCGGCAGGAATTCCGGCAATATCGGATCATGATTGCCGGTAATCCAGGTCACCTCACGTCCTGCCGCAAGGGCATGTATCCGTTCCTGATAGGGCATGGCCAGACTGCGGGCGAGATCAGCACGGTGAAAACTGTCCCCCAGAAAGAGAAGCCGTTCCGGCTGATCACGCCGGACAGCGCTTTCAAGAGCATCAAGGGTTGCATCGGTATCATAAAGAGGCATGGGCGAGGTCGAGCTCAAGGCCCGTCCCTTTTCAAGATGCAGGTCAGAGACCACCATCATCCTGCCGCGGTCAAACAGGGCCGTGCCATCGGCATGGGCGATGACCTCATCCCCGTTGAGCCAGAAGCGATGCGAAGAGGGTGTTTGCCGCGATGTTGTCATAGCGCCAGCCTGGCCTGAAGGGGCGTTGCCTTTTCCATTCCGTCAAGGGCTTCGGCTATCAGTTCGGCTTCGAGTTCAGCCAGACTGTCTTCAACCGCCGATGCCGTGACGCTTTCCCTGCCTACTTCCAGCATCATCGGCATGGCCATGGGGGAGACACGCTCAAGCTGCTGAAAGGCGATATGCCCTTCAAATCTGGCCAGAAGATCAGAAAGCCTCCTGATATCGGTGAGCCCCCTTGCCGCATCCTCACGTGTCGCCCGGATCAGAAGATGATCAGGCTGATGGCGGATCAGCACGTCATAGATCAAATCGGAATTCATCGTCATCTGGCGCCCTGTTTTTTCAGCGCCGGGCTGCCGTTTTTCGAGCAGTCCTGCAATCGTTGCAACCGTGCGGAAAGACCGTTTCATCATGGTGCTTTCCTGCATCCATTCTTCCAGATCATCACCAAGCAAATCCGGCGAGAGCAGGGAATTCACCTGCCCGTGATCCACCTTTTCCAGAGACCAGACCGCAAGAGCATAATCACTGGCAACAAACCCGACCGGCCTGAGCCCGGCCCGCTCCATCCGGCGTGTCAGCAACATGCCTAGCGTCTGGTGGGCATTCCGGCCTTCAAAACCGTAAATCACCAGAAACTGCTTACCGCCCCGGGGAAAGCTTTCCACCAGAAGATGATCCTTGCCGGGCAGATCAGATTTCCAGTCCTGTATCGACAGCCATTGGCGGACGGTTTCAGGATAGGCATCCCAGCCGGATTTATCGGCAATCATGACACGGATACGTTCGGCAAGATTGGTGGTCAGCGGCAACCTGCCTCCGGCATAGGCAGGCACTTTCGGCTCTGTTGCCGTGGCGCGGACAGCCTCGGCGGTCATGGTACCCTTCATGCCCGTGAATTCCAGTATCTGCCCGGCAAAGATAAAAGTATCCCCCGGCACCAGCGACTGGATGAAATATTCCTCGATCTTGCCAAGTTTGCCGCCGCCACGAAGCTTTAAGGTAAGGGTCTGGCTTTCGACAATCGTGCCGACATTAAGACGCCATTGCAGGGCAACCTGACGATGGGCAATCCGGTAAAACCCGTCCCGCCCCAGGGCAAGTTTATGATACCTTTCATAGGCCTTCAGCGCATATCCGCCGGTGGTGACAAAATCCAGCACATCATCAAATTCCTGCCGGGTCAGTTCCCGGTAGGGCCAGGCTTCCCGCACTTCGGTGTAAAGATCACCGGCCGAAAACGGATCCGACATGGCCATCCCGACCACATGCTGGGCCAGCACATCAAGCCCGCCGGGGATATCCTCCGGATCATCGAGCTCACCCGAACGGATATCAGCGATGGCCGCGAGGCATTCAAAAACTTCGAACCTGTTGGCAGGGACAAGAACCGCGCGGCTGATCTGATCAAAGCGGTGGCCTGATCTGCCGATACGCTGCAGCAACCTGGCTGTCCCCTTTGGTGCCCCCACCTGAATAACCAGATCGATATCCGCCCAGTCTATGCCAAGATCAAGTGACGATGTTGCCACCACGGCCCTTAACTGGCCGTTTGCCATATGCGCTTCGACCTTGCGGCGTTGTTCTGCGGCAAGTGATCCGTGGTGAAGACCGATGGGAAGCGTCTCCTCGTTGATCCGCCACAATGACTGAAAGAGGATTTCCGCCTGCGCCCTTGTATTGACAAAGACAAGGGTGGTCCTGTTCCCGGCAATCAGGCGAAAGATGTCCTCCACCGCATAGGCCGCCGAATGACCGGCCCAGGGCAGATGGCCTTCTTTTTCCAGCACCCTGATCTCCGGCTCCGTGGTTCTGGCCGCACGAATGACCTCCACCTTTTCAGGCACCGGATCAAGCCAGCCCGTGAGCCTGTCAGGGTTGGCAACCGTGGCGGAAAGCCCGATGGTTTTTGCCGCCGGTGCAAGCCGCCGCAACCGTGCAAGCGACAAGGCCAGAAGATCACCCCGCTTGTTGCCAGCCAGCGCGTGAAGCTCATCAAGAATAATACAGTCCAGCCCGCCGAAAATTTCCGCCGCCTCCGGCCAGGTCAGCATGAGTTCGAGTGATTCAGGCGTTGTCATGAGTATTTCAGGCGGGTTCTGGCGTTGCCGCTGGCGTTTCGCAGGCGGGGTATCGCCGGTCCGCGTTTCCGCCCTGAGATCAAGTTTCATTTCACGTATCGGGGTTTCAAGGTTGCGGGCGATATCCACCGCCAATGCCTTGAGGGGGGAAATATAGAGTGTTTTGAGACCTCTCCTTTCAGGGGCGCGGATATGGCGGATCAGCCCGGGCAGAAACCCCGCCAGGGTCTTGCCTGTTCCCGTAGGCGCTACCAGCAGGGCAGACCGGCCATTTTCAATCGCCGTGACCATTTCCCGCTGATGCGCATGCACCTGCCATCCCTTGCGTGCAAACCAGTCCAGCACGCAATCCGGGAAATCTTGGGGGTTTGAAAACAGGTTTTCCATCATCAGGTTATCGACTTTTTGCAATTCATCATTAAATTAAATGTATCATCGATGTTATCAACTCTCCTTTTACCCTTAAAACAAAGAGCAAGGCTGAATCCCATGATTGATCTCTATTACTGGCCAACCCCTAACGGCCATAAAATCACCATAGCCCTTGAGGAAATCGGGCTCGACTACACGATCAAGCCCGTCAATATCGGCAAGGGAGAACAGTTCGACCCTGCCTTTCTGGCCTTCAGCCCGAACAACCGGATGCCGGCCATCATCGATCATGATACCGGAGGGGAGCCTGTTTCGGTATTTGAATCCGGCGCCATACTTCTCTACCTTGCGGAAAAGACCGGCAAACTCATGCCCGGCGATACAAGGGGACGCACGGCTGTATACGAATGGCTGATGTGGCAGATGGGCGGCCTTGGACCGATGCTCGGCCAGGCGCATCATTTCAATTTCTACGCCCCGGAACGCATCCCCTATGCCATGGACCGGTACAGCAAGGAATCCAACCGGCTTTATGGGGTCATGGAACGTCGTCTTGCCAAGACACCATGGCTTGCAGGAGAGCACTATTCGATCGCTGATATCGCCGCCTATCCCTGGACACGGACCTATGAAAGACAGGGCGTTGCAATCGAAGACTACCCCAATGTCAAGCGCTGGCGACAGGCCATGGGGGACAGACCGGCGGTGCAGGCCGGCATGAAAGCCGGAGCAGAGCTGCGCGAAGATCTCAGCAAACTGAGTGCTGAGGACTGGAACAAACTGTTCGGCAAAACCTCCTGATATGGCAGGACGCTGTGCGGCAGGGATTGAAAAGTGGATCCGGCCACAACCTGCCGGGCTCAGCGTAGATACAGGCCATCCCGACAGCAGGTTCGTTCTTGATGCTCTTCGCCGAAGCGAGACAGTTGTTGTCACCCATGGCCATGCCGACCATGCCCGGGCGGGCCATGACCATGTTATTGCGACGCCGGAAACGCTCGCTATTATGGCCGCAAGATACGGCCAAAATTTTGCCGGCAAGCAAACAGCTCTTGCCTATCACGAGCCCATGGACATCGGCGACTGCACCATACGACTGATCCCGGCAGGTCATGTGCTGGGCAGTGCGCAGGTTGTGATCGACCATGGCGGGCGGCGTGTTGTTGTCTCCGGCGATTACAAACGTAAAGCTGATCCGACCTGTGCCCCGTTTGAACCTGTTGCCTGTGATGTTTTCGTGACCGAGGCGACCTTTGCCCTGCCGGTGTTCAGCCACCCCGATCCCGCGGGCGAAATCGAAAAACTGCTCCATTCGCTCCGTCTTTTCCCGGACCGGTGCCACGTGGTGGGGGCCTATTCACTCGGCAAGGCACAGCGGCTGATCGCCCTGCTCCGGCAGTCAGGATATGAGAAAACCATCTATTTGCACGGCGCCCAGCAGAAACTCTGCGCACTTTATGAGGATCTTGGCGTCCCCCTTGGCCCGCTTGCCCCTGCCACGGCAGGAGAAAAGGGCAAACCGAGGGAAGATCTGGCCGGTGAAATCGTCATTGCCCCGCCATCGGCATTGGCGGACCGATGGTCCCGCCGCCTGCCGGATCCGATGGTCATCATGGCATCGGGATGGATGCAGATACGTCAGCGCGCCAAACAGTCCGGGGTGGAAATGCCGCTTATTTTATCAGATCACGCAGACTGGGCTGATCTGTTGCGGACGATTGAAGAGGTTGCTCCGGCTGAGGTCTGGGTTACCCACGGACGTGAGACAGCGCTCATTCGTGCGCTTGAACTCAGAGGTGTCCGCGCCCGGGCGCTGTCGCTGGTCGGTTACGAGGATGACGCCGAATGAAACGTTTTGCGCATTTGCTTGAACAGCTGCTTTTTGCGCCTCAGCGTAACGCAAAACTGGCCTGGATTGAAGACTGGCTCAAGCGATGTGATGCGGCGGACCGTGGCTGGGGTGTTGCCGCACTTGTCGGTGATCTTGAACTCGGGCGCGCCAAGGCAGGCCTTGTCCGAAACCTTGCGCAACAGGTCATTGACACGGATCTTTTTGCGGAAAGTTATGACTTCGTCGGTGATCTTGCGGAGACGACAGCGCTGATCTGGCCCGAAAAGCATGGCGTCAATCAACAGGAACCTTCGCTCCATGAAGTGGTGACCACGCTCCGGCAATCCACGGTAACTGAAGCTGAAGATTCGCTCCGTCAGTGGCTGAACAGTCTGGACGGGACAGGACGCTGGGCACTTCTGAAACTGATCACCGGCGGTTTGAGGGTCGGGGTTTCCGCCCGCATGCTTCGTCTGGCGCTGGCCCGGACCTACGCCAAGCCTGTTGAGGAAATCGAAGAAATCTGGCCTCTCATCTCCCCTCCCTATGACGAACTTTTTGCCTGGCTGGAAGGCCGGGCGGAAAGACCATCGGCGGCGGGGCGTGCTGTCTTCCGCCCCCTGATGCTGGCCCACCCGATCAGTGATGATGAAACCAACACGCTCAGCCCGGCGGATTTTCTGGCGGAATGGAAATGGGATGGCGCCCGGGTTCAGCTGGCCTCTGCCGAAGATGGCGTCAGGCTTTTTTCAAGATCAGGCGACAATATCTCTTCCGCTTTTCCGGAACTTGTCGGAGGCATCGACTGGCAGGGCACGCTTGACGGCGAAATACTGGCCGGGAACCCGGGCAAGGTCGAACCTTTTCAGCATCTCCAGCAACGGCTTAACCGGAAGACGGCCAGCGCCAGGATGATCCGCGAGAAACCTGTCTTTATCCGGGTGTATGATCTCCTGCTGGATGGCAGGGAAGATGTACGCCATCTGCCGATTGAAACCCGCCGTGCCCGCCTGCAACGTATTATTCCTTCTCTTGGTCATCCGCTATTTGATATGTCCGAAGAGCTTCCTTTTACCAGCGCCGATGATCTCAAGACCTGGCGGGAGCAGTGCCGGCAGGGCGGGCTTATCGAAGGGCTTATGCTGAAACGGAGGCAAAGCCCGTATCAGCAGGGCCGCGTAAAGGGCCTGTGGTATAAATGGAAACGTGATCCGCTCACCGCGGACGTGGTCATCATGTATGCCCAGCGCGGGCATGGCAAGAGATCTTCATTCTATTCCGATTTCACCTTCGGCGCCTGGACGGAAAATGATGACGGCGCGTGCCTTGTGCCGGTGGGCAAGGCCTATTCCGGTTTCACCGATGATGAATTAAAACGGCTTGATAAATTTGTCCGGGAAAACACCATCAACCGGTTCGGACCTGTGCGTGAAGTGACACCCTCGCTGGTGGTTGAGGTGGCTTTTGACAGTATCGGCCTTTCGAGCCGGCATAAATCAGGCCTTGCCATGCGCTTTCCGAGATTCGCCTCAATCCGCTGGGATAAACCTACTGAAGAAGCGGAGACCCTTGAGCAGCTCAAAACCTTCCTTGAATAGCATCTTTCCCCCTTCCTTCTTTGCCCTAGTTCGATCTCAGGGAGACATGTGACATGACCGACAGTGTATTTCGCCGATTTGAAGCGCCCGTCAACGCCGTTGTTATCGGTGCAAATGGCGGCATTGGGAAGGCCTTCTGCCAATGGCTTGCGGATGATCCCGGAATAGACCAGCTCTTTCAGCTGGCCCGCTCACCCCGGAAAGGCCAGATTGCATGTGATCTGGAGCATGAAGAGACGATTGAGGACGCGGCCGCCATTGTTGCCCGGCAGGGTGAAATCAGGCTTGTCATCAATGCCACCGGCATGCTGCATGATCCTGCCCGGCAGATCACGCCCGAAAAGAGCTTCCGCCATCTCGACGGCGAAACCATGGCGGCTTTTTTTCAGGCAAACTGCATCGGCCCCAGCCTTGCCGCGAAACATTTTCTCCCCCTGATGCCGAAAAGAGGGCGGGCGGTTTTCGCCGCCCTGTCCGCCCGGGTCGGAAGTATTGCGGACAACCGGGCCGGGGGCTGGCACAGTTACAGGGCGGCCAAGGCAGGGCTGAACATGATGATCCGGAATTTTGCCCGGGAAATGTCGTTTAAAAACCCGGAAAGCATCATCCTCGGGCTCCACCCCGGGACCGTGGAGACTTCACTTTCCGCGCCGTTCCGCGGCATGGTCAGGCATGAGGTTTTTTCACCGGATCAGGCGACACGCCAGCTTCTCGCTGTCATTGACAATTCAACACCAGCTGAAAGCGGCTGCCAGCTTGACTGGAAGGGCGATGTGATCCCCGGGTGACGAACCCCGCCCACGAAAAAGCAATCGCCCCCCACCGGATGATCGATAAGGATTTGAACAACGGCGCAAACTAAATTAATCTTTTGTTAGTTTTCCGGAGGATATGATGAAATTACTGCGTGTTGGAGCAAAAGGCCAAGAGAAACCAGCCATTCTGGATGATGCCGGCAGGTACCGGGATCTGAGCGGCGTCATCAGCGATCTTACGCCAAAGACAGTTTCCTGCGAGACGCTTGATAAAATCAAGGCGCTGGATCCGTCGGGTCTGCCTGAACTTGACCCCGGGCTCCGCACAGGTGCCGTGGTTGCCGATACCCCCAATTTTCATTGCGTCGGGCTCAACTACGCGCGGCACGCGGATGAAACCGGCATGCCGAGACCATCGGAACCTGTATTGTTTTCAAAAGCGACATCTGCCCTGGCCGGACCTGACGATGATATCATGATCCCCAAAGGCTCTGTCAAAACAGACTGGGAAGTTGAACTTGGGGTGATCATCGGTCGTGAGGCCAGCCATGTGCCGGAAGACCATGCACTTGATTATATCGCCGGCTATACTGTCATTAATGATGTGTCGGAACGTCAGTTCCAGCTGGAACAGGGCGGCCAGTGGGTCAAGGGCAAATCGGCGCCGGGTTTCGGGCCGACCGGCCCGTGGCTGGTGACGCCCGATGAAATTCCGGATCCCCAGAACCTGCGGCTGTGGCTGAAAATCAACGACGAAATCCAGCAGGATTCCAACACCGATGACATGATCTTTCCGGTGGCAACGATTATTTCCTATATGTCGCGCTACATGACATTACGGGTGGGGGATATCATCGCGACCGGCACGCCTGAAGGGGTTGGCCTCGGCCAGAACCCGCAACGATACCTGAAATCAGGTGATATCGTGACCCTGGGGATTGAAGGGCTCGGCGAGCAACGTCAGAAATTTGTCAGCGCCTAACCGAAAAGAAGGGCATGCATCAGGCGGCCTTCGGTAAGAAAAGCCGGCACCGCCGCGGCCCAAAGCCCGATATAATTCCCGATCATGAAGGCGGCATGTATCCGTTGCCCTCGCCTGCCTTTTATGTGGCGGATGCCGATAAAGGCCATTGCCATGCCGAAGAGAACCCAGACCGACAGCACGTGAATACTGCCGAAAGTCTCCCCTATACCGAAAGACATCAGGCTGACAAAGACCATCAACCCTGCCCAGATACGTCCCATGAAGCGATGCCGGCCCGTTCCTTTCCGGGAGACCAGAACAACCATACCCAGTATGATCGCCAGCAATGCCGCCACGGTATGCCATAGTATCAGCGGATCTGCTGAAGGTGCTGTTGCGGTATCAATCATGGTCTTATTCCTGCCCGTTCCGGGCAAATTCCGTCACCCCGATGCCTTGCCATAGAGCGCATCAAGCCTTTTGCCATAGACCTTGCGCACCACGTGGCGGCGTGTCTTCAGCGTTGCCGTCATCTGGGCATTATCCACGGTAAACGGTTCATCCGCGAGGATAAACCTGCGCACCCTTTCAAGTCGGGACAGATTCTGATTGGCACGTTCCACCGCCTTGCCGAGGGCCTTTTCAATCTCATCCGGAGAGGCATTGTTTTCCATCACCCCGGGGGCAGGCACAATCACCGCCGCAAGCCATGGCTTTTTGTCGCCGTCCACCATGACCTGTTCGATTTCAGGTTCCATCTGGAGTATGGCCTCGACCCGCCCGGGCGCAATATTATCGCCGCCGGAATTGACGATCATTTCCTTTTTCCGGCCCGTGATGGTGATATACCCGTCATCGTCAATTTCGCCGATATCACCGGTGTAAAGCCAGCCATCCTGAATGGTCGCGCGCGTGGCCTCCTCGTCTTTCCAGTACCCTTTCATCAGCATCTCGCCGCGAACAAGTATCTCTCCATCATCTGACAACCTGACCTCAACCCCTTTAACCGGCGGGCCGACTGTCGCGATCCTGACCTGACCGGGCCGGTTTGCCGAAATCAGCGGTGATGCTTCGGTCTGCCCGTATCCCTGAAGAATATTGATACCGAGAGAGATGAAAAACCGGCCGATCTCCGGATTGAGGGCCGCTCCACCTGAGACGAAATACCGAAGCCTGCCGCCAAGACGACGTCGGACTTTCCGCCGGACAATTAGATCCAGAAGCGGGTTGAGCATTGTATCTGCCAGGCTAAGGCGCTGGCCTTTCTGGATCTTTGTGCCGATCTCGACAGCCCGGAAAAACAATCTGGCCGAAAGCCCCCCTTTGGCCCTGACCCCGCGGGTGATGCGGTCATAGAGCACTTCATAAAGACGCGGGACCGCCGTCATCAGTGTCGGGCCGACTTCAGCCAGATTATTGGCAATCTGATCAGCGCTTTCGCAATACCAGACCTCGGATCGTGTCTGGAGGGGCAGATGCATGCCAGCGGTATGTTCATAGGAATGGGAAAGCGGCAACAAGGAAAGAAACCGCTGATCCTCTGCCACATCACCTTCGGCCAGAAGATCAATCGCGGCGTTGATATTGGCCTGAATGGACCGGTGGGTGAGCATCACCCCCTTGGGCCTGCCGCCTGTACCGGAGGTGTAGATGAAACAGCACACATCATCACAGCCGAGCGCATCGATACGTGCATTTATATCCGTCTCCGGCATGGGTTCAGCGATGGCATCACGCCACGAAATAACCTCTTTATCGCCGCAAGGGGTGGAAGCCGGATCATCATCGATAACAATGAGTGTGCGAAGCGTTGCCACCCTTGCCCCGGCGCGGGCGACGGTTTGCGCAAGCCCGCCGCCAGACGTGATCCCTGCGATAACACCGGCATGGGTCATGATGAAATGATGATCATCTTCGGTGTTTGTGACAAAGGCCGGGACAACAATAGCCCCGATCGACATCACGGCCAGATCAGCGATGGCCCATTCCGGCCTGTTTTCCGCTGATATGAAGACCTTGTCCCCCGGCTTTACGCCCAGACCGGAAAGGCAGGCGGCAAGCCCCCTCACCCTGAGAGCAACCTCACCATAGGTCAGTTTCACCCATTTCCCGTCAATTCTGGATACAAGGAGAGTCTTGTCCGGATTATGCGCCGCTTCCTCAAAGAAGGACCCGGGAAGATTGGCCCGACCGTGGATGCCGAAGATTTTTCCTGTCTTTGCGATCATCTCGCCGCCTTTCCGGCCGGATATGAATGATAAAACCCCGCCACAGCCTACCAGTATCTTTCCACACCCAGCCATTGTTCATCAGAATACCTGTCACCATGCGCCCATCCCGGCGGCATGACCGTATCGATCATGGCCATATCCTCAGCTGTCAGCCGGATGCTTGCCGCCGCCACAAGTTCGCGGAAATGCGTGACCGATCTTGTCCCCGGAATAGGGATGACATGCTCACCCCGATGGAGAAGCCATGCCAGGGCCAGAGAGCTTGCAGGCATTCCCATGCTGGCGGCAAGACGGCGGAAGCCTTCCCCCGCTTTATGGTTTGCGCTCAGGTTGGGTTCAATGAAGCGCGGATTACTCCGGAGGAAAGGCATCGATGCCACCGCCTCTTCATCATGAGGTTTATCGGTGAGAAGAGACCGTCCAACCGGGGAGAACGCTACCATGGCAGCACCTATACGCTCGCTTGCCTGAAGCACCCCCAAATCCGGCCCGCGGTTGAGAAGTGAATATTCCGATTGTATCGCCGCAACCGGATGCACCTCATGGGCCCTGATCAGACTGGTTGGGGCGATTTCTGAAAGTCCATAGCTCCTGATCTTGCCTTCTTCAATCAGCCGCCCCATGGTCCCGGCGACGTCTTCAATGGGAATTTTATGATCACGCCGGTGGATATAGAAGAGCTCCACCTGTTCAAGACCAAGTTTCCTGAGCGAGTTTTCCAGTTCGGATCTCAGATATTCCGGGGAATTGATAAAGGGGCCGTCTTTGTGACCCCGGGCGATACCGGCTTTGGTGGCGATGCGGAAAAAATCTTTTGCCGCGTTGCCCCGGGATCGCAGGAAAGAGCCGATAAAATTCTCAGACTGGCCCATGCCATAGACATTGGCGGTATCGATAAAATTCACACCGAGTTCCATCGCGGCATCGAGCACCGCATGGCTGTCGGATTCACTGACCTCGCCGTAAAAGGGGGCAAAAGACATGGCGCCTATGCCTATCGGAAAAATATCAGGTCCGTCCTGACCAAGCTTTCGGCTTCGGGAAATCTTTATCGCATCATCACTCATGTTCAAATCCAGTATCCTGTTTGTGGCTTCATCATGCCTGTCATCACGCCATGGTAACGCCGGAGGGAGGTAAATCAAGATCAGGCTTGCCGGAAGTCGTCAAATCGCGTAGTCGGAGCAACATCAGATTGATTTATGCCAATTCATGTTGCGGCGATGGTTCCTTCTTCCTCATATGAAATCAGCGTAGATGTTGCCGTCATCGGCGCGGGTGCCGCCGGGATGATGTGCGCCTTTCAGGCAGGCCGCCGTGGCCGGCGTGTCTGGCTTGCTGACCACCGCAATACCCCGGGAGAGAAAATCCGCATATCAGGAGGCGGAAGGTGCAATTTCACCAATATTCATACGGATGCAAGCCGGTTTATTTCAGAAAACCCCCATTTCTGCAAATCAGCGCTCAACCAGTATACGGCTGATGATTTCATCGCGCTGGTTGAAAAACACGGCATCAGCTATCACGAAAAGAAGCTCGGCCAGCTGTTCTGTGATCATTCGGCAAAAGATATCATCACCATGCTGACCCGCGAATGTCAGGATGCCGGGGTTGATGTTGCTCTTGGCACGACAATTTCTGATATTTCCGCCGCAGATGGTGCCTACAGGCTGGAAACCAGCCGGGGGAGCGTGCACGCAAACTCTGTCGTCATCGCCTGCGGCGGGTTATCCATCCCCAAGATTGGCGCCACCGGATTTGGCTATGAGATCGCCCGCCGGTTTGGCCACCGGATCATCACGCCACGGCCGGGCCTTGTGCCGCTGACCTTTTCCGAAGACGTGCTTGATCTGTGCCGGGGGCTTGCCGGTGTTTCCGTTGAGGCCAGCGTTCGTCATGGCAATATCTCTTTTGATGAAGGTCTTCTTTTCACCCATCGCGGGCTCAGCGGGCCTTCGATACTCCAGATCTCCTCCTATTGGCAGGAAGGCGGGGATATCGCGGTCAATCTCGCCCCAACTGTTGATGCGTCATCCGCACTTCTCGATGATAAGGCCAGCCATCCACGTCAGGACAGCCAGACCGCGCTGGCCCGGATTCTCCCCAAACGACTGGCAAACCGCATGATGGATCAACTCCCCGGCAAACGCGCACTCGCAGAGATGGCGGACAAGGATCTCCGGCAACTGGGAGAAGCCGTCAACCGATGGAACGTAACCCCAAGCGGCACCGAAGGCTACCGGACAGCGGAAGTCACCCTTGGCGGTGTTGCAACCGATGATATCTCATCCCGGACAATGGAATCACGCCTCCATCCGGGGCTTTTCTTCATTGGTGAGGTGGTGGATGTGACAGGGCATCTGGGCGGGTATAATTTCCAATGGGCCTGGTCATCGGGGTTTGCCGCCGGACAGCATGCATAAAATCATTCCCGCGAAAATAAAATGCAACAAATCTGATCAAATGTAGGTTACAAATTCAAGATCATATTTGTTATGAGGATATCATGCTACTCCCGCCTTTTGATAAGTCTCAACGTTTCTATCGCGGCAATCTTCACGGCCATTCCACCCATTCCGATGGTGTGCTCAGCCCTGAAGAGGTGGTGAATTTTTACCGCAGCCATAACTATGATTTCACCTGTATTTCCGATCATCTCTGGTCGGATAAACGCTTTTGTGCGGATACCGTTCTGGATGCCCGTCATCTCAACCAGGCTGATTTCATCACCATCCCTTCAGCTGAACTTCATTGCCGCGGCAAGGCTTATGCTTCCGACGGGTTGTGGCATATTGTTGCCAATGGTCTGCCGCTTGATTTTGCCGTCGCCGCCGATGATGAGCCGGTTGATGTGATGATCCGCCGTGCGATGGAAGCCGGTGCCTATGTCACCGTCGCCCACCCGGAATGGTACGCCATGTCCACAAGCGAAGCTAAGACTGTGGCCCATGCCCATGGTGTTGAGATACTCAACTATTCCTGCGTTATCAGTTCTGGACGCGGGTCAGGCATCGCCGTTGCTGATGTGCTGCTCAATGAAGGTTGCCGGATCTCGTTTACCGCAACAGATGACAGCCATTTCGAAATACCTGATGCCGGTGGCGGCTGGGTGATGGTGGCCGCCGATACACTGAACGCCGATGATATCATCACCGCCCTGAAAGAGGGGCGGCATTACTCCTCAACAGGGGCTGAGATAAAAAGCCTTGCCCTTGAAGGGAAAAAGCTGATCGTCGAAACATCACCTGCCGACCATATCATTGTCTCAGGCAGCGGCAACACGGCCATGAGTGTCAATGGCGAGGGGTTGAGCCAGGCTGAATTCGATCTCACCTCGTTCAACTCACCCTTTTTTCGCGTAACCGTAAGAGATCACCTCGGCCGTCAGGCCTGGTCCAACCCGTATTTTACGGAGAGCTGATACCGGCCCCGCCTCTTCAGGGAGGAGTGCCTTGACGGGATATGAAATGGCGTATTAGCCTTAATGTTCCGTATTGAGGCCGTGTCATGTCATATATTCTCGCCATTGATCAGGGAACCACTTCTTCCCGGGCTGTTGTTTTTGATGCCGAACTGAAACCACTGGCCATAAGCCAGCAGGAATTTCGCCAGATCTTCCCGGCATCGGGACATGTCGAGCATGATCCGGAGGAAATCTGGCAGTCGGTGCTGATGACGGCACGTGACAGCATCGCCAAAGCCGGAACAGATGCCGGGCAGATTGCCGCCATCGGGATCACCAACCAGCGCGAAACAGCCGTTCTATGGGATAAGACCACCGGGGAAGCACTGGGAAATGCGCTGGTCTGGCAGGACAGGCGCACCGCCGACCGGTGTGATGAGATGAAAGCTTCAGGCCTCGAAGCTGATATCACGGAAAGGACAGGGCTTCTCCTCGATCCGTATTTTTCCGCAAGCAAACTCGGCTGGATGCTGGATAACTGCACCGGGGCCCGCACACGTGCAGAAAAGGGAGAGATAGCTTTCGGCACTATTGACAGCTGGCTTATCTGGAAACTTACGGGCGGGGCGGCGCATAAAACAGATGCCACCAATGCCTCACGAACCATGCTGTTCAATATCCATGACAACAGCTGGGACGACGAGCTGCTCAGGATCTTTGATATTCCCCGTTCGGTCCTGCCCGAAGTCCACGATTGCGGCAGTTCTTTCGGGGTGTGTGATCCTTCCCTGTTCGGCGCGGCCATCCCCATTCTGGGCGTTGCAGGGGATCAGCAGGCGGCGACGATGGGACAGGCCTGCTTTGAGCCGGGAATGATGAAATCCACCTATGGAACAGGGTGCTTTGCTCTCCTTAATACAGGGGCTGATGCCGTCGCCAGCCACAACCGGCTCCTGACCACGATTGCCTATCGTTTCAACGGCAGGACAACCTATGCCCTTGAAGGTTCCATCTTCATTGCCGGGGCCGTGGTGCAATGGCTGCGAGACGGGTTGCGAATCCTGTCTTCAGCCGAAGAAAGCGGAACCATGGCTGAGGAGGCGGAAAAACACGGCAGAAAAGGTGATGAGATCATTCTGGTCCCTGCCTTTACCGGCTTGGGTGCCCCGTACTGGGCGCCATCCTGCCGCGGGGCGGTGTTCGGCCTGACCCGGGATACAGGGCCCGAAGATCTCGCCCGCGCGGCCCTCCGATCCGTGGCATTTCAAACCCGGGACCTGATGGAAGCCATGCAGGCAGACTGGGGCGGCAAGGCCAAGACAGGCCCGGTCCGGGTCGATGGCGGCATGGCGAATTCAGACTGGGCAATGCAGGCCATTGCTGATCTGCTGAACACACAAGTCGACCGGCCCGTGGTGACCGAAACCACCGCGCTGGGTGCCGGTTGGATCGCCGGTATGATGGCAGGTATTACCCCGGGGATGGAGCATCTGGGCAAGATCTGGCAACTTGACCGGCGATTTACCCCGTCCATGCCGGATGCTCATCGCAACGAGTCCTATGCGGCATGGAAACGTGCGGTTGAATCGACTTTGCTTTTCGCCGGAGTCGAACGCTAAAGAGATGGGTCTGATGCCACCCGGACCGGGGCTGTCAGGTCCGAAAGGCGCTGGCGTTGTTGGCCGTTATTGTCAAAATTCACCGGATCAAGCCAGGTGGTGAAGGCTTTATTCAGCCGGGGCCATTCTTTATCAATGATGGCGAACCACGCGGTATCACGGTTGCGTCCCTTGGTGATCGATGCCTGACGAAACACGCCTTCGAATGAAAACCCGAGCCGCTGGGCCGCTGACCTGGACTTTGCATTAAGGGCATTACATTTCCATTCATAGCGGCGGTAGCCCGCTTCAAATGCCCAGCGCATCATGAGGTACATCACTTCTGTCGCCGCGACGCCTGCCTGCATCAGCGGAGAGTAGTTGATATGCCCCACTTCAATCGATCCGTCTTTCGGGTTGATCCTGAGATAACTGCACACACCGGCATATATCCCACGATCTTTCAGATAGATGGCAAAGAACTGCGGGTCACCCGCGCTTGTGTTCTCATCTATCCATGCCGC
>CAZOLR010000001.1:0-39465 GCA_964580905.1 uncultured Hyphomicrobiales bacterium | reverse complement strand
TTCAGCCCAGATTATCAGGGCCGAAACTTGCCGGCAAAAGATCTTTGAGCGTGAAGACCTGCCGTATCCCGTTTTCATCCCCGACAAGTATTCTGGTGACGGGGGAAGCAAACTCACGAATACGCTGGCGGCATCCGCCGCAGGGTGTGCATAACCCCTCACCCCTGCCGGCAACAGCAATCGTTTCAATATTCCGCCCGCCCTGCAGGATCATGGCCGCAATCGCCCCGGCTTCGGCGCAGGAACCTTGCGGGTAGGCGGCGTTTTCAACATTTACGCCGGTATGAACCGCACCGCTTTCATCCAGCAGGGCCGCACCGACCTGAAAATTACTGTACGGTGCGTAAGCCCGGGGCATGGCTTCAGCCGCCAGTCGCATGAGTTGGTCATCGTTCATCTCAGCGCTCCTTGATATAGGGGACACCAATAGCCCGGGGCGGCGTCGCCTTGCCGATGAACCCGGCCAGCAGTATCACGGTGAGCACATAGGGAAGGACCAGAATAAGATCGGTGGGAACCAGCCCGATCCCGGGAAGCTCCACCCCTTGCAGACGTGCCGCCAGCGCATCCAGAAAACCGAACATCAGGCAGGCCATCAGCGCCGGAACAGGACGCCAGTTACCGAAAATCATGGCCGCCAGCGCAATATAGCCCTTGCCTGCCGTCATTTCCCGGACAAACCCGGCGCCATGGGCAATCGACAGATAGGCCCCGGCAAACCCGCAGAGAATACCGGCGATAATCACCGCCTGATACCGGAGCCGGACAACGCTGATCCCGGCGGTATCCACCGCCTCTGGTTTCTCTCCCACCGCGCGAAGCCAGAGCCCGAACCTTGTCCGGGTAAGGATATATCCGGTGACAAGAACGGAAAACAACGCCCCCCAGACAAGGAGATTA
This sequence comes from uncultured Hyphomicrobiales bacterium, assembly GCA_964580905.1. Lineage (GTDB taxonomy): Bacteria > Pseudomonadota > Alphaproteobacteria > Puniceispirillales > UBA1172. The sequence continues at coordinate 38,565 of CAZOLR010000001.1, read as the reverse complement.
TGACCGGAGATGACTTCGGCATAAATGACACCGATCACGGGCACAGCCCGGACAGCATCGGCAAAAGGCAGTATCAGAGGACCAAACCGCTCACCTGAGCCAAGGAACGGGGTCTGACCACCTTGCGAGAACAGCGCAATGCCGATAGTGACCGTCAAACCCGAGGCTAGAATATTAATGGCAAGACCTGAAATCACCTGATTCCCCTTATGGGTGATACAGGCAAAACCATGGATGAGGCTGAAACAGACAGAAACGACTACCGCGCAAACAAGCCCGAGCCAGGGCGAGCCGGTGATGGCCGCGATACTGGCGGCGGCAAAAGCGCTGAGCAGCATCTTGCCTTCAAGGGAAATATCGATAATGCCCGACCGTTCCGAAAACAGCCCCGCCATGGCACAGAACACGAGCGGCGTTGCCACCCTGAGGGTTGCATCGATGGTCAGCACGAACTGAAGCCAGAGATCAGCCATCGCCACGCGCCTCCTGCCTTGCGAAAACAACGTGGTGGTATAGCTTTTCAAGCACCGGATTGAACATATAGGCGAGTGCGCCCGAAAACAGGATGATCAATCCCTGTATCATCAGCACCATCTCACGGGTGATTGTCTGGAATTCAAAGTCAAGCTCAGCCCCGCCCTGATAGAGGGCACCGAAAAGGAGGCTGGCGAGAATAATGCCGACCGGATGATTCCTGCCCATCAGCGCGACGGCTATGCCCGTAAACCCATATCCTGAAGTGAAGTTCAAAATCACCCGCTGCTGCACCCCGAGTATCTCGTTAAGCGCCATCAGCCCGGCCAATGCTCCTGAAATTGCCATGGTGATCATGATAATCCGTTGTGGGGAATGGCCGGCATAGATCACCGCTCGCTCGCTGTGGCCCGTTGCCCTGATAATGTAACCAAGCCGCGTCCGCCATATCAGAACCCAGACAGCAAAGGATGCACCAAGCGCGATCACAAAGGACAGATTGAGCGGTGACCTCGCCATCGGTATCCCGATGGCATTGAAGATCACATGCATCTGGGCAAGACCTACACCATCGGCAAAGCTCCGCGTTTCGGGCGACATCTGCCCGGGTGCCATCAGCATTCCGGCCAGAAGCCAGACCATCACCGACGCCGCGATAAAATTAAACATGATCGTGGTGATGACGATATGACTGCCTCTCCGGGCCTGAAGCCAGCCGGGTATGAGGCCCCATATTGCGCCAAACACCGCCGCCATGGGGATGGCAAGCAAGACAACCAGGAATGCCGGCAAAACAGGATCCAGTGCCAGCGCCACCAGGCCGAGACCCAGGCCTCCCATCGCCGCCTGCCCTTCGCCGCCGATATTGAAGAGCATGGCATGAAACGCCACCGCCACGGCAAGGCCCGTGAAGATGAAATTGGTCGCATAAAAGAGCGTATAGCCCAGCGCACCTTTATAAACAAAAGCCCCTTTGAGCATGACCATCAGCGCAACAAAGGGATTCTCGCCGATCATCGCAATAATCACCCCGGCGACAACAAAGGCTGCGAGAATATTGATCAGCGGCAGGAGCCCGATATCCATCCATGCAGGAAGTGATGTCCGCATCATGCCACCCCTGCCATCAGGAGGCCGACGGACCGGGCATCTGCCCTCCCCCGGTCAATGATGCCCATGGATTGCCCGCCATTCATCACCATGATCCGGTCCGAAAGGCTGAGAATCTCATCAAGCTCAACTGAAACAAGCACAATCGCACATCCCTGATCACGCAAGCCTATCAACTGCCGGTGGATGAATTCGATCGCACCGATATCCACCCCTCTTGTGGGCTGGCCAACGAGAAGAAGCCCGGGCTTTGCCGACATTTCCCGGGCCAGCACAATTTTCTGCTGATTGCCGCCGGAAAATAGACTGCTTTTCAAGGCAGGATCCGGAGGGCGAACGTCAAAATCCGCCATCAGCCTTGAACAACGGGCATTGAGCCGCGCCGGATCAAACCAGAAACCATCTCCTATCTCAGGTGTGTGTTCATAACCAAGGGCCGCGCTTTCCGCCGCGCTGAAGGGCAGAACAAGCCCCATGGCGTGGCGGTCTTCAGGCACATGGGCCACCCCGAGGGACCTGATCATGGACGGGCTGGCGGGCTGATCCGGGCTGATACTATGCCCGTTGATCGTAATCTGCCCCCTTGTCGGCACCCTGATCCCGGCAAGAAGCTCAAGCAGTTCGGATTGCCCGTTTCCTGAAACTCCGGCAATGCCGAGAATTTCCCCTGCCCTGACCTCAAAGCTCACCTCATCTATCAGCGGCGCCCCGCCGCCATCAAGGCCCAGCCTTTCTGCTGCCAGCACGGTATTGCCGGGGGACGCCTCATGCCAGATCCCTTCGATAAGAACCGGCCTGCCGACCATTAGTTCAGCCAGTTCAGCCGGACTGGTTGCGGATATGTTGCGATGGGCCACCATCTCACCACCCCGCATGACCGAAACCTGATCGGTCACCGCCATGATCTCACGCAGTTTATGGGTGATGAAAAGCACCGTTACCCCCTGTTCTTTGAGGGATCGCAGAATTTCAAAGAGCTGATCGGTTTCCTGCGGGGTCAGCACGCCTGTCGGTTCATCAAGAATCAGAATACGCGCCCCGCGATAGAGAGCTTTGAGAATTTCCACCCTCTGCTGCACGCCAACAGGAAGATCCGAGACAATGGCATCAAGATCAACCGTCAGCCCGTAGGTGCTGGCAAGGCGGGTGATCTCCTCCCTTGCCCGCGCCATACTGCGCTGAAGCCCGCCGCTTCCCTCACTGCCAAGAATAATGTTTTCAAGTACGGTGAAAGTGGGCACAAGCATGAAATGCTGATGGACCATACCGATACCGGCACTGATCGCCTCAGCGGTGGAGCCGATCGAAATATCTTCACCAAAAACCTGAATACTGCCGCTATCGGCGGTGTAGAAACCATAGAGGATAGATACAAGGGTGGATTTCCCCGCCCCGTTCTCCCCCACAATACCATGGATGGATCCGGCCTGAATTTCGAGCGAAATATCCTGATTGGCACGAACCGCACCAAATGTCTTGCAGATGCCGGACAAGGAAATGGCGGCAGGCATTTCGGCAACGCCTGCCGCTGATGTCATGTTGGCGTGTTTCACCAAAACGTCACCGTCTCAAACGGTATCAGTACGGGCAGTTGGAATCACTTTCGTAATTGTGCACAACCACCTTGCCGGAAAGGATATCCTTTCTGGCCTGTTCTACCGCGGCCTTGAGATCGGCGGAGATCAGGCTGGCATTGTTATCGTCCACAGCCCAGTCAACACCGCCTTCGGCAATGCCGAGCACATGCACACCAGAAGAGAAGTTCCCGTTCTTGGCATCCATAAAGGTTTCATACGCCGCTACGTCAACACGCTTAAGCATGGAGGTCAGCACCGAACCCGGGGCAAGCCCGTTCTGGTTTGAATCCACACCAATAGCAAGTTTGCCGGCATCAGCCGCCGCCTGAATCACCCCGAGCCCGGTACCACCTGCGGCGTGATAGACAACATCAGCCCCACGGTCGATCTGTGATTTTGTCAGTTCAGCCCCTTTGGCCGGGTCGTTCCATGCCGACGGGGTGGTGCCTGTCATGTTCTGGTACACATCCGCCGAGGCACTGACGGATTTGACCCCGCCGACATAACCACAGGCAAACTTGCGGATCAGCGGAATATCCATGCCGCCGACAAAACCAACCTTGCCGGTCTTGCTGGCCAGCGCCGCCGCGACACCGACGAGATAGCTGCCCTCATGTTCCTTGAACGCATACTGGCGCAGGTTCGGCGCATCCAGCCAGGACACATCGATGATCGAGAACTGCACATCAGGGTATTCGGCCGCAACCTTGGAAATAGCATCGGCCTGGGCGAAACCGACGCCAAGCACGATTGTCGCTCCGCGCTCGACCATACGCCGCATGGCCTGTTCACGCTGGGTTTCGTTGGTGACTTCGAATTCCATGACGGAAATACCGGTTTCTTCGGTGAATTTCTTCACCCCGTTCCAGACACCCTCGTTAAAGGATTTATCAAATTTGCCGCCCATATCAAAAATAACGGCAGGCTTGATCTCCGCGGCACCAGCCGCAGATGCCATCACCAGGACAGCGCCGATGATCGACATTATAAAAGTGCGAAAAATGCTCATTTCTAATGAACTCCCATGTCTATTTGAGGCCTATTTCCTTCAGCCTCTGTTGCAAAAACATATCTGCTGTAAATCCATCTTTCAATGCCGCATCTGGTCTTGGGTGCAAAAACATCGGCATCGAATACCGGGAGGTGTTTTCCTGTTGCTCCGGATTAACCACCCGATGCTTTGTCGACGGATAATACCCGTCCGTCGCAACAGACAACATATCCCCGTTATTGATGGTGATCATGCCCTGATCACACGACACGCTGTGCCATTCCCCGGCACGATCCATCGCTTCGAGCCCGGGCTTTGATCCGGCAAGCAAGAGCGTGATCAGATTGATATCTTCATGCGCGGCGGCACGTATTGCGCCGGCTTCGATCCCGTCGGCAACCGGCGGGTAATGCAGGATCCGGAAAAGACTCTGCTCACTGCCCTGCATCATGGAAGCAAGCGGCGCGGTCATTTTTGCCCTCACCTCCGCCGGCATTTCAGCGTCAAGCCAGCCCAGCAACTCCTGCCCCAGCGCAACAAGATCCGCGTAAAGAGCACGGGTCAGGTCAGCAATGCTGTCCGGCACCCGCCCCCAGCTGTAGACATGATAGAATTCCTTGAGATCCTTGGCTTTGGCATCTTTGGCGTTTTCGGAAAGAAAGGGGAAATATCCGTCCTGATTTTCAGGATCACGCAACCAGTCCATTTTATTGTCACCGGCAAAGAATCCACCCCATGCGGCATAAGCTTCATCAATGCGGGCCGCTGAGACAGGATGGTTGGCAAGCACGGCAAAGCCGGTATCACGCAAGGATTCCGCCAGCATGGCCGGGGCATTTTCCGCCCTGTAATCAACTGTTTTTACCTGCATGAAATCCACTCTCCTCCGGCATGAAACCAAACCCCTATCGAGGGCAATCACGCAACATTTTCATTCTGTCACTTTCGCGGCAAATGTCCAGAAATGTATCACGAACACCATCGATACGGGCTTTCATCGCCACCCTTACCGGATGACGTGGTGAGGATGACTTTATGGTCTGGCCTATACGCTCGCCTTCGGTGATGACCTCAAGCGGCATGTCTTCAAAACCGATAAGCTCCGGATTGGTGATGGCAACCAGAGCCGTCGGGTCATGCATCAGGCAGACATGCTCACCCACCACACCATGATAGAAATCAATATAGAAACCTGTAATTTCTGACAGAAACCCGCCAATTTCCGGTGATGTTTCAGCGAGGGTGCTGAAATGAGCCGCGGTGCATCTGATCTTCTGGGTGATATCAAGACCGATCAGATCAATATCCCACCCCGCGGCAAAGACCTGATCCGCCGCATGGGGGTCATTCCATATATTCGCTTCGGCAAAGGGCGTGACATTTCCTTCGCATGCAACCGCCCCACCCATGATCACCAGCTTTCTGACATGGGGAACGATATCCGGATCATAATCAAGCAGCCTTGCTATATTCGTCAGCGGCCCCACCGGACAGATAATGACCTCCCCGCTATGGGCACGGCATGTTTCCGACAAATAGATATGCGCCGGCCTCGGATCAGGCATCCGGGAAGGCCGCACGGCAGGCATATGGCCAAACCCTTCGTCACCGTGGACGTAATGCGACGGCGGGTTCATCACCATCGCCATCGGCCGTTCCGCGCCTTCCGCCACCACCGCCGGATATGATGCCTGTTCCGCCAGAAAGAGCGCGTTGCGGGTTGCCTGTTCCACATAAACATTGCCAAAGATCGTGGTCAGCCCCAGCACCTCAAGCCTCGGGTCAGCAAAGGCGTAATGAATGGCCATGGCGTCATCAATTCCCGGGTCTGTATCGATAATAATTTTCTGGGCTGTCATTTCAAACTCACTTCTGCTCACCTGTGCTCAGGAAAAATCGAGTTGCAATTCTTCACGGAACGGGATCGCCGCACTGGCCCCCGGGCGGGTGACCTGAACAGCCGCCGCATGTGAGGCTGTTTTCATCGCATCGGCAATGGAGGCGCCGCCATCAATCCCTGCCAGAACATAGCCAAGATAGGTATCCCCTGCCCCAGTGGTGTCCACCGCTTTCACCGGAATGGCCGGAACAGCAAACTCACCTTCCGAACCGATATAACGGGCCCCCTCACCCCCGAGGGTGACGATGAGATGCCTTATCCCGAGATCTTTGAGCGGTGAGCCGCAATGCGCGGACAAATCCTCCGCCTCAACCGCATTCACAATAAGCAGGTCAACAAGCGGCAGAAGCGCGGCCGTAATCTCAGCAACAAAAGGCGCCGCGCTGTAGCATACATTGAGCCCTTTGGATTTTGCCTCACGCAGAAATGGCGCGGTCAGATTTGTTTCGTTCTGGGTCAGTGCCCACGCGCCTTCTCCGGCATCGGCAAGAAAATCAGTGATGAGTTCCTCAGGCAGGGATGCGTTGCTGAGCGGGGCGAGAATAATCTGGTTTTCCGCAGTTTTATCATCAACGGCAACGATGGCATGGCCTGTCGGGCTGTCGCCGCGAAGGATATGATCAATGTTTACGCCGGCACTGACCATAGAGGAAAGCCATCCGTCGTCCCGGGAGTGAATCATGCCGGCATGGTGAACCACCCCACCTGCCCGTGCGATGGCGACAGACTGGTTTGCCCCCTTGCCCCCGAGGGCCGATTCATAGCTTGTGGCCGCCAGGGTTTCCCCGGGCCCGACCAGATGCGGCATGGTGTAGATGTGATCGATATTGATTGATCCGAGGTTATATACCGCCATGGCCTGTCTCTGTTGTGGTGAGGGATTGTGACATGATTTTCAAGGGTGACATGCACATGAATACATTATATCCCGTGTGAACGATCATAGGCCGAAGCAGGTGCCGGTTTCCAGCCTGCCATCAGTTCCGGATCCGGTCTCCAGATCTCGACCACCAGAGGATAACACGCCGCCGTGTCGGAGGAATGGGTTGAGGAACAATCCCCGCCAGGGCATGCGGATAACCCGCCGATAAGATCAATTTCAGCAATGAATTCAATGAAATCACCCGGGCGGACAGGGCTTGCCTTCATGAAATACTGATGCGTATCAAGGGTAAAACCCGTGCACATGAAAACATTCAGGACATCATGCACCAGCATTTCAGCCTCATGCAGATCCGTTCCAAGATGAGTCGTGAGCGCTCGTGTCAGATTGGAATGGCAGCAGTGGTGGTAATCGGTACCGCCGAGAAGACGCGCCGTATAGGGATCACATCTGGTGCCGATCACATCATGGACAGAACCGCCAAACTCATCCCATCCATACCAGTCCAGCGTATCATGCGTGATGGTGGCCATGGGCCTCATATACGGCAGACTGGACCACATCCGGTCTCCGGTTGAAAGATGGGTGCCATGAAGAGCGCGGGTCTTTCCGGAAAAGAATTTTTCACCCGGATTGTCGCGCGACCAGAGGTTAAGATCCCCGACCTGCGGGCCTTCACTGCTGACAATGCGGAAAAAATGACCGGCGGGCACCTCAAAACAACGTGCATCCCTCGGCGGGACGATAACGGTGTCGATTTTCTCCATGGATGTCCGTGCTGTCCTGTACATATCCATATCCGGGGCAGAGAGCGTATCCACGGGGTAGCAGATTACCGGCTCAATTCCCTTGCGCCGGGCCGCGTCTGCCGGCGGGGTGGTCTCAGGTGTGTTTTTCATTCTGCTCTCCCATCAAGCCTCATCTCTTGTGCGAGATCGGTCTGCTCTCGCCATAAACGGAACCGCCCATTCGCGATGATCACCTTTTCTTCAGGGCAATAATACGGGAATTCAACCCGATCGCAGGCATGTGATCACCGTATTCGTCAAAAACACGTTCGGCCAGACCTTCGGACACCACCGCATCCACCGTCTCAGGATATTCGTTGAATTCAAGGGTATGATCATTAAGGGAAAAGACGAAAATCCCGCCCACCTGAAGCTTTTCCAGCACATCCCTGATGGTCGATGCCGGAGCATGGCCAGTTGCGATCACCCCCATCGCCGTCATATGCCGGAACGTCCCGGGCTCAAAATCAAAAGGGTTTTCCGCGCTGACCAGAAGAAGGTCTTTGTAAACCCCCTCATGGGTTCTGGCTTTTTCCAGCATCGCTGCGTTCATGTCGCTTCCAGTAACGCAGGTAAAGCCGGCATCCTTCAACGCCAGACCTGAAATACCTGTGCCGCAACCAATATCGAGTATCGGGATACTGCAGTCTTTTTCAAGCAAGGCCAGTGCGTCGGCACATCGCTGCGGCGTGACATAGCCATGGGACAGGACGGTTTCATCGTAGCTTGCCGCCCAGTCATCATAAATCGCCATGATCTCATCATGGGTATGGCTGTTGTAGACACGTTTGAAAAACGGATTTTCTGCCATGATCTGTCTCCAGTTCCAATCGTGCCATAAATAGAGACAGGATAAAATAAAAAGAGAAAAATACGCCTCCCACCTTCACCCGGTGCACTTGTTGAATTGGGATGAGGCAGGTAGAATGTTCTGATTGTTGTAAGCACCGGAAAGACCCAGATACCATTCCGCACATAAAACGATGTCACCCTGGCGCGATAATATCCGCTTTCCTTGATCAACGGGGACTTTAATGGAAAAGATAGATTTTGATCCGCCCGCGAAAGGGACGATGCGTCAGGTTGCCGAAGATGTCTTCTGGATGCGTTTTGACCTGCCCTTTCGGCTCAATCATATCAATCTCTATGCGCTGGATGCGGCCGACAGCTGGATACTGATCGACTGCGGCATCAACACACCTGAAACAGCAGAACACTGGGACAGTCTCCTTGAAGGGCCTCTTGCAGGCAAACCTGTCTCCAGGATTATTGTCAGCCATTATCACGTGGATCATATCGGCTATGCCGGCACGCTGGCCGCCCGGACCGGCGCTGATATATGGATGAGCGAAGACGAAGACAATCAGGTGCGGACACTCAATTCCCTGAAGCCGGGAGAGTTCGCGAACAAACTTGAGGCCGCCTACAGGAGCTACGGGCTTGATGAAGCCGCCATCACCGATGCCCGCGAGGATGATGCCCGATACGCGAAATACGTAACGCCACTTAGCAAAGTGCATATTCTCCACCCGGGAGATATCATCACTTCTGCGAATGGAAACTGGGAAACGCGCACAGACCGCGGCCACAGCCCCGGGCAGATCGGCCTGACCGATACGGAGCGCGGCATCTACATCGCCATTGATTTCCTGCTGCCCAGAATTTCACCGAATATCTCTGCTGATTTCCGGCATCCTGAAATCGATAAACTGGGCCAGTACCTCACCTATCTTGAGAGCGTTGCCGACCTGCCCGATGAGATGATGATCCTTCCCGGGCATGACTGGCCTTTCCGGAAGGGCGGGCAACGCGCCAGGGCGCTGATCCATCACCACCATGAGCGGCTTGAAATCCTGCGTGATGCGGCGGCCACCTCTCCGATTTCCACCGCCATGGCCATGCAAATACTCTTCGGGCGTGTTTTCAATCCGCATGAGCAGTTTTTCGCCGCAGGTGAAGCTAAGGCGCATCTCAGCCATCTTGTTCATCTCGGGGAATTCACGACCCGCCATGAAGACGGGATAGAGCTGTTTTCCCCCGCCTAGAAGAGGATGATCTTATCAGGTATTGTCCTGCTGTCTCAGGCGGGCGGCTTCAGCCTTGCCTTTATCAAATGCCTGCCTCCGCCGGGAAATCTCTTCCGGCGTCAGTCTTTCCGGGTTTGAATAATCCGCTTTCCAGCCCGTCTTGCCTTTCCAGACCTGTGGCGAGACCCATGTTGTTCGCGCTGTTTCAGCCTGCTCCAGCAGATCGAGCGCCAGCGCCAGTGTTTGCTGTTGCGACATCTTATCCCCGGGCTGGCCTGCCGCATTGCCAAGCGGAAAATCACTGAACAGAAACCGCGGGACGCCCACATGTTCGATTATATCTCTCGCGCATCCCATGATTACCGTCGGAATGCCTGCATCTTCCAGTGCCCGTGCCGCCAGCGCCACCGACTGATGACAGACCGGACAATTAGGCAAAAGCACCGCCGCATCGATGGGATATGACCGCACCCGGCTGACCAGTTGAGGGCAATCCACCTCAAGGCTTTGCCGGTGCGACCGGTTCGTCGGCAGACCGAAAAAGACATCGGCAACCTTGCCGATCCGCCCGTCCTGTTCTGCTTGCCTCAGAGCTTCGAGCGGGAAATACGTGCCTAAATCTTCGGCGGTGGTGTGATCGCGATCAATGGCGATATGAGAGATGCGAAGATCAGGGGGCGTGGCCGTTGATCCTTCGTAAACCTTATAGAATTTGGCCGCCGCATTGTACGGCGCGCCCAGTCCCTGCTCACCGGCATCAGGATTATACGGTGCAGCGGTGGTCACGATTGCCACTTCCGCTTGTGCCAGCGGCATGTTCAAAGGACAGAAGGGTGTTGTCTCAAAATGAGCCCAGCGATAGGGATTGTCGTAACCAAGCGCGAGATAATAGGCGCGGGTCCTTTCGATATATCTGATGGGTTCTTCCATCGCAGGGATGTGACGTTCTTCTGTCATCGATAGATATAGACCGGGCTTGTCCAGGTCAGGGTTCCGTCTTCCTGAGTGATGCGGATATAGACCGGATTATCGCCTTCAGGCCTCAGGCTGATCTGCCGCTTTATCGTCATCGAAAGATGGGGGTTTTCATCCGGCAGGCGGAACAGTTTGAGGTATCGCGGCAACACCCCGCTTGCATCAAACACTTCATCTTCATAGCCGATCTCTTCAATCGGGACGCCCGCCTTGATAAGAGGTGTCTCAATCTTGAGCGTGCCGCTATAGGGATCACGCAGCCACATATCAAATCCGCCGATATTGCCTGTGGTCAGCGCCCGCCATGACAGCGTATTCGGGGACGTCTGATCAAGAGTTTTGTCGCGATTGAAAAAATTGATGGCGCCGGAAGAAATCACTTCATTTTCCGAAAGAAACACCGACCCGTCCCAGATAACCTGCCGGAACCTGCCGCGATATTCCGCGCCTTCCCACAAAACCCTGATCCGTGCGCCAAGGTCCTCCTGCGTGAAGGGCCGGATGGTTTCCAGATGTTCAAGCCCGTTGAAGAGATCCACCCGTTCGATCGGCGAACTTGTGCGGATATCGACATTGAGCTCCACCTCGCCGGACGGAAGATGGACGATATCCCCCATGGTGGCATGATCGGCGGCATAGCCTTTATCGCGGCCATGGCGGGGATCATCATGATAGAGATGACCGGCTGATGAGAACCCTGCCCTGAGCGTGACCAGAGGACGGCCATGCGGGCCACCGGTGGTAGCATAGTGATGACGTTTGCGGATCGCACCCATCATTGTCGCGCGATCAAGCTGAGGGATCAGGAAGCAGGTCAGCCCGCCCACGGCACCAAAAAGCGATGCACCGGGATAGCTGGCGCCGGGGCGACCCTTATGGCCATCGGAATTGGCAACTATCCCAACCCGGTAGCCTAGGTTGAACGCATCTTCAAGCAACCATTCGAACGTGCCCCAACTGGAATGGATTTCGACAGATTTTTCAAACCTGCCGTCATGGGCAAGCGCAATATCAGCATAGCGGCCGCCGCAATGGGCATAGATCACCACATCGTCTTCCCCGTTGCGGGCAAGGGCTTCAAAGAGTTCGGTTGCGGAATTGCAATCGGTTTCGATATCGGAACGATCTGCCACCAGCGCGTGGGATGAGCGGCGGATGGTACGGCCTTCTTCAGGAAAATAGACATTCCGGTCCCCGCCAAGGCCGGTATTGCCGGACCATTCATAGCCGGGCAGAGCAATAAACCGGCCCGGTTCATCGTATTTTGCCGTCAGATGATCAAGATGCCGCCAGAATTCGGGGGTGATCTGGAAATCGTTTCCCTGATGACCGGTTGCATCCACGAAGGCCTTGTCACGGGCAAAGGCAAAATATTCCTCGGCCGAGCCCGTGCCGATGGTTTCTTCGGACTGGCCATGCAGATCCGCCCAGAAATGACGGGAGATGGGATCAAGCCGGATACGCATTGGGTTGGTCGTACAGAGTATCCTGCCGGCATCATCAGCAAAAGCGATCATGACATCCGCTTCGTCCTTGATCTTCAGATTCTCAATCGAGACGGAAAACGCCCCGGGCCGGAGAGATATTTTTTCCGGCAGTCCTTCCACCGGATGATCGGAAACAGGGGTCAGTGTTATATCGCATTTATCCGAAGGATTGCCCCATTTGTCTTCGCCCTTGATGCGGATGGAAAAATTTTCCCCTGGTGCACGGATGGTCGGGCCGATGGCAATATACCTTTCCGGCATACCGGGCACGATACGGATCACCGGCTGTTCCGGCACCGGCTGATAGCTGAACGTCGCTATCGGATCGATCAGGGTGTGGAATTCGTAACTGTCTTCACAAAATGTCTGAAGCCGCATACCCGGTGAGCCGCCGGAGGTATCACCGAACGTGATGGTGATTGTATCGCCTTCTTTCAGAAAACCGCGGACAACCTTGATATAAAGTGTCCTGTCCCATGGGCGGACATTGCCCTTGGGATCATAATGGTATTGCAGCACGGCGTTGTTGGATGCTGTGATCGTGGTGTAATTCGGACCTTCCGGATTTTCAAACTGCGGCCGTGTCTGGTCGCTGGCGAAACGGAAACACACGCGCATGGACCCGCTGTCATCAATGCCGAATTTCCCTGCCGTGTAGGTCAGCGTGAAGGTCTGATAGCTGCCGGCTTCAAATGATCCTGAGGGGGACAATGTTACTGACCCGATCTCCCCGGTGGGAATAGGGAATGCAACCGGAGAGCTGGTCTCTCCGCCATGTCCTCCATGAATATCATCCCGGCTTCCGAGCGGTATTTCCGTCACCTTGCAACTCCCTGAATTCTGTTTGGTGAGAAAACTATATTAACCTGACCCGGGCAGGGCAAGACCTGAAGATATGTCTGGCTAAACCCGTCGCAGTGCTGCGAAGGCGGCAAGACTTATGAGAACGCCGCCGCCAAGCCGATAAAGAAAACGTATCGAGGCCCCGCCGGAGAAACGTGACCGGATATGCCCGGCCAGCAGAGCATAAAGGCCGGCGTTCATCGCCCCAAGACTGACAAAGGTTGCAACCATGATGGCAAACTGCGGCAGTACCGGGCGGGATTGATCCAGAAACTGCGGTACAAAAGCCACAAAAAAGCCGATGGATTTCGGATTAAGCACCGTGACGACAACTGCATCCCTGAAAGCGCCGGCAGACGCTGATGACGACAGGAGTTCCGGGCTCAGTTTCGTTGAGGAAAGCGACTCTCCTGCTTTTCCGGCATGCAGCAACAGCCGGGTGCCCATCACACCAAGATAGATTGCCCCCACCCATTTCATGACAAGAAACGCCGTGGCGGATGCCGCCAGCACCGCACCAAGCCCGGCAAGACTGATGGTCATGGCGATAAAATCACCCAGCGCGACTCCGGCAACCATGCTAAGGGCAACGCCGGACCCGCGGCTGATCGCATAGGACATGACAAGAAGTATCGTCGGCCCCGGTATAATCAGGACAAACATCGTTGCGGCAGTGAACGCCATCCAGATATCAAGATCCATGAATTTTTCTCCTGTCACCACTCTGGCTGAAAGTGCCGGCACAGATCAAGAAAACTATTGATCCTGAATTCAGGGGCCTCTTGGCATGTTGAAACCTTGCGGTCTATACACTAGCATCAGCACAGATCAGAAAGGTGTTTGCCATGGATTTTGAATTTTCCCCCAAGGTCCGCGATCTTGTCAGCAGGCTCGATGCGTTCATGCAGGACCATATCTATCCGATGGAACAGGTGTTCCAGGATCACATGGACCTGACCGACAACCGGTTCCGGACGCCGCCCTTTTTTGAAGAGCTGAAAGAAAAGGCCCGCGCCGAAGGGCTCTGGAATCTCTTCCTCCCCCATAAACTTGACGATAACAAGACAGGGGCGGGCCTCACCAATCTTGAATATGCCCCGCTTGCTGAAATCATGGGACGGGTTATCTGGGCGCCGGAGATTTTCAACTGCAACGCACCTGATACCGGAAATATGGAAACATTGATCCTCTATGGCAGTGATGCCCAGAAGGACCGCTGGCTCACCCCGCTTCTGGCCGGGGAAATACGCTCTGCCTTTTCGATGACCGAACCTGACGTGGCGTCATCGGATGCCACCAATATCCGATGCTCGATCACACGTGATGGCGATGAATATGTCATCAATGGCCGCAAATGGTGGACCACCGGCGCGATGCGGGAGAGCTGTGAGCTGCTGATCGTCATGGGGAAGAGCGATCCGGATAACGAAGACCGGCACAAACAGCAATCCATGATCCTCGTGCCAAAGAACACCCCGGGGGTCCGCATCCTGAAGCATTATTCAACCCTCGGATATGACAGCGCCCCGTTCGGCGACCCGATGATCGAATACGATAATGTCCGTGTTCCTGCGGAAAATATCCTGCTTGGTGAAGGACGCGGGTTTGAGATTGCCCAGGGCAGGCTCGGGCCGGGCCGCATTCACCATTGCATGCGTCTTATTGGCGGTGCCCAGCGTGCGCTTGAGATGGTGCTCGAACGCGTCGAAGAACGGACAACATTCGGCCGCAAGCTCAGCCAGCATCAGTCCATCCGTGAAGATATCGCAAATTCCTGGTGTGAGATTGAACAGGCCAGACTGCTCACGCTCAAAGCCGCCGCGAAAATGGATAATGAAGGCAATAAGGCCTCACGTGATTACATTTCCGCCATCAAGATTGTCGCCCCTTCCATGGCCCAGCGGGTGATCGACCGCGCCATGCAGATACACGGCGCACTTGGCCTCACCGAAGCGCTTCCCCTTGCCGGATTGTTCAATTATGCCCGCCAGATCCGTCTCGCCGACGGTCCTGATCAGGTGCATATGATGGTGCTCGGCCGGGACCTTGTGCGAAAGCATAACCAAGAGCCATCGTCGTGACGGAGAAGGATCACCGCCCCGGCTCTGATGACTTCGACACCCATCTTCTGGGGCTTTATCTTGAGCAGCATGTTGAGGGTTTCCGGAAACTCGAAACCGTGAGCAGGATTGTCGGCGGGCAATCCAACCCGACTTTCCGCCTTCAAGCCCAAAGCGGGGTATATGTCCTTAGGCGGCAACCACCGGGAGAGTTGCTGAGATCTGCCCATGCAGTAGACAGGGAATTCCGCATCATGGCGGCGCTGGCACAAACCGATGTGCCGGTGGGCCGCGTCTTTCATCTTGCCGAAGACATTGATGTGATCGGCAGTATCTTCTATGTCATGGAGTTTCTGGACGGGCGGACTTTCTGGGATCCGCTGATCCCTGAGTTGAGCGATGATGACAGACGACGCGTCTATGGGGAAATGTGCCGCGTGATGGCGACTATCCATCAGGTCGATATCCATGCCGCCGGGCTGGATGATTACGGCCGGCCGGGGAATTATTTCGAGCGGCAGTTTCATCGCTGGCAACAGCAATACCAGGACAGTGAAACCAGCCCCATTCCTGCCATGAACGAACTCATGACCTGGCTTGACGGGAATATGATTGCCGATGATGGCAGGGTTTCCATCGTCCATGGTGATTTCCGGCTTGATAATCTGATGTTTGCCCCGGAAAAACCCCGCGCCATCGCCATGCTGGACTGGGAGCTTTCCACGCTCGGGCATCCGCTCGCGGATCTGGCCTATCAGTGCGGGTTATGGCGCATGCCCCCCGGTGCCATTCTGAGCGGGTTTGGTGGCCTTGACCGGACCCGCTACGGCATCCCTTCAGAGAAAGCTTATATTGAAGCCTATTGCCGCCATACCGGTATGGACGATATCACCAACTGGCCTTTTTATCTCGCGTTCGGGTTGTTCCGGATCGCGGCCATCGCCCAGGGCGTACGCAAAAGAGCAGATATGGGTAATGCCTCAAGCCCGAGGGCCGCTGAACTTGGCCAGCTGGTCGAACCCATGGCAGAGCTGGCCGTATCCATACTTGAGGAAAACTGACAAAACCCGATCAGGCTGAAATGCCGGATGCCGCATCAATCGCCGGGAAATTCCACGGGACCGCCATGTTCAGCCCAGGTTGAAAACCCTTCTTTGAGATGGGCGGCATCAAACCCCATATCGTTTAATGTGGCGACGGTAAGGGCTGACCGCCAGCCGGAAGCGCAGTGAAAGACATATCTTGCCCCTTCACGACCAAAGATGTCCTTGAAATAGGGGCTGTCGGGATCAACCCAGAATTCGATCATGCCGCGGGGAGCATGAAAACTGCCCGGGATGAAACCGCTCCGCTGGCGTTCGCGGATATCACGAATATCAACAACGACAAGATCAGGATCCCCGAGTTGCGCGATCAGATCCGCGGTTTCGATTTCCTCAATCCGTGCCCTTGCGCTTGCCACCATTTCTCCGGAGGTGATGTTGAGTTTGCCCATGGTGCTATCCCCTACCCTTTGCCGTGATTTTCCTTGATGCGTGTTTCCTCATGTTGACGCGTAATTCCGGGTAAGGCAACATGGATCCTCATCAATGAAAGGAGTCCATCGCATGCTGCGCAGACCACTTGCCCTTGTTACTGGCGCCGCCCAGGGGATCGGCTTTGCCGCCGCACGGAAACTCAAGGAGGACGGGTTTCAGGTCCTGCTGGCGGATATCAACGCAGATGGCGTCAAGAATGCCGCGCAACAACTGGGGCAGGACAGCACCGGTCTTGCCTGTGATATCGGGAATACGGATGAAATCAATTCCATGTTTGACCATATCGATGAACATTTCGGCCCGCTTACCGTGCTTGTCAATAATGCAGGTATTGCCCGCCCTAATGATTTCCTCGACACGTCCATTGATGATTTCAGGGCAGTGATTGATGTCAATCTGACCGGAACATTCCTGACTAGCCAGCGCGCCGCCCGCATGATGGTCGAACATAAAATCAAGGGGGCGATCGTCAATATGTCTTCGATCAATGCCGTGGTCTCGATTCCAACCATTCCGGCCTATTGCGCCTCCAAGGGCGGGGTGATGCAGCTCACCAAAGCGACGGCGCTGGCGCTGGCTCCCCACGGGATCCGGGTCAATGCCGTCGGGCCGGGCTCCATCGACACGGAAATGCTTGCCGGGGTTAACGCCAATCCTGAAGCGATGCAGATGGTCATGTCACGCACCCCGCTCAAGAGGATCGGCAGCCCGGATGAAATTGCCAGCGTCATCGCCTTTCTTGCAAGCGACGCCGCATCATACATCACGGGAGAGACAATCTATGTCGATGGCGGCAGGCTGGGGATGAACTACACCTGCTGAGACCGGCCGATATTGGAGAGATTCAAACCGGCTTTCATCACGGCCGCCGGATCATAGATATTTCGCAAATCCACGAGAACATTGCCGCGCATAGCCCCGGCCATATCGGCAGGTGACATCGCCCTGAATTCATTCCATTCGGTGACGATAACAGTCACATCGGCGGAAGAAACAGCCTCCGCCGCGCTGGTGCAATAGCTCACCCCCTCCGGCAACAGAGGTCTGGCCTGCTCCATGGCCGCCGGATCATAGGCGCTGATGCCGGCCCCAGCCGCCATGAGCCGGGGGATGATATCAAGAGCAGGGCTGTCGCGCATATCATCGGTTTCGGGTTTGAAGGCAAGGCCGAGAATGGCAACTTTTTTCCCTTCCACCGTGCCACCTGCCGCGTCGATAACACGATCCGACATAGAAATCTTGCGGCCGTTATTGTACCGGACAACTTCTTCCACGATACTGATCGAGCCTCCGCAATCTTCCGCGGTCTTAACCAAAGCCAGTGTATCTTTCGGGAAGCAGGAGCCGCCATATCCCGGGCCGGGATGCAGAAACTTGGACCCGATCCTTTTGTCCAGACCCATGCCTTTTGCCACATCATGAACGTCAGCGCCGAGCTTTTCGCACAAATCTGCCATCTGGTTGATATAGGAGATCTTGACGGCGAGAAAGGCGTTGGCGGCGTATTTGATCAGCTCTGACGTCTCAAGGCTGGTAAAGAGGATGGGTGTTTCAAGCAGATAGAGCGGGCGATAAAGCCCACGCATAACATCGTGGGCACGTTCGCTGTCGGTGCCGACAACAACACGGTCCGGACGCATGAAATCAGAGATAGCTGACCCTTCCCGGAGAAATTCAGGGTTTGACGCAACATCTACATCGGCCCCGGGATTGGTCTCATGAAGGATGGCGGCAACCTTCCGGCCTGTACCGACGGGCACGGTGGATTTTGTCACCACGACCGTATATCCAGTCAAGTGCCCGGCTATCTCCTTCGCCGCGGCATACACATAGCTCAGATCCGCATGGCCGTCGCCACGGCGTGCGGGTGTGCCCACGGCAATGAACACTGCGTCAGCATCGCGAACAGAGGACGCAAGATCAAGGGTGAAATCAAGCCTGCCGGCGGCGGTATTCCGGGCCACGAGATCATCAAGACCAGGCTCATAGATCGGGATCTCACCGTTTTTAAGACGCTCAACCTTGCTGCTGTCTTTGTCCACGCAAGTGACATGAAATCCGAATTCAGAGAAACATGCCCCTGAGACGAGTCCCACATATCCGGTACCGATTATCGTGATTTTCATTTTTTTCAGCCTTTTCTGAAATCTGAATAGCCTGACGATCAGAATATTAACTCTTGCCAGTCTCTTTTAAGGTAATTTTGTAAGGAAATAAACTCTTCAGCAAGTGATGCCCGGATAATGGCCTTTTAACATCCGCCCGGTTAATTTTAACGCATCAAGCGCATAATTAAGACAAAAGAAAAAATTAAAAAGGTTGCAATCCCTCCTTTTCACTCTATGGTAGAATAATGTTAAACACAAATGGGTGGATCAGGCGATGAATACGCCCTATTTCAGCACAAACCTGCGTAAGACCATTCTGATCTTTGCAACATTGGTGGGACTCATGACTTCTGCATTTGCCGGCGATCTTGAAATCGACATCGTAGCCGAAGGTGATGGTGTCACAGCCATGGAAGGGATGCAGGTGTTTGTCCATTACCGGGGCGAGCTTCAGGACGGAACGGTATTCGATGATTCCTCAAAGCGCGGCCAGCCCATCCGTTTCATTCTCGGACAGGGGCAGGTCATCCCGGGATGGGAGCAAGGCATAGAAGGAATGAAGGTTGGTGAGAAACGTAAACTGACCATTCCTCCTGAACTCGCCTATGGCAGCTCCGGCGCTGGAAATGTGATCCCGCCGGATGCAACGCTGATTTTCCATGTGGAACTGGTGGATGCAAGAGAAGCAGTCCGACTTACTGACGGCACATCCGATGATCTCAAGGCCGCATTGAAAAACGGCGTGACGGTCATTGATATCCGCCGTGAAGATGAATGGGCATCAACCGGCGTGATCGAAGGCGCAAACCTGATTACGGCTTTCACCGAACAGGGGCAGCTTCATCCGGAATTTCAGCAGAAATTCGCGCAACTCGTTCCAGACCGGAATGAACCTATCTTCCTTTATTGCCGGACCGGAAACCGCACGAATATGCTGGGTCAGGCGTTGATAAACGAGCTGGAATTCACCAATGTCACACACCTGAAGAATGGGGTGATGGGCTGGATTGAAGAAGGGCAGGACGTCGTTCCTTATCAGCAATAAGCCCTGACTTACACGGATGAGTTATTTCATCCTGGCAATAGCGGCATCACCGATATTGTCCACGCCACGCGTTGCCAGAAGCCGGTCAAGCCAGGTCGGATCCATATCGGGAACAGATCCCAGCAACAATTCCGTATAAGGGTGGTGGGGCGGTGAAAACACGTCTGATTTCTGGCCCTTTTCAACCACCAGACCATCTTTCATGACAATCACCTGATCAGCGATGGCTCGCACCGTGGCGAGATCATGGGTGATGAACATGTAGGAAAGATTGAGCTCGCCCTGAAGCCGGTCAAGCAGTTTGAGTATTCCCTCGGCAACAATCTGGTCAAGCGCGCTGGTCACCTCATCACAGATGATGATGCTGGGTTCCGCCGCAATGGCCCGTGCGATGCCAATACGCTGTTTCTGGCCACCTGAAAGCTCTGACGGCAGACGGTCGATAAACTGATCAGGTTCCATCTCAATCATACGGAGCAGATCACGCACCCGCTCCTCCAGCGCTTTACCTTTGAGGCCTAGGAACATGCTCGCCGGACGGCCAAGAAGCTCACGTATCCGGAGTTTCGGATTAAGAGCGGTATCCGCCATCTGGTAGATCATCTGTATCCGCCGCAGCTGATCACGGCTTCTATCACCATAACTGGCCGGAAGTTTTTCCCCTTCGAAAAGGACTTCACCTTCGCGCGGATGAAGGAGACCTGTAATGACCCGTGCGGTGGTTGATTTGCCACTGCCGGACTCGCCCACTACGGCCACCGTTCTGCCTTCGCTGATGCTAAAAGAAACATCTTTCAGAACATCAACATGGCTGGAATACCCTGCCGTGATATTCCGTATTTCCAGAACCGGGGCCTTGCGGGCATCTTCCTTCTTTTCCTTGCGGACAAATTTCCGCACCGCCCAGAGCGATTTCGTGTAATCTTCCTGTGGTGATTTCAACATCCGTTTTGTCGAGGCTTCTTCAACCTCATCACCTTTTAGCAGAACCTTGATCTTATCAGCCATCTGCGCGACGACCGCGAGATCATGGCTGATATAAATCGCCGCCGTGTTGAACTCTTTCACGATATCACGGATAGCGGCCAGGACTTCAATCTGGGTGGTGACATCAAGGGCGGTTGTCGGCTCATCAAAAATAATCAGGTCAGGGCGACATGACAGCGCCATCGCCGTCATGGCCCGCTGAAGCTGACCGCCGGAAACTTCATGGGAATAGCGGAACCCGAAGTTTTCCGGATCAGGGAGATTCATCCTGTCAAAGAGATCAATGGCATAGGTTACCGCATCTTCACGCCCCATGACACCATGCTGAAGTGGCGCTTCGGCAAACTGATCGATGAGTTTATGGGCCGGATTGAAACTGGCGGCGGCAGACTGCGCAACATAGGCAATGCGGCGGCCACGCAACTGACGCAACTGATCTTTGCTCTGCGACAACAGATCAATCCCGTCAAAGACGATAGATCCTTCGGTGATCTTGCACCCATCACGGGTAAAGCCCATGGCCGCCAGCCCGAGGGTCGATTTCCCGGCCCCGGATTCACCGATCAGCCCCAGCACTTCGCCGCGGTTGAGGTCAAGATCAACCGAATTGATGATATCGATCCATGTTTCGTCGCTGCGCCCCTTGATCGACACATTACGCATCTGCAGGAGCAGATCGGAATTCTCGGATTTTGCTTTTTTGCGAGCTGTCATGGATCACCTATTCCTTGAGCCCACTGGCACGATGCAAAAGCCAGTCAACCACGAAATTCACCGCAATCGTAAGGAAAGCGATAGCCCCGGCGGGGATGAGCGGCGTGATATCACCAAAACTGATGAGTTCAGCATTATCACGCACCATGGAACCCCAGTCAGCGGTAGGCGGTTGAAGGCCCAGCCCCATAAAGGACAACGCTGATATCATCAGGAACACGAAGCAGAATCTCAGGCCGAATTCAGCGGCGAGCGGCGCCATCGCATTCGGCAGAATTTCACGCCGGATCAGGAAGAATGATCCTTCTCCCCTGAGCTTTGCGGCTTCGATATAGTCAAGCTGAACAATATTAAGCGCAACCGCGCGGGCGATACGAAAGACCCGCGTTGAGTCAATCGTGGCAATAACCAGAACAAGGCTGAGCGCGGAAGTACCGAATATCGTCAGCATCAGAAGGGAGAAGATAAGGGACGGAATGGCCATCAGCACATCGACAATCCGGCTCAGCACCTGATCGACCACACCGGATTTGAGCGCCGCATAAATACCGAGCAGGGTTCCTATCAGGAAGGCAAGTGACGTGACAAGAAAGGCAATACCCACCGTATTCCGCGCGCCATAGATAAGACGGCTGAAAACATCCCTCCCCAGATTGTCCGTGCCCAACCAGTAAGTCGAAGACCAGGGCTCAAAAGACCCGGCAAGGATATCCGCTTCCCCGTAGGGCGCGATCACCGGCGCAAAAACAGCACAGATAATATAGATAAGAATAACGAATATACCGAGACTTGCGGTCAGGGGCAGTGTCCGCACAATTTTGGCAATTTCCTGGCCGACGATACGAACCAGAATTTCGCGGAACACATATCCCACAGCCAGTGCACCACAGGCAACAACAATGACCCAGAGAAGGAAATTCAGAATAATCATTTTCCCCCTCCTCTTATCGCTGCCGCATCAGGCGCGGATTTGAGATGGTTGAAATGATATCCGCCAGAAGATTAAGCCCGACATAAGCGGTTGCAAAGACAAGCGAAGTTGCCTGCACCACCGGAATATCACGGAACTTCACCCCGTCCACCATCAACTGCCCGAGCCCGGGAAACACAAACACAATCTCAACAATCACGACACCGGTGATGAGATAGGCAAGATTGAGCGCCACCACGTTCACAATAGGTGCGATAGCATTGGGCAGTGCATGGCGGGTGATAATCCGCCCGGGCCGTACCCCTTTGAGATGTGCCATTTCGATATAGGGAAGAGCAAGGATATTGATAATGGCAGCACGCGTCATTCGCATCATATGTGCGGTCACCACAAGGGTAAGCGTCAGCGCTGGCAGAAAACAGATATAGAGTTTTTCAAGCAAAGGGGTATTGGCATTAATATTTGCCATGGACGGAAAATACCCGGTCAGGGCCAGAAGATAGATGAGGATATAGCCAACAAAAAACTCCGGCATTGAAATCGACGCGAGGGCCGACGCGTTGGAGATGCGGTCAAAATATCCGTTGCGGAACAGCGACGCCAGCATGCCAAGGGCAAGCGAGAGCGGCACAGCAATACATGCGGTATAAAGCGTCAGGAACAGGGTGTTTTCAAGGCGCGGGGCAATCAGCCCGATGATCGGCTTGCGCAGGGCGAGCGAATTGCCGAAATCCCCCTGCAGTATGCCGCCAAGCCAGTTCAGATATCGCGTATGGGCCGGCAGGTCGAGTCCGAGTTCGCGCCGGATTGCCGCCACGGTCTCCGGCGTGGCCTGCTGGCCGAGTATTTCCTGGGCGAGATCACCGGGCAAAGCTTCCACGGAAAGAAATATGAGCAAGGACAACATGATCAGTGTCAACACACCGAGCGCAAGTCGTTTTGCTATCATTAAAAGAAGATTGTTCATTTCAGTCCATCAAACCAGATTTCAGCTGAAGATTTCACCAAGAGAATAACAGGGAATAAGTATGTTTTAAGGTTTTCAGGTGCTCAAATCAGGATGTGGAAAGCCATTAACATGGCTTTCCACTTTAGTTTTTACCCAACGGGGCCGATCAGGCAGACCACCACCGGCGGGCACAGAGATGACCATCAAGCTCCCAGTTGTTGGCAACCTGGCCGGGCACGCTTACAGAAGCCCGGTAGCCCATGATCTCGCTGAGGAAGACCGGCAGGATCAGGCCGCCATCGGTGTGAACAATACGCTGCATTTCAACGTATTTCTCACGACGCTTGGCCTCATCGGTTTCGGACCGTGCCTCAACAAGAAGCTTGTCGAAGGACGCGTTCTTCCAGTGGGTGTCGTTCCAGTCTGCCTTTGAGTAATAGATCTGTGAGAAGATCCAGTCCTCGGTCGGACGGCCGCTCCAGTAGCAGGCTGACCAAGGCTTGACCATCCAGACATTTGACCAGTATCCGTCGTTAGGCTCACGCACGACTTCAACGTCAATGCCTGCGGCCTTGGCAGATTCGCGCATGAGAGCGCCGGCATCAACCGCACCGGCAAAGCCAGTATCGGCGGCATGGAACTGAACCGACAGGTTGCTGAGCCCGGCTTCTTTCAGGTAGAACTTCGCCTTTTCCGGATCATACTCACGCTGCGGCAACTCATCGGTTGATGCACGGAAGTAGTTTGCCGGACCAACAGGGTTATCGTTACCAAGCTGGCCATACCCGAAGAAGATCTTGTCGAGCAGCTCCTGGCGGTTAACGATATGCTTCATCGCGTTCCGGACATTCTGATCGGTGTACGGATCCGCATCGCAAAGCATCGGCATGGTGGCCTGCTTGTTACCGGTGGAGATCAGCGTCTTCACGTTCGGCATATTGCCGAGGCGTTTTGCTGTCTTGGCCGGAACGTTGTTGATGGCGTCAACGGCACCGGTCGAAAGCGCCGACATACGGGCTGTCGGGTCATTGATGCCCAGGGTTTCGACTTCGTCGAAGTAGGAATCATTACCGGTGTTCCAGTAGTTGGCGAATTTCTTGGTCAGCGTCCGCACGCCCGGCTCATGTTCAGCCAGCACATACGCACCTGCACCAATGCCTGACTGCCAGTCAATGGTCTCATCGCCATTGGACGGGCAGATATTGAGGTGATAGTCCGAAAGCAGGATCGGCAAATCGCCATTACCTTCATTCAGCTCGATGATCACCCCGTCCTTGCCGTCGGTGCGGATTTCCTTGATGCCGGAGACGACACCACTGCCACCAGACTTGGAATCCGGACCCATATGGTGACGGATTGAGTCTACAATATCGGTTGAGTCCAGTGTCTTGCCATTATGGAATTCGACGCCCTTGCGAACATTGAACTTCCATGTCTTGGCACCATTTGATGGCTCCCAGCCTTCGACAAGGTCACCCTGCACAGAACCATCCGGCATGATCTTGGTCATGTTCGGGCGAACCTGACCCATGGAGACGTTGATCATATAGGCATCAAGAATCTGGCCCGGATCGAGAACGTCGCTGGTAGCCCCGCCGGTGATCCCAATTCTCAGCCGTCCGCCAGCCTTGGGTGTCGCGGCAAGGACTTCGTCAACAACGGTGGAAGCCCCTGTCAGCGAAACCCCGAGAGCCAGCGCCCCGGTCATGAAACCGCGACGGCCGATCTTGCCTGAAGCGTAGCTGTCCTGAAGTTTATCTGCTTTGATTTGAGTTTCCCTGTCCGCAACTTCGGCAGAGATTTTGTATTTTTGGCAATCGTCAGAATTATCCAATTCTTCCTCCCTTGATTTAATTACCCTTGGTTAGGTTAAGTTGCAAACACCTTGCTTTGCAAGATATTATTACATGTAAAGTCGGTTTAATTATCTGCCTGATGTGTTTTCTCACCTCCCTTTTCCGCTTTTTCCATCTGCTATCAAAAATCAGACGCCAGCCGGGTTATCCAGCTCTGCTCCGATGGATGCAAGATCACTGTAGCGATCACCGATGCGGTGATGCGGCCTGCCACCGGTAGCCCCCCCGAATGCGGCAATCAGCTCGTTTCCGGCCGGGGCATCGGCAATATGCATCTGCACGGTCAGGTAATGTGACCGGCGGCCGGTATCGTTCTTGTCCATAAGGGGAATGTTGATCTGGGTATTCGCCGGCCCGCGTGTGTTGGTAAATCCAAGGTAAGATTTCCCCTCAACCGCCTTGCGGAAAAAATTGCCGAAATGCAGTGTATGTATGAGGGCTGAGCCATGTTCAAGCTCGCCGTCAACCCCCGACATGGACGCCTTGCCGAAAGCTTCAATTGCCTCACCTGAGCCACCGGCAAGATTGAGCATCTCTTCGGTCAGTTTTTCACCCAGAATGGGGCCGAAAGCTTTTATTTCCGGCATCAGGTCCTCAACATATCCGCGACCGGCCCAGGGGTTGCGGACAACCGCCGCCGCCCCGAATATTTCGAGCGGTGGTGTGGCGGCCTTCTCGCCGTCGACCAGAACAGTCTCTTTATATGTAACAATTTTCCGGATTATCAGTTCCATTGACGTCCTCCCTTGAGTTCGGCTTCACCTTCCGGTGTGCTCATCACCTGTTGCGTGGTTGTTGATAAAGCTGACCAGATGTTGATTGAAAACCTCCGGCGCTTCCATCATCGCCATATGCCTCAGCCCGTTGAGCACAACCAGCTCGGCCCCTTCGATTTCCTTTGCAATAGCGGCGCTCATGGCCGGATGATTGCCGAAATCCTCGTCCCCTGTCATGACCAGTGTCGGGGCGGTGATCGGCGGCGTCGGTGAAACCAGCTCATCCACGCCGTCGACCAGAACCTGATAAATCGGCGGGTAGATCTCGCGGCTGTTTGCCGTCACCCATTTCCTGACCTGATCAATGACTTCGGGCTTTCTTTTGCGGAAGTCTTCCGTGAACCAGCGTTCAATCGCCGCCTCTACCGTCGCCTGAGGGCCATGTTCCTCCGCCTGATATACCCGCCGCTGGATGGCGTCATGTTCAGCTCTCGTCCGTTGATGCGGAGAATGCAGCACGGCAAGTGCCGCCACCTTTTCCGGGGTATTCATCGCGATACGACGAGCGATCATCCCGCCCAGAGAAAACCCGGCAACGATGACGCGTTCACAGCCGAAATGATCAGTGACTTTCACGGCCTGATCCGCGAAAAGACCGAGACTGGGTGTCTCGGGGGGCGATGGTGACGTCCCATGCCCGTATAAATCATAGGTTATCACGGGCCCTAGAGCTGTAAGGGCATCGATCTGTGCTGCCCACATATCCTGATTGAGCCCCAACCCGTGGATCAGAAGAACGGGCAAACTTGTGCTGCCGCCATCATAAAGGCGGCAGGATGTGCCATCATTTGCCCTGCTTTCCTTAAATGCCATCAGCTTTCCTGAGGCCTCCATGCCACGACTTCAACCTCAACCTTAACGTCAACGAGAAGGTCATTGACCACCGCTGAGCGTGCCGGCGGCTCATCGGGAAAATATTCCGCATAGACGGCATTGAAGCCGGGGAAATCATCACGTGACGTCAACCATACCATGGCTTTCACCACGTCTTTCATCTCACATCCGGCCAGAGCCAGCGTTTCCCGGATATCCTCAAGAACCGCCCGGGTCTGATCTTCTATCGTGCCCCCGGTCATGACCTTGCCGTCCTTCATCGGCACCTGGCCTGTCAGAAAAACAAAATCCCCGGCCCGCACAGCTCGCGAAAGCGACAGCCTGCGGCCATTAATAACAAGCGGATCACCGATGATCTTCTTGCCCATATTGCCCCCTGATATTTATTTTCCTCGTTTAAGGCTGATCTACTCCGCCCGGAGGCATTTGCAATTTTTCGGCATAAGATGACCAAAAATTTAAGCATCTCCCTGTGCAACATCCTAGGCTTTATTCAGGACACGTGCGATCATGCATTGAAGAAACCGGATGGAAGGAGCGCCAAATGTCAGACCTCATTCATTATAAAATGTTCATTAATGGCGAATGGCAGGACTCAAGCGATGGCAAAAGTTTTGAAAGCGTTAACCCGGCAACGGAACAGCCCTGGTGCACGGTGCCTGAAGCAACCGAGGGTGACATAAATCGTGCGGTCGAGACGGCGCATCAGGCTTTCATGTCAGGTGAATGGGCAAGCCTGACACCGACTGCACGCGGGAAATATCTGCGCCGCCTTGCCGAACTTCTTGACGAGAAATCGGAACATCTTGGCCGCATCGAGACGATCGACACCGGCAAGATGCTGAAAGAGACACGCTGGCAGGCCAAATATATCGCTGAGTTTTTCCATTTTTATGCTGGCTGTGCCGACAAGATCAGCGGCCAGACCCTGCCCATCGACAAGCCTGACATGCTGACCATGACATTCCGGGAACCCCTCGGGGTTGTGGCGGCGGTGGTGCCCTGGAATTCGCAGTTGTTCCTTGTTGCGGTCAAGATCGGCCCGGCACTGGCGGCCGGTAATACGGTGGTGCTCAAAGCTTCCGAACATGCCTCGGCCGCGATGCTTGAATTCGGCAAACTCATTGAAGACGCCGGCTTCCCGAAAGGCGTGGTGAATATTGTCACCGGCCATGCCGACCCCTGCGGCAAAGTGCTGACCTCGCATCCGCTTGTGCAACGGATCAGTTTTACCGGTGGCACAACCGCCGCAAAACATGTGGTGCGGAATTCCGCAGAGAATTTCGCGCAAGTATCACTTGAACTGGGCGGCAAATCCCCCTTTATCGTCTTTGGTGATGCCAATGTCGAGAGCGCGGTTAACGGATCTATCGCCGGTATTTTCGGTGCCAGCGGCCAGAGCTGCGTTGCCGGATCAAGACTTTATCTGCACAACAGCATTGCCGATGAGTTTCTTGACCGCATGCAGGATCAGGCCAGGCATATCCGTATCGGCGACCCACTCGAAGAAGAGACACAGATGGGCCCTCTTGCCACCTATGCCCAGATCGAACATATCGAACGCCAGG
Organism: uncultured Hyphomicrobiales bacterium; assembly: GCA_964580905.1. Lineage (GTDB taxonomy): Bacteria > Pseudomonadota > Alphaproteobacteria > Puniceispirillales > UBA1172. The sequence continues at coordinate 10,144 of CAZOLR010000001.1, read as the reverse complement.
TGAAACTGGCGCAGGAGGAAGGCGGGACCGTGCTGACCGGCGGCAAACGCCCCAAGACACCGAATGCAGGCTGGTATTATGAACCCACCATCATCGAATGTCCCCGCCAGGACATGACCATTGTGGATACCGAACTTTTCGGCCCGGTGCTGAGCGTGCTGCGTTTTGATGAAGAGGATGAAGTGACCGCCCTTGCCAATGACAGCAAATTCGGCCTGGCGGCGGGTGTCTTTACCAAAGACAGCGCACGGGCACTCAGGATGACGAAAGCACTGAGGGCCGGTATTGTCTGGGTGAATACGTACCGTGTTGTCTCGCCGATTGCCGAATTCGGCGGTTTCAAGGAATCCGGCTATGGCCGTGAAAGCGGCATGCAGGCCATTTACGATTACACCCGCCCGAAGACAGCCTGGATCAATATCTCAGATGAACCCATGGCTAACCCCTTTGTGATGCGCTAGTTGCTGAGGGTTATCACCGCATCAACCGCAACAACCCCATCGGCGAGAACAAAGAGAGGATTGATTTCGATCAGATCGATCCTCTCATCGCGCATCATCATTCCGGCAAGGTCATGGATAAGGTTTAGTACAGCCCCGCGATCACCTGATGGAGCCCCGCGATACCCGTCGATAATGCGGCTGACCGCAAGCGTGCTGATGGCGCGATCCATTTCCTCCCGGCCTGCCGGAAGGATCAGCGTTGCGGCATCATCAAGAATTTCCACGAGCACACCACCGGTTGCGATCGTGAGCAGTATCCCGAAAACAGGATCACGCCGGAGGCTGACCATGAGTTCAGCCACCACACCGGACACCATTGTTTCGATGAGAAAACCCTTTTGTCGTGCGGTGGGAGCATGGCGGCTGACATCAGACTTCATCTGGTAAACAGACGCTTCAAGCATCTCCCGGTCCGTAATGTTCAGAATAACCGCCCCCATCTCCGACTTATGGGGGAGATCAGGGCTCACCATTTTGAGGGCCAGCGGGTAACTGAGCGAACGGGGAAGCGTTGGCGGCAGATCACCTTCGGTAAAGAGCGACTCCGGCACGGCAATACCTGCCTCGGCCAGCATTTTTTTCGACGCGTCTTCATCAAGGGGTACCGGATTGGTGCTTTCCTGCCGCACCGGACGGTGAAGAGGAGGTGGCGGCGAGGCAAGAATAACCTGCCTCCGCTGTCCGTATCGGACCGCGGAGGCGATGGATTTGAGGCAATCCCCGATCCCCTGCATCGGGGCAATTCCGTGTCCGATCAGAAAATCACGTGTTTCGGTATCGAGATTCTCCGCAATCGTGCTGCATACGGCACCCGGTATCCCATGTGCCTTCGTCGCATTGAGAAAGCTGATGGAATCGTTGCGATAATACGGCTTGCTTTCATCGAGTCCTGCCGCCGGGTAATCCTGAACAATCACCGCCGCATCATACCCGTCGTCAAACATGGTGCTGAAGACCGGCTCTGTTTTATCCGGCATCCCCCAGATCGGGGTGGTGTAGTCAAGCGGGTTTGAAACCGTGGCGGTGAGCGGCAACATCTCCCGCAATCTTTTGCCCGCCCCGGCGCCCGGCCTTGGCAGATCAAGCCCCAGTTTTTCGGCACCATCTGCCAGCATGGTGGCGCCGCCGCCGGAACATGCGAGACCGGCAAGACGAGGGCCGGCCGGTATTCCCGCTACGGTGATGAATTTGAGGGTTTCAAGCAGAAGAGAGGGTTCATCCACGCGGATAATCCCGAGCCGGTCGAATAACGCATCATAGACTTCATCGGTTCCCGAAAGCGAGCCGGTATGACTGATCGTAAGCTCACCACCGATCCGGGATGTGCCTGTTTTCAGTGCTACGATGGGGATATTGTTTTCAAGCGCCTTAAGTGCGGCGGCTTCAAAAAGCTGGCTATCCCGTATGCCTTCAACATGGAGGCCGATGGCGCTGACTTCCGGCATATCAGCAAAACAGTCTATGAAATCATCGATCTTGAGCACGGCCTGATTACCCAGCGAGACCATGTAACTCATGGGAAGAGACCGTTGTGACATGGTCAGATCTGATGACAGCATCCCGCTCTGGGTGATGATCGCCGCCCCGCGGCCGGTGAATCTGCCGCCATGGGCAAACGGCCAGAGCGCAACCTTGTCCCGGTAATTGATCACCCCGTAGCAGTTCGGGCCGACCAGGGCCATATCCCCCGCCGCCCGGATCAGTTCAGATTCATAGGCAGCACCGTCATCACCGATTTCACCGAAACCTGCCGTATAACAGACAGCACCCCCTGCCCCCATCTTGCTTAATGTCCTGAGGCTTGAAATCGCCTGATCCCTCGGCACAGCCACAAAGACAGCATCCGGCGCTTCAGGCAGATCCTCAACAGTTCTGAAACAGGGAAAGCCGCCGATCGTCTCACGTGTCGGGTTCACCGGCCAGAAAGGGCCTTCATATCCGATCCGTTTGCATTCGCCTGCCACCACTTCGGCGTCACGCCCCCCGAGAACAGCGATATGCCGCGGCCGGAGAAGCCGGCGCAGGTTCTGGTTCAGGTTCTGGGCGCGATGCTCGCTCATGCTCCCAAGGGGCGAAGAATGGAACGAGTGATAATGTGACGCTGAATTTCTGACGTTCCGTCCCAGATCCGCTCAAGCCTGGAATCACGCCACAGCCGGTGGATTGGCATTTCTTCCATGAGCCCCATCCCACCATAAATCTGTACCGCATCGTCGGCTGTCCGGCACAGCATCTCAGAGCAATAGAGTTTGACCATGGCGGCATCGCTGTCGGACATCACGCCGGCATTGGCTTTCTCGATCGCATCCCGGACAAGAAGCTGGCCGGTGCGGAGGCCTACAGCCATATCCGCAAGTTTGAAACCTGTTGCCTGAAACCTGCCGATGGGCTGACCGAACTGTTTGCGGTTTGCCGCCCAGTCGCAGGCCATCTGATAAATCCGGTCCGCCTTGCCGCAACAGGTGGCGCCGACCCATATCCGGCCCATGCCAAGCCATTTGCCCGAAAGCTCAAGCCCCTTGCCCTCCTCGCCGAGAATATGGGCATCGGTCAGACGGACATCGTTGAAATCCAGCCGGAAATTTAGATATCCGCGATAGCTTGTGCAGTTATATCCGATGCTGACATCAAAGCCTTTCATCCCCACATCGACGAGAAAAGCCGTAATTCTCGGCCGCTTCCCCCGCGGGGTTTCATCATGGCCGGTGACCGCAAAAACGATGGCGAAATCCGGCATCACAGGACCAGAGATAAAATGTTTCGACCCATTTAGAATCCAGTCCGTTCCGTCACGTTTGGCGTTGGATTTCATGGACATGATATCCGAGCCGGCTTCAGGTTCACTCAACCCGAAGAGCTCACGCTTTTCGCCGCTGACGCAGGGAAGAAGATATTTCTCACGCTGATCACCTTCTGTTGCCAGCAGAATTTCCGTTGGCCGGGCAACCCATGAATGCAAGGCATGTGAGGTCTTGCCAAACTCGTATTCAATGATCGCCATCTGCTCGTAATCAAGCCCGCCGCCGCCAATTTCAGACGGAAGATTCGCCGCAAAAAGACCGACTTCCTTTGACCTTTCCTCGATCTGGCGACCCAGTTCAATTGGTACCTGCGCCTCCCGGTCCACCATTTCTTCATGGGGGAACATTTCTTCTTCCATGAACCGGCGGACGGTTTCCGCCAGCAGCTGATTTTCATGGCTGGGATGGTCAAACATGGTGATGCTCCGTCAGGACTGCTTGATAAGGCCAAGTTTTTCCCTGGCTTCCGCCGGGGTCAGCACACGCCCCCCCATCCGGTGAATAATCTCAACCGCCCGCTCGACGAGCTGAGCATTTGTCGCCAGCACGCCCCGGTCAAGATAGATATTATCTTCAAGCCCGACGCGAACATTGCCGCCCATGGCCACCGCTGCTGCGGCCATCGGCATCTGCATGCGCGAGATACCAAATGAGGCCCAGGACGCATTAGCGGGCAGTTCATCCTTCATCACTTTCATCGTATCAACAGACTGATCGGCACCCCAGGGAATACCAAGGCAGATCTGGAACATGGGCGGCTCGTTAATCAGGCCCTCGGCTATCATCTGTTTGGCAAAGCGTATATGGCCGAGCTCAAAGACTTCCAGCTCAGGCTTGACGCCGAGTTTCTGAACAATTTCCGCCATCTTGCGCAGATAAGGGGGAGTTGAGATATAAATTTCGTTGCCGTTGCCAAAATTCATCGTCCCGCAATCAAGACTGCAGATTTCAGGCTTGAGTTCGATGACATGGGCAAGGCGCTCTTCAGGGCCGATCATATCGGTTCCCGGGCCGGGCATTGCCGGGTTGTCGTCGCTTGACACCCAGTCTCCGCCCATCCCCGCTGTCAGATTGATCACCACATCGGTATCGCTCGAACGGACCCGGTCCACCGTCTCCCGGAACAACGCCACATCACGAGATCCTTTGCCTGTCTCCGGATCACGGACATGGATATGGGCGGCCGATGCGCCGGCCCTGGCCGCTTCAATGGCAGCGTTGGCAATCTGCTCAGGCGTTACGGGAACATGCGGGCTTCGTCCGGTTGTATCCCCGGCACCGGTAACCGCACAGGTCAGCACAACTTCGTAATTCATCGGCCTCTCCAACAATCTAGAGTTTTTTACCGGTTTATCATTCACCTCACGGTTTTTTTCAGTTGTAAATTTTTCGCCAATAGAGCAAATTTTTGGATAGTTTTGACGGATTGGGACGAACCTTAAGGACATGACCGGATCATCAGCTGAACCCACTAAATCCGAACGGATTCAGTTCGTTCTTCTGCCTCGTTTCAACATGGCCACGCTGGCGACCATGATTGAGCCACTTCGCATCGCCAATTACATTGCGTCGGCGCATATCTACACCTGGAGTTTCACCACCCCGTCGGGCGGAACGGTGCAGGCCAGCAACGGCATCCCCATTGATTGCGAGGATCTTGACGCCGGGGCAAACATGGCATCATCGATAGTCCTCCTGGGCAGTTGGGGCGCGGAAAGATATTCTGATGACCGGCTGACAAGCTGGCTGCGAAGCCAGACACGTCACGGCAGGGCCATGATCGGGGTGGAAATAGGGGCGTATATCTTTGCCAGAGCCGGATTGCTCACAAACAGAAAAGCCACCACCCACTGGTCTCTCTTTGCCGGTTTCGCCGAAACCTTTCCGCAGGTCCATGCCATTGAGCAGATGTTCACCATCGACGGAAATATCATGACATGCGCAGGTGGCATGGCCGGCATTGATCTGATGCTGCAACGGATCGCGGAAACCCATGATGACGATCTGGCCAATGAAGTGGCAAGGCAGATGCTGCACCATTTCCGGGGCCAGGAGAACATGCCCCAGCGCCCCAGCAAGAACACCGCCACTATCGATGTTCACCCTGTCATCAAGAAAGTCACCCAGTTTCTCGAAGACCGGATCGAGGATAATATCACCATCCCTGAACTATGTGCGCATATAGGTATCCCGCAACGAAAGCTGGAACGGCTCTTCAACCGGTATGTGGGATGCACCATTGTGCAGTTCTACCGGCTCCTGCGATTGCAATATGCCCGTACGCTTCTGGTCAGTACCAATATGGATATAAGGGAAATTTCGGTCGCATCGGGTTTCAATTCGATGTCCTATTTTTCCCACTGTTTCACCAAAACCTTCGGGCGCAAGCCAAGCCTGTATCGCCTGGCCTGGCCTGAGGAAGACACCGTCCCCTCATGGCCCGGGACAATCTATGACTTCACCCACAGCGCCCGTTTCCGCAAAGACAAAAATGCCCGCAACACCCGTCTTGAGGAAAACCCGCAGAAAATCGTTTAAGGGGCAGGATTTCAGGAATTCTCACCCCTTGCGGCCTTGATGACCGCCACAATCCGCCGGTCACGTTCGGCGGCCAGATCTTCAAAATGACGATCTCCTGCCATGGCGTTGCATCCCTCCACCATGGCGTCACGCAACTCCGTGGTAAGTTCCGGCGCTTCAAGACGGGTCCAGGGGAGTTTGAGCGCCGGGCCAAACTGATCAAGATTTGTTGCCATCCCGCCTTCGCCGCAGGCTACATGGAAGGCCATGCACTGCCCCTGGATTGCCATGCGCGGGGCCGGACCAAACCTCAAGGCGCGATCGATATCTTCGGGGCTGGCCTCGCCATTGGCCACCATATGCAAGGCCTCACGCCAGAGCGCTTCCTGAAGACGCGTGGCGATGAAACCGGGAATTTCCTTTTTGAGCCGCAGAGGTTCTTTACCGGCAATGCGGTAGAACGTCATCACCCAGTCAAGCGCCTCGCCGGATGTCAGCCTGCCCCCCACCACTTCGACCAGAGGCAGGAGATACGGCGGGTTGAAGGGATGCCCGACCACTGTCCTCTCGGGGCTCGGGCAACGCGCCTGAATATCAGACATCGGCAGGCCAGAAGTGCTGGAGGCGATCACCACCCCGGGCGGCACCATTTCCCCCAGCAGCTGATACAGCTCCTGCTTGATCTCAAGACGTTCAGGGGCGGATTCCTGCACAAATTCTGTCCCGGAGACGGCATCTTCAAGATTGTCGGTGACGGTGAGATTATCAAGGCTGGCGCCTTCGGCAAGGCCGAGATCCTGAAGGCATGGCCAGGCCGTATCAAGGACGGACCGGAACGCCTTTTCTTCAGTCATGCTGTGAAGATAGGCCCTCACCTGATATCCCCGGGCGAGAAAGAACGCTGCCCATCCTCCCCCTATCGGACCGGCACCGATACTGGTGACTGTCCGGACGTGTTGAGCATCTGGCCGCATTCTATTTTCCCTTGAAGACCGGTTCACGTTTTTCAACAAAGGCTTTGATGCCCTCTGCGGCGTCTTCGGATTTCAGCATCGCCCGATACGTCGGCAGATCATCTTTGCGCATGCTGGAAAACGCCTGCTCGATGGGCTTGCATTCAATATGCCGGATGACTTCCTTGATCGACTGCATCGCAAGAGGCGCGGCCCAGGCCAGCTGGTCGGCCCATTCTCTGGCCTCATCCATCAGATTCTCATAGGGCACGACCTTGTTGACAAGGCCGTAATGCGCGGCTTCATCCGCTTTCATCCGCCGCCCCAGAAACAGCATCTCCATGGCGATATTATGCGGAATACGCCGGGGAAGACGTTGAATGGCGCCGGCATCCGGGATGATCCCGAGAGGCATTTCCGGCAGTGCGAATTCGACATGTGACGCCGCGATCAGGAGATCACATGCCAGCGCAATTTCAAAGCCGCCCCCGATGACAAGACCATTGAGCGCGCCGATAACCGGCTTGTTCAGCGACCAGTTTTCCGTCAGTCCGGCAAAACCGCCTTCACCATAATCGCCGTCATCCCACCATTCGTCGAGCTGGGCATCCCCGGCATCCAGCGATTTGAGATCCCATCCGGCGGAAAAGATGCGGTCTCCTTCGGCGGTGATGATCCCGACACGAAGGTCATTATCCTTTCTGAGTTCGGCGAAAGCTTCGGCAAGATCACGACTCATTTCATGATCGATGGCGTTGACTTTCGGCTTGTTCAACTTCACCTCAAGCACATGGCCGCGGCGTTCGACTTCTACGGTATCAGGCATTCTTCCCTCCGGGTTTCCGGGTTGAATTTCATCAGGCAAAAGCTGGCATAACCTCTTTGATAAAGAGCTCAAGCGATCTTTTCTGCTCTTTACGTCCCAGCCCCATGCTGGCGTAATAGGTGAACTGATCAACACCCAGTTCCTGATACGGCCTGAGTTTGGCGACCACTTCATCCGGCGTGCCAAACATCAGATTTTCATGCAGCATTTTCGCGCTGTATTCTTCGCGATTCTGGAGTTCATCCAGATTGATGCTGGCAGGGAAACCGTTTTTCACATCACCCAGATTCTTGTAGAGGTTTTCAAACTGGCTGAGGACACGCTGAACAGCGTAAACCGGCACCATCCAGTCCTCTTTTTTATCGTAGACCGCGGTATGACGCATCATGGCAAAAACCGGTCTTGGCTTGCCCGGATTTGCCGCCATCGCCTCATCAAAGCGTTCCTTATACAGCTCGGCCTCCGCCATGGGTCGGGTGAAGGGCCAGGACAGAATATTGAGCGAATTCTTGACCGCAAAATCATAGGTGATGGGCGCCCGTGCCGCCGCCCAGATAGGCGGATGTGGCTGCTGCAGAGGCTTGGGCACCGATGTGGATAAGGGAAATGACCAGTACTCGCCCTGATGTTCGTAATCCCCCTGCCACAGCGCTTTGAGTGCCGGCAGCATTTCATGCATGTATTTCCAGCCATCGGTCTGCTTGAGCCCGGGATGCATGCGATCAAACTCACGCTGATAGGCACCGGAACCAATACCGAATTCCAGCCTGCCGCCAGAAATCAGATCAGCCATCGCCGCCTCACCGGCAAGCTTGATCGGGTGCCAGTAGGCCGCGTTGACCACCGCCGTGCCAAGTCGAATATCAGACGTATGCGCGCCCCACCACGCCAGAAGCTGAAACGGATCCGGGGCGATGGTCATCTCAATCGCATGATGTTCGGCTGCCCAGACAATCTGAAATCCGCCCGCTTCTGCCATCTGGACCATTTCCAGCGTATGCGCGGCCACATCGCGCATATCATCTTCGTCCGTGACACGTTCCATATTAACTGCCAGTTGAAATTTCATCGCTCATCCCCATCGTGAAACATCTTCTGAAGGCTCTGCAGAACCCGCAACATTGTTCCATAATCTTGAGATGAATTTGCCCCGAAAAAAACGAAATTTTTGACATCATTATCAATTTTTAGACATTGCCGGAAGGAGAATGCTCCGCGCCACCCTTCATCAGGCCAGCGAAATCCTGAATATCGAAGGTTTTGGTTTCCTGATCACCGGAAGAGGCGTATGAGTAATGAATTGCCCTGATTGAGGACACTCTGCCCCATGCCCAGAATGCTTGATTACCTCCTTGGTGTTCTGGTTGCCCTGACCTGGGGGATGGGGCTTGTCTTTGCCAAGGCGGCGATCGGCCATTTCCCCCCTATTCTTCTGATGGCGTTCCGGTTCACGGTGACGGCGCTGGCGATGATCTGGTTTTTTCCCCTGCCCCGTGGGGTGATACGGTCACTGATCGGGATTGCGTTCATATCCTGTGCGGTGCAATACAGCCTGACCTTTACCGGCCTTGCGCGGCTTGACGCCGGGGTTGCGGGCCTTATCGTCCAGCTTGAAGTCCCTTTTCTTACACTTCTGGGTGCGTTGGTGCTCAGGGAGAAAACAGGGCTCAGGAAATGGATCGGGATCGGGCTTGCCTTTCTTGGTGTCTATATCATTTCGGGCGAACCTCGTGTGGCCAGTGACATCGGCGCTGTTTTTCTCGTCATTGGCGGGGCGGCGACCTGGGCCGTCGGGCAGACGATGATCCGCCGGCTTGAAAATATAGACGGGTTAACGCTCACGGCATGGATTGCGCTGATGGCGGCACCCCAGCTTTTCTTCATGTCCTTTGTGTTTGAGACCGGCCACCTTGAAGCGATCCGCAACGCCGACTGGATTGTCTGGGGGTCCGTGCTTTATCTCGGTCTTATCATGACGGCCATCGGCTACGGGATGTGGTACACGCTCATCCGGCGCAATCCGGTCAGCCAGGCGGCGCCGTTTTTGTTGCTATTGCCTATTTTCACCGTATTGGGCGGCGTCACCTTCTTAGGTGAGACGCTCACCGTGCCGATGATGATCGGCGGCAGTATCGTGCTGGCGGGCGTGGCCAGCATCGTGATCGATGACCGGAAGACCCGGGATTAAACCCGGCCTATCACCGGCCGGGCTCAATGCTCATCATAAAGGGGGTTATAGACCGGTTGCGGCTTTTCATACAAAAAGCTCTGCGCCGGGTCCCATTTGACCACAACAAAAGCAGAAATACCCATCAGCACAAGGGCGACAACCAGCAGACGGGGGATTATCCGTGATGGCTTGCGGTAGGGGCGATTAACCGTGATCGCGTTCGTGAAATTGAAATCGAGTTTATTGCTCATTTAAATAAGCCTGTATTCTGGCCGGGGTGATGATGGAAACCACACTAGGAAAAATTGTTTGTTGCACTTAATCTATGGTCAGGCAAGAGATTTACCAGCCCCGGCGAAAGAAAATTTCGG